>DWYL01000230.1 GCA_019118685.1 Candidatus Blautia merdipullorum
ACTTTAACCAACAAAGTTTGACTTCCCTTTTGCGCCAGAACAGAATTTTTATTTTCTGTAACTATGATTGTAACTGCTCCCTTTTTAATGACAGATTCTATCATTAAATCTAATTCAGAACTGTGTCCTCCCTTAGAGATAAATATAACCACATCTTCTTTGTTAATGGCTCCCATTCCTCCATGAAGAGCTTCTGCCGGAGAAAGGAAAAAAGCAGATAATCCGGTACAATTAAATGTATGCGCAATTTTTTTTGCTGCTGTTCCTGAAGTCCCACATCCCGTTGTAATAATTTTCCCCTGGCATTTTTTTAAAATATACAACACCTGTTGTAACTCCAACGGATTCAGGTCGTTTGCAGTTCTAGCAATTTCGTTCGCTTCCGAATTCATTATTTTTTTTATTCTCTTAATACTGTCATCCCTTATGTCTCTGACCATAGTATGCATCTTCTCCAAATTTTCGATTATAATGTTTATTTTTTAGTTCTTCCTGAATAAAGGGCAATTTCCCCTCCGACATCACATAATTGCAGTATGCCATTTTAGATATATATTCCAATACCTGACTATGAAGGACCGCTGCTTTGGGATCCTCTCCCCATACAAAAGGTCCATGACTATGTACCAGAACCGCGTTCATCCGGCGGCAACTTATCTCCCGGAAACGTTCCAGAATAACGCTTCCTGTGTTTTTTTCATATTCCCCGGCAATTTCTTCTGGCGCCATTTTTCTGGTACAGGGAATATTACCATAAAAATAATCACTATGCGTAGTTCCGTAATCTGGAATGTCCCGGCCAAACTGTGCCCACATAGTTGCAAACTGAGAATGAGTATGAACGATTCCTCTGATTCCCTCGTCTCCAAAAACTTTATAAAGTTCTATATGTGTGGGAGTATCTGTAGACGGAACATAGTCACCTTCCACAACCTTTCCATCCAAGTCTACGACTACCATATGTTCAATTCCCATTTCGTCATAATGAACTCCACTGGCTTTAATTACGACCAAGCCGCTTTCCTTATCATAGCCGGATACATTTCCCCAGGTAGAAATCACCAGATTCTTTTTTACCAGATCCAGGTTGGCCTCTAAAACTTCTTCTTTTAATTTCTCTAACATTTTCTATTCCTCCTGCACTCATTCATTCTTTTCTTTAGATTATTCATTATCGGATTAATCCCGCGCCCAAAATAATCGTGGAGTACTTCATACTCTTTATATAACTGATCGTATGCCGCTTTGTTTTCCCAGTTTGGACTATAAACTACATCTTTAATATTGCCCATATTATCAGCAGCTTCTTTTATATCATCATATCCTCCGTTTTCTTTTCCGGCTGCTAACGCTGCCCAGATGCAGGAAGACAATGCTGCATTTTGTTTTGATCCAGCTATGTGAATAGTCCTCCCTGTTACATCTGCATATATCTGCATAATAAAGGGATTCTTTTCTGCAATTCCTCCTGCAATAATGATCTCGTCTACCGGAACATGATATTCAATAAAAGTTTCTACAATTTTTCTTGTCCCAAATGCAGTCGCTTCGATAAGAGCCCTGTAAATATCCTCCGGTTTTGTTAAAAGTGTATAGCCTAAAATCATACCGGATAAATTGCCATCTACTAAAACACTTCTGTTTCCGTTCCACCAGTCCAACGCAATCAGACCTGTTTCCCCTACTTCTTTTTCTGCGGCCAGAATATTCAGATAGGAATAAATATCTTTATTCTGACGCTTCGCCTCTTCTTTATAGGATGCTGGAAGACAGTTTTCTACAAACCAGGCAAAATGATCTCCCACACAACTTTGTCCAGCCTCGTATCCGTAGTATCCCGGAACGATTCCATCTTCTACATATCCACAGATTCCAGGAACCATTTCCTCTGTACTGCACATTAATTCATGACAGCTTGAGGTTCCCATCATAATAAGCATCTTTCCAGGCTCAGTAATCTTTGCTCCTACAGTAGCGCCGTGTGCATCAAGATGTGCAGTAGCTATCGGCGTACCTTCCAAAAGTCCTGTTAACTCTGCTGCTTTTTGAGTCAATAGTCCTGCTCTGGTTCCAATGGAACGGACCTCTCCCCAGAATTTTTCCTCTATGATATTTTCTAACCGGGGGTCCAGCTCTTTAAAATATTCTTTAGAGGGAAAACCGTCTTTTTTATGCCAGCACGCCTTCGCTCCGGCAGAAGCCGTATTCCTGACTAAATTCCCTGTAAGAACCATGACAATCCAATCAGCCGCTTCTATAAAGGTGTCAGCTTTCTCATATACTTCAGGATTTTCCTCCAAAGTCTGCCATATTTTAGGAAACATCCATTCACTGGAGATTTTCCCTCCATAACGTTTAATAAATTTTTCTCCCCGTCTGATGGCTGTTTCTGTCATTTTATCTGCCCACGGCTGAGCAGAATGATGTTTCCAGAGCTTTACATAAGCATTGGGAACTGATTTGAACTCATTTAAAAAACATAAGGGAGTTCCGTCTTTAAGAATAGGAAGCATTGTACATGAAGTAAAATCCACTCCCACTCCAATTACTTGTTTATTTGAAATATTAGCCTGATGCATAACATCTCTGATCGTGAAATGAAGAACATCCAGATAGTCTTGAGGATGTTGGAGATGCCAATCTATCATAAGAGGAGTACCATCCAAAAGTTTATCACTCATAACCTGATGCGGATATTCGAAAACACTGGTTGCAATTTCTTCCCCTGTTTCTACATCCGTTAAGAGGCATCGTCCTGAAAGAGTCCCAAAATCAATACCCACAGTATATTTTTTCAACCTGTTTTCCTCCTATTTTTCTATTAACCTCTGGCTTCGTACCTTCACAGAAAATTCTGTAAAAGCGACTGCCAGGATTAATACGACGCCTTTTACTAGACGCTGTACATAATCGTTAATTCCGCACATGATCATACCTGTGGAAAGGACGCCCATCAAAACCACACCTATCATTACCTGATTGATCTTTCCTTCTCCACCTGCCAGGCTTACCCCACCTAAAGCAACCGCTGTAATAGCATCCATTTCATATCCATCTCCAGCAGATGGCTGTCCGCTATTGGTTCGAGAAAGAAGCACCAGTCCCGCAATCCCCGATAACAGTCCTGCAAAAGCATAAATCATTAGTTTCACTTTCATAACATTTACGCCAGAAAGTCTAGAAGCCTCTTCATTTCCTCCAACGCCATATACATATCGTCCGAAAGTGCATCTCTCCAAAATGAATTTGCCAACCAAAAATACAGCAATCATTAAAAGGACCATCAGGGGAATACCTAAAATACTTGCCGTAGCAAAATTTCTGTACGTCTTACTAAAACTATGTACCGGAAGTCCGTCTGTAACGATATAAGCAACTCCTCGGAGTGCCTGTTGCGTACCTAGTGTAGCAATTAAGGCTGGCATATTCAGCTTTGTAACGCAAAATCCATTGATTGCGCCAAAGAGTAAAGCTAATGCTAGAGCAAAAATAGAACTGACAATTCCAGAGAAACCTTTTTGCATAGAAATTGCGGCAATAACCGCTGTAAGTCCTGCGATAGAACCTACACTTAAGTCAATCCCTCCTGTCAGAATCACATAACACATTCCAACAGAAGTAATTCCTGTAATCGCAACTTGTCTTAGTATCGTTACAAAAGTGTTAATGCTTAAAAAATTGCTGGATGCTATAGAAAATACAATAATTAATATAAGCAAAACTATCAAGATACCATAATCCAGTAGTTTATTTACTAAGTCATTCCTTCTGTCTTTCATTTTACTGATCTCCTCTTTTCTCACTAGATGCAACTTCAAGGATCCGTTCCTGACTATATTCTTCTCTATTTAATTCTCCCGAAATCTCACCGTGACTCATGACAAGAATACGATCCGACATTCCTATCAATTCTGGCATTTCGCTGCTTATCATGATAATTGCCTTCCCCTGTTCCGCCAATTTGACCATAAGCGTATAAATTTCCTGTTTTGCGCCTACGTCAATTCCACGTGTGGGTTCGTCGAATATCAATATATCGCAGTTTGTTGCAAGCATTTTCGCAAGAACTACCTTCTGCTGATTTCCACCAGAAAGATTTTTTACCAACTGGTTTTTATCTGGGGTTTTTATCTTTAGTTCCCCAACATACTGATTCACGATTTCATTAATTTTCTTTTTTTGGAGTACTTTCGCTTTTGAACATTTATCCAATATGCTGTACACTACATTATCCCCAACAGGTAATCCAAGAACTAATCCTTGTTGTTTTCTATCTTCCGGTATTAGGCCTATTCCTCTTAAAAGTGCGTCTTTGGGGCTTCTTGGTTCATATTTTTCTCCTTTGCAGATCATGGTACCACTTTTTTTCTCGTCTACTCCGTATATGATTCTCGCTAATTCAGTCCGTCCAGCTCCTACCAGCCCTCCCAAGCCTAAAATTTCTCCTTTTCTTAAGCAGAAACTTACTTGACTCACCTTCTTATTGGTAAGATCTTTTACCTCTAAAAGAACTTCTCCGGTTTTTTCTGGATTTTGCGGATAATCATCAGACAATTCTCGCCCCACCATATAAGAAATTAATTCTTTTTTGGTTAGTTCTTTTACAGATTTTGTGATCATATATTTTCCATCACAAAAAACAGTAGCCCGGTCACACAACTCAAATACTTCTTCCAGACGATGTGAAATGAAAACAATTGTTACTTTCTTCTCTTTTAGTTTGCGAATAATATTAAAAAATATCTTAGTCTCGTTAATTGTCAATG
>DWYL01000231.1 GCA_019118685.1 Candidatus Blautia merdipullorum
GGCTGGCTTTTGGAATGTTCATTCTGGCATTACTGACATTCGTATTTACGTTTATCAGATAATGTAATAAGCATAGAAAAACCACCCTTTAAACTTTGACCGGTTAGGGTGGTAATTCTACTACATTAACGAGGCCAACCACTTTGTGGCGGTTGTTCTTTTTGTGTTTTTAATATAGCATATCTGGTTAAAGAGTGCAAGGGCAGTTCGGGTTTTCTTGTGTTTAAAAGATTTCATTTCTTTATTGTATCGATTGATATAATTTGGCGATAAATACATTCAAAGCCAGTTTGTCTGACAATAAAACAGGAGTATTCAAATGGGATTTAATACAATAGCAAGCGTATATTAACATATTGATATATTATTAAATAAATGATATATTAAAATTATAAAATAGCGGGGGGATATTTGACATCCAGAAGAAAAAGAAAGTAGGCAATTTATGAAAAAAGGATTATACATACTTTTATTTATGATGTTGATTGTAATATTAGGGGGCTGCAGTTCAGAGAAGAAACTGAAAAAAGAATACGAAGCGTTGATAGAAGAGACAAAGGATGACCTTCTTCCCGTATTGGATATGGAAAACGGGGAACGTAAAAAAGAGTATGATCCAAAGCTTCTCTCGGATGACACAGGTGCGTATTCAAAGGAACTATGGACAATAAGCGGCGGACAGATCGATACGCCTGCAGGAATTTTGTGCCGGGAGGAGGATATTATTTTAGTAGACCGGGGGAAGGATTGTCTGATCCAGGCAGACTATGAGGGGAATTTCATCCAGAGTGTGGGAGGCACGGGAAATGGTCCGCTGGAATTTGTCAGTCCTACCGGGATCGCCTCTTTCAAGGGAAAGATTTATGTAATTGATTCGGGCAACAATAGAGTTCAGGTTCTGTCGAAAGACCTTCAGTTTGAAGAGGAACTTTCCTTGGCAGATAACAGTGACGCGCCAACGGTTTATGAAAACATTGCTGTAGAATCCGAACATACGATTTATCTTTGCGGCGATTCCCTGCTGGACCGGCACATTACCAAATGGAAAGACGGGGAAACGACCGAAATCGGAGAAAACTTTTACGGATCCATCTATGGCGATGAGGGCAGGATCTATGCAGTTAACCGGGGAAATATCTGCGTGGATACAGAAGAGATCGCCATGACGGTTGTATCCGGAGATAATTACCTCTTTCAGATTGAAAATGACAAACTGACCGTGTCAGGCAGATTGCCGGACGGTCTGTCAGTGAATGCGTTTACCTGCTTTGATGATCAAATGATCTGCTTTGCAAGCAGTCTGGCAAAACTGTATGAATTTCATCCAGACGGCGAATGGGAGAAAACCCTGGCTGTATTTAAAGATCTGAATGAGCAGATCGATCTTAGGAATTATATTTCAGCCGCTGATCCGCAGCAGATCTTTCTGACAAACCCTCAGACAGGTGAAGTTTTTCGTATCAGGTGTAATACAGATGAATAAAAAAATGATTATTTTTGCCTTTTATCTGTCCCTGCTTCTTCCGGGGTACTGCCTTTCCAATGCAAAATGTTTTTACCTGCAGTTACAGAATACCTATCCGGATACCATTTATGAGGGTGGGGAACTCGGTTTCCAGGGGGAAGCTCTTGGTAAAAAGGAACAGAAACAGATGGAACAGGTATGTGAAGGGGACATTGCTTACCAGTTCCGGATAGAGGAAATCCTCCCGGAAGTTTCCATGGAAGAAGATGTCGCTGTGCTGGGCTATGGCGGCAGGATGCAGACTTTTACAGGAAACAGCATGGTATCAGGCCGGTTTCTGAACGGGCAGGAATTCGCGGGCGATGAGAAGAAATGCGTCGTTTCAGACAAGCTTGCCGCCATGGCAGACCTGCAGATCCGCGACAGGATCAGGATCCATAGAGAAGAGTTTGAGATCATCGGGATCATGCATGGGTACGGGAAAAATAAAGTGGTGGTTCCTTATGACTGTTTTGCCGGTATTTACGGCCATCACAGTATGCAGCAGTCTGTGATGGTGGAAAAGGACAGTGACCTTGGTCTGGTGAGAGAACAGCTGGCATCGCTTGGGACAGACGGCAGCCAGATCTTTCTGCAAAGTCTGGAAGAAAGCGGAAGAGAAGGAAAAGTATTTTTAAAAAATATGATCTTATCCCGCGCCGGAGTGGGGATGGCTGTATCCGCTTTTTCGTTATTAAATATTTTTGTAGTTTTACTGGGTATGATGGAGCAAAGAAAAGAAGAGTATGCAATCAAACGGGCAGTGGGAGCTAAAAAATCAGATCTTTTGAGGGAATTTTTAAAAGAGACCATAACCGCCATGAGCCTGGCCATCCTGCTGTTTCTTGTGTCCTTCCGGGCCGTTACAGAACTGCTGAAACTGGAGCAGGAAGTGATATTTGATCTCTCTGTGATCCTGGGAGTGATCGGGATCGCATTCCTGTTCTGCCTGTGCCTGAGCGTCCTGCTGGTGAACCATTTTATGAGAAGTTCTATCTATGAACTGCTTCAAAAAGAGAGGGGATAGCCGTGTCGTATATCCTGTTTAAAGTGAAAAGAAAGCTTGTGTATCACAGAAAAATATACAGTCTGCTGCTCCTTGAAATTGCAGTGGCTGTCGCATGTATTGTTTTTGCTTTTCAATATTATTTTTATGGAATGGAAGAATCAGAAAAAGCAGCGGCAGCTTTTAAGGATAAAGAACTGGTCTTACAGATCACACAGACAGATATGCAGCGGCCTTCGTTCAGGCCGGACTCGGAAGATATAAGCCGGATCCACCAGATGTCCGGTGGAAAGATAAACTGCACAACCGCTGCTTTTCTCGTGACCTTTTCCGGGGAAGATGCGCTGGAATATGCATTTGTATTATCCGATCAGAAAAGCAGCGGTACCGCATACGTGGGTAGCCGGGCACGGCAATGGATTCGGGAAGAAAAGATCCCGGATGTAGAGGAGGCGGAAGGAAAGATCTGTATCAGGGGAACGTGGTTTCAACTGGAGGAGACATTTCCGGATCATGTGCTTCCCCTGGACTGCTTCGACCAACCACTTAAGACGGAGAACAGTATTATTCTTTCTGCGGAGGAGATGTCGGTCATCGGTGAAGAAGCAAACGTGCAATGTGTCATGACCATTGGCAATCACAAAGGAAACGGTTCCTTTGCGGAAAAACTATTACAATATCTCAATGAAAAATATGGAGAGGAATACAGCTTTTATTTCTCAAATCAGCAGTATGAAAAAGAATACCTGGTAGAATACCTTTCGCTGATACCAGGTTATCTTGGGAAAGTCGCTGTGATTCTCATTTTTATCATGGCTGTTGGATATGCGGGGATTCTGAAGCTGTTTTTTCTAAAACGGATGAGCGAACTGGCCATATGTTCTGCCTGCGGGGCTTCCTACAAGAGTTTGGTTAAAGAGGTGATCCTGGAAATTGGGGCGATCTGCCTTGGTGGATGTGTGATCGGCATGGGGGCCGGAACGATCCTTACGGAAACTGTAGAATTAGGACTTCCGGTCCGTCCGGATATCCGGTCCTGTCTGATCGCGCTGGTGCTGGCGTTGGCGATGACTTTCCTGCAAAGCGGCCTGGTCCTCTTGCCGCTGAAAAAGGACAGTATCTATGCGGCGCTGAGAGAAACGGGTAAATAAAAGAGAGGGTAAGATGATCGAATTAAAGGATATCTGCAAAAGCTACTATGGGCAGGGGATCGAAAATGAAGTCCTGCGCCACATTGATTGTAAGATTGAAAAGGGAGAGTTTGTTATGTTGTATGGAGAATCCGGCTCCGGGAAAACGACCCTACTGAATATGATAGGACTGCTGGATCCCTGCACATC
>DWYL01000232.1 GCA_019118685.1 Candidatus Blautia merdipullorum
TTTTGCCCGTCTATTTGTCCATGCTGGTAGTCGTTTTCCGCGTCCTTTTGCCGTGGCAATAGGGACACTCTTTGAAAACGCAAAACTCATATTTCCATTGTGGGCGGTAGAAACGGCAAGTGCCGCAATCTTCATTACCTCTGGCACAACCGGATTGATAGCGGTCAAATCCCGGCTTCTGCTGCATGAGCAGTTCAAACGCCCGCTGCTTGCCCTCTGTGAAATACATTCCGGCTGCGCCTCCTTTCCTGCGGGCATAAAAAAACGCCACAACTTCTTTGAAGCTGCGGCGTAGTATGCAGAAAGGGACGCTATCTTTCGATAACGTCCCTTTTGCTTGGTTATTCACTTGTAACCTGTTTGCCCGCTGTCCTTAAAACGCGATGATATAAGGGTTTTTGCTTGTTTTCTTATCTCACCGCGCTTAAGACGGACGTTTTATTAAGGATGTGGATATTTCTCTTTTTATCAATGACCTGCCAAATAAAAAAGATACCCGCTGCTTTTCCACACAGGATGCCAGCGGAAGTACTTCTCAGGCCGCCGGCATCGTAGAAGGCATGGAGGCAGGAACTAAACTGCTTCTTTTGGATGAAGATACCTCTGCTACTAACTTTATGGTCCGGGATCCTTTTATGCAGGATGTAATCAGCAGGGAGAAAGAACCCATCACTCCATTCCTGGAAAGAGCCCGAGATCTTTATGAAAAAGCAGGGATTTCCACCATTCTTGTGGCAGGCAGTTCCGGGGCCTTCTTTCACATTGCAGATACTGTAATCCAGATGGACAGTTACAAAGCTTTGGATATCACCAAAAAGGTTAAGGCTCTGTGCCAGAAATATCCTCTGTTCCATTCCCCTGCGCCTGCCTTTATTATGCCTGAATATTCCAGAATAATGACTGCGCCTGCCTTAAAGGGTGACAGTTATAAAGAATTGAAGCTAAAAGTTTATGGACGAGACTCTTTTTCTCTTGGAAAAGAAACCATAGATCTGAGATATATAGAGCAGTTAGTAGATTCAGAACAGACTGCCGCCCTGGGACAGCTGCTGAAATATGCCCGGGAGAATTTCATAGATAATAAGAAAAGTCTCTCACAGATTATTGCTCTTCTGGAAAAAAAGCTGGAAAAAGAAGGCCTGACCGGTATCTGTTCTTCCTCCTATACCCCCTGCGGCCTGGCTATGCCCAGGCGCCAGGAAATTTATTCCTGTTTTAACCGATATAGAAGATAGCCTTCTCCTTCTTTCTTCTGAAAGTCTGAAAAAACTTCATGCACAAAACCCGTCTGAGTTCTCATGTACATTCTGAGGATACAGGCGGGTTTTATGAGCTTTATTATATTCTGTTAAATTTCTGCCTTTTTCAGGATTCCAACGCCAATAGGAAAAGGTCCTGTGTGAACACCGATGGTAGCGCCGATTTGAACTTGGGGCCATTCTTTCACCGGATAGCCCTTTTCTCTCATCTTTTCTCTCAGATAGTCATTGAAAGTTTTGTATTCCGGTACGTCCAGGCCCTCTCCTGTAACCAGAAGATATTCTTCAAGATCTATGTTCCTCTTTTCCAGATATTCTATAAACATCTCTGCTACCTTAAACAGGGATTTTTTTCTTCCTCTGCACAACTCTGTAGAACCCAGTTCTCCATCAAAGTACTGCAGCAGCGGCTTAATATTCAGCATACTGCCTGCCAGAGAAGCTGCTTTTCCTATTCTCCCCCCATGCTCCAGATATTTTAAATCCTTGGTAGTGAAAAATATATGTCCGCTGCTCCTTATTTTCTCTAAAGCCTTTACTGCTTCCTCCAATTCCAGCCCGTTATTTCGCAGCCTTACTGCCTCCTGCACTGCTGTGACCAGCTGAGAATCCATTACATATATCTCAGCTTCAGGATAAATTTCTGTCAGCGCTTCTTTTGCGTTCACCGCCGCCTGCATAGAACCGCTGAACTTCTTTATCAGACAGATGCAGAGTACCGGCATATGTTCCTTTACAAAAGGCAGAAAAGCATCTATGTAATCCTGCACAGACGGCATAGAAGTCTTTGGATAGCAGTCTGGATTATCTGCCATTTCCTGATAAAAATCTGTAACTGCGATTTCCTTTCCTTCCTTCATATATTTTTCCCCGTCAAAAGATACATAAAATGATACGATAGTGACCTGTTCCTGCCGGGCATATTGGAGTGATAAATCGCAAGAACTGTCACTGACAATCCCAAATTTCATTTTTTCATCCGTCCTTGTCTTTCTTTTTCGTTTCTGTTACTATCTATAGTAAATGTTACAATTGTAACACTTTATATTCTGTAAGACAATACAGGGATTCTTAACTGTTACAAAAAGGAGATTTTTGTTCATGAACACCTCTATAAAAAAGACTTCCTCAAATAAAGAATTTGCCAAAAACTGTATCATGGATGCTCTTCTGCAGCTGATGCATACCAAGGATTATGAGCAGATATCTATATCCGAGCTGGCCCGGAAAGCAGGGGTCTCACGAATGTCCTATTACCGCAATTACAGCTCCAAAGACAGCATCCTCATCGATTATATGTATCATATTTTACAGGAATATGTAGAGGAGCTGAAAGGACCTTCCTTCCAGTCGGATTTTCAAACCTATGACCATATCCTTCGCAGTCTGAAATATCTGAATAAATATAAAGACTATGTACTGTGTCTGAAAAAGGCAAATCGGTCAGAGATCCTTTTGAAAGGACTGGATCTTTATATGCTTTATGCAACAGAAACCTTTAACAAGTCCAATTTGGAAAAATATCAGCTCTATTATTATTCCGGCGCTCTTTACAATATTTTTATGCACTGGCTGGAAGATGATATGAAAGAAGATATTGAAGTCATTGCTTCTATAATATATGAGCATGTGCGTTACAGCCGCTTCAACGACAAAAAAAGGAAACCATAATCTTACCATGGTTTCCTTTTCCTTCAACTGCTGCCGCAGACCGGAATCGAACCGGTACAGGAGTATAAGTCCCGCAGGATTTTAAGTCCTGTGCGTCTGCCAGTTCCGCCACTGCGGCATAATGGGCGATGGTGGATTCGAACCACCGAAGGCTTTGCCAGCAGATTTACAGTCTGTCCCCTTTGGCCACTCGGGAAATCGCCCATATCATTATTTCATTCTCATAGACTTAAATTATAGCATATCAGGACCAAATTGCAAGTAGTTTCCTTAAAAATCTGCCCGGATCTGCACAGCGCAGACCCGGAATCCAAAATCTCTCATAGTTTTTATACTTTATTCATTACTTATCTTGATCCAGAACACATTTTACAATAATCGCTCCATGAGAAGGAACTTCCAAATGGATCACTCCGGCTCTGCACTCATGGATCTTTTTCACAAGACTATATCCAAAATCGCCGGTTACCATCAGCTGTTTAAACTTGCAGGTTCTGGATCTTGGTATCCCCAGTTCCCATACGGACAGTTCTACTATTTTTGTCTCTTCACTGTTATTGATCGTCACCACTGTTTTTTCTTTATCTGTAAACCTGCCGTAGCTGATCTGCTGGTAATCATTGGCCAGAAACTTTACAGATCCTCTCAGCAGTTCATAATTTTCCTTATGGATCCTGATGATATCCTTATGAAAAGCGATCAGTTCCTGATCCTCTTTTCCCCATGGATAAGTCCTTCTGTTATCGGGATCTGTGAAACCGCAGACTCCGGCTTCGTCCCCATAATAAATGGTGGGCGCTCCCGGCCAGGTCATCTGAATCACAACAGCTTCCCGGAAAACCGCCCTATTAATCCCCTCTTCCGCCGCCTGGCTTCCAAGGTCCTCCACCCTTCCAACCTTATGGTTCGTTCTGGTGAGGAAACGTGAATGATCGTGGTTTGACAGTTCATTCATCGCAGTCATCAGGGAAGGTGCATAAAAGCTGGCCATATGATATTTCATAGAGCCGATAAAACAATCGCTGTTGCCAAGCATTCCCTCGTTATATTCATCACTGTGTTTTTCCATTCCTGTAAGGAACCAGGTCACCGGCTCCATAAAAGCATCGTAGTTCATCACAGTGTCCCACTGATCCCCCTCCAGCCAGGATTTCGCTTCTCCGTAATGCTCCGCAAGGATCAAAGCATCCGGATTGGCTTCCTTCACATTCTTTCGGAATTCTCTCCAGAACTGATGGTTATATTCATTGCTATGACCAAGGTCTGCCGCAACATCAAGGCGCCATCCGTCAACATTAAAGGGAGGTGATACCCACTTCTTTGCAATGTTCATGATGTATTCATAGAGTCTTGGAGATTCTTCATAATTCAGTTTTGGCAGAGTATCATGCCCCCACCATCCGTCATAAAACTGATTATAAGGCCAGCTGTATTCATTATGGAACCGGAAAAAAGTCCGGTAAGGGCTGTCCTGTGACACATAAGCGCCCTTTTCATATCCCACCTGGTTTTCATAGATCTGCTCCCGGTCCAGCCACTTATTAAATGAGCCGCAGTGATTAAACACTCCGTCCAGGATCACCTTCATCCCTCGTTTATGGATCTCCTCCACAAGACAGACAAAGAAGGCATTACTGGCTTCCAGATTCACTTTGTCCGTAACTCTCTCTATATACTTGGTGGCATGAACATTTTCCTTATCTCCTTCTGCCAGAACTTCTCCTCCGTCTTTCACGATCTTTCCGTAATGAGGATCAATATAGTCGTAATCCTGGCTGTCATATTTATGGTTGGAAGGAGATACAAATAAAGGATTAAAATAAATCACATCCACTCCAAGATCCTTCAGATAATCCAGTTTATCCATAACTCCCTGAAGATCTCCCCCGTAAAAATCCCGGACATCCATAGCCTGGGGAGGACGGTTCCAGTCTTCTACTTTTTTCACATGCTCGTCTATATAAGCATACTCTCCTGTCATTACATCATTGGTCGGATCCCCGTTATTGAACCTGTCTACAAAAATCTGATACATTACCGCCCCTTTGGCCCAATCTGGTGTTTTGAAACCCGGTACTATGCCAAAACAATAATGTTCATCTATTTCTCTTGTCACCCCCACCTGAGTATAATAGCAGTGGATCTTCCCGGAAATAATCTCAAAATAATAGCGGATCGTCTCATTCCCAAGCTTCACATCCGTCCCATAATAATCAAAACCATCCCTCGACTCAATCCACTCCATCGGCTGTTTTAGGTCATCATATACTAAATAGACAAAGTCCACATTATTCTTCTTTGTGCGGATACGGATATTTACAGTATCTCCCGCTTCTGGTTCTGCAGGAGTCCTGTAATTTTCTGTTTCATCACTGAACACCGCACGTTTATTAAAAGTAGGCCTCATATTGGTCACATATTCCTGAATTTTCCTTGCGTCATTAAGATTTTCGTAATTCATACTGCATCCTCTCCATATTTTAGCAAAACCAATAAGTGTTTCCTGCTTTGCTGAATTACTTCATATTATTATTCTATCCCACCAGGTCAATATATACAACTATTTTTTCCATAGATTTTTCGTAGATTTTTTGTCATTTTTACATAGTAAAACAGCCAGTCAATCGACTGGCTGTTTTGGAGAAGGTATTTCTTCTTATGGGGTGTAGCAAAAACTATATAATGTATTGGGGGGTTTTTACAGTAATTATAATAGCATGCCACAGAGAAAAAGTGTGCACAATCTTGACTTTTTTTCGTAATTTTTTTTGACCATTTTTAACATAACTGGTCCTTCCACTTTTTCAGTTTTTACTGAATTCTGCATAAAACCCCGCTAAAACAAGGCTTCAAACTCTTCTCTGCCGATTTTTTCTTTCTGGATCAGAAGAGCCGCGCACTTATGGAGCACTTCTTCATTCTGTGAAAGAATCTCTTTTGCCTTCTCGTAGGACTCATCGATGATCCGCTTCACCTCGCTATCGATCAACGCCGCAGTCTGATCCGCATAATTTTTTGTATGGCCAAAATCTCTGCCGATAAATACCTCGTTTTCATCACCGCCATACTGGATCATTCCTACTTTTTCTGACATTCCATACTGGGTCACCATAGCTCTGGCCATCTGAGTGGCCTGCTTAATATCCTGAGAAGCGCCCGTGGTGATATCATGAAAAATCAATTCTTCCGCCACACGGCCGCCCAGATCTACCACGATATTTTCCAGCATTTTTTTCTTGCTGTTAAACATTTCGTCCTGTTCCGGCAAAGGCATGGTATAGCCCGCTGCTCCCATTCCTGTGGGAATGATAGAAATCGTATGGACTGGTCCCATTTCCGGGAGAAGATGGAAAAGAATCGCATGGCCTGCCTCATGATAAGCGGTAATCTTTTTCTCTTTTTCGGAGATTACTTTGCTCTTCTTCTCTTCTCCGATTCCTGTCTTGATAAATGCCTGACGGATATCATTCTGGTTGATAAAAAATCTTCCGTCCTTCGCCGTAATAATAGCCGCTTCATTCATCAGATTTTCCAGATCCGCACCAGTATATCCGGCAGTAGTTCTGGCAATCTCCTTCAGATCTACGTCTTCGCCCAGAGGCTTCTTCGCCGCATGAACGCGAAGGATCTCTTCTCTTCCTTTGATATCCGGACGTCCTACACCAACCTTACGGTCGAACCGTCCAGGACGCAGGATCGCAGGATCCAGGATGTCTACACGGTTCGTAGCGGCCATAACAATAATGCCCTCATTTACTCCGAAGCCATCCATCTCCACTAACAGCTGATTCAGTGTCTGTTCTCTTTCATCATGACCGCCTCCCATGCCTGTTCCTCTTCGTCTTGCCACTGCATCGATTTCATCAATAAAAACAATACAGGGAGCATTTTTCTTAGCTTCTTCAAATAAGTCTCTCACCCTGGAAGCGCCTACGCCCACAAACATCTCTACGAAATCCGAACCGGAGATTGAAAAGAAAGGCACGCCGGCCTCTCCGGCAATAGCTTTGGCCAAAAGAGTTTTTCCAGTACCTGGAGGTCCTACAAGGAGTACGCCTTTAGGGATTCTTGCTCCTACTTTTACATATTTCTGAGGTTCCTTTAAAAAATCTACGATTTCTTCCAGTTCCTCTTTTTCTTCCTGAAGGCCTGCCACATCTTTAAAGGTTACCTTCTTATCTGCGTCCGTAGACATTTTTGCCCTGCTTTTTCCAAAATTCATCATTTTGGCATTGCTTCCGCCTGACATCTGCCGGTTCATCATATTCATGATGACAAGCACCAGCACTACCGTAAGGATCAGTGGAAGGACCGAAGTCATAAAGGCATTATCTCCCGGCACATCAGCAACGCTTATCGTAATATCTGTCTCCTCTTCCAATGTATCCTGGAGCTCCTTTACATCCAGGGAGTAAAAATTGCGTTCATCCCCGTTTTTCATCCTGACCACTACCTGCCCGGTAGGTATTTCTCTGTTTGGGCGGATATATACCTGAGACACTTTCTCTTCTTGTATATCCTCCTGAAAATCCTGCTCTGTATAGCTGTAATCCCGGGTCATCTGCCTGGAAATAAACCAAAAGCCCATCACGATCAGCAGCAACAGCAGCAAGGCTGGTATCCAGTTTCTAGCCTGCTTATTCACGTCGTTGTTTCTCCTCTCTATCAATATTCAGTCTGTCAGAATTCCACTACGCCGATATATGGCAGATTTCTATACTTCTGCGCATAATCCAGTCCGTATCCAACTACAAATTCATCAGGTATGTTAAAGCACACATAGTCCACTTTCACATCCTTTACTCTTCTCTCCGGCTTATCAAGAAGGGTACACAGACGGATACTGTTTGGATGTCTCTGTTTCAAAATCTCTATCAGATGGCTCAAGGTGCGGCCCGAATCTATAATATCTTCTACAATCAGAACATCCTTGCCTTCTATATTTTCATCCAAGTCTTTCACAATGCGCACCACTCCGCTGGAGTTGGTATCATTACCATAGCTGGACACAGACATAAAATCCAGGCTTACAGGAACCGTCAGTCTTTTCGCCAGTTCGCAGGTAAAAAATACGCCGCCTTTCAGCACGCATATCATGTGAACAGATTTCCCTTCATAATCTTTGCTGATCTGCTTTCCGATCTCGCAGATCCTCCTATCCACTTCTTCTTCGCTTAACAGCTGACGGATTTTTTCACTCATCTTCCTTTACTCCTTTTACATGTACTTCTAACACTCTCTTTGTCTGACTGGTAATTTTGTAATACTCACTGATACGGTATCCAACCGCCCATAAAATGTGGGCGTTTTCCGCCAAGAGAGTAATTTTTTCTCTTTCTTCCCGTGGAATCTTACAGTCAATAAAATAATCTTTTAGTTTTTTTCTGCCTCCCTGTCCATTGATAGCAAAGTAGTCTCCCGGGAGACGGAATCTCACTTTAAGACTGTCTTTTATTTTATCATAATCAAACCATTTCGTATACGTTTTTTCAGGAATTTGCTGGTTTTCATAAGAAAAAATCCGAAATTCAAGAGGAAGGGGCATTCCACTGTTTTCTTTTATTTTTCCTATAGAAAGATCCCCATATATCTGTCTGGCCCTGAGTCTGTATGGGAGAAAAACTTCTGCCCCGGTCCCTTTCCCAAGTAAATTTTTTACAGACTCCACATGGACTCTGGAGATATCCTTGCGCCGTCCCGCCGCTCTGGTCAAAGTCTTTAAAAGAACATATTCCTGCATGATTTCTTTTTCCCTGCCCAGTTCCTTTTTTACACAATATTCTCCGTTCTTTTTCTCCACATATCTTCCATACAGCATATCGGCCTGTTCCTGAAGATATTCCTCTATGCTCCGCATATATCCGGCAGTGACTCCTATATGCTCCACAGCCCTTGGATTAATCTTCTCCATTTCCGGAATCAGAATCTGCCGGATCCGGTTCCTGGTATAGAAGATATTCTGGTTGCTGCTGTCTTCCATCCAGGGAATCTTCCGTGCATCAAGAAAGTCTCTTATCTCTTTTCTGGAAACACAAAGCAGAGGCCGGATATAGATCCCCTGGGCTCCCGTCTGCACAGGAAGGATTCCTCCCAGTCCCCCGGCACCAGTTCCACGGATCAGATTATGAAGTACCGTCTCTGCATTATCATTTTCATGATGTGCAAGAGCAACCCGGAACTCTTTTGATTCCTCTGAAAATCCCAGCCGCTTTCTTTCCTTCCCAAAAGCCCGGCGTCTCACTATCCTTCCTGCCTCTTCCAGAGATATTTTTTCTGCAGCCGCAGTTTCGGGAACCTGGCAGCGGCAGACAGTCAAAGGGATTTCCAACATACGGCAGAGCTTTTTCGTAAATTCCTCGTCTCTGTCAGCTTCTTCTCCCCGGATGCCATGATTAATATGGATCCCTGTAAGGGAAAAATTCTTTTTTCCGGCATATTCTTTTAACAAAAACAACAGGCACACCGAATCAGCGCCACCGGAAATCCCAATGAGCACATGGCTGCCCGTTTCTATCATATTGTATTTTTCAATATAGGAAAATACCTTTTCTTCTATATTCATCTTTCTGTATCTATTTCCTCCATAATCCTGCGGCCAGCACGGTCATATCGTCTGTGGCCCTGTATTCACAGTATGTAAGAACTCTTTCCAGAATGCCTTTTCCCAGCTCCTGAGCCGCGCTGGCATTGATCCCCATAATGATTTCTTTCATGATCTCCTCCGGTTCCTCGCCGGGAAGCGCGTCCAGCACTCCATCTGTCACCATAATCAGGAAATCCCCCTCATATAGCTTTTTTGTAGAAGCTTCGAAGTCAACCTGCTGAACCAGGCCCAATGCCAGACTGGTAGAAGAAATGGCTTCCACCCAATGACTTCTTTTAATAAATGTAGTAGCCGCTCCCGCTTTTAAAAAGTGACACATTCCTGAATATAAATCTATAATGGAAATATCTACGGTAGAAAAACGGCCATTGCGGTTCTTTAGATTCAGCACAGAATTTACCATCCTGGCTGCCGTCTCTCCCGAAAATCCGGCTCCCACCAGCTGTTCCAGAGTATCTACCACACCTTCGCTCTCTCTGGACGCCTCCAGACCTGAGCCCATCCCGTCAGAGAGACAGATAAAAAACTGGCCGTTTTCTTCAGCCGCACAGGTATAATTATCTCCTGAAACCGTTTCTTTGTCTTTCGTAACCTTAGCTGCTCCGTACAAGATCTTAAAGTTTACATCCTCTACAAACCCTATGACGCCGTAGTCCCTGGTGATCAATGTTTTTCCATCCGTCCTGACCGCCATCCTGCTGCCGCAGATTTCAGAAAGCACAGCTGCGGCTTCTGAAGCAGGTATGCAATTTCCGCCTCTTGTGCACAGCTCCGCATAATACCGCTGTCTCCCATCCGGCTGTTCCAGTACCCACACTTTTCTGGCTCTCATATGCCGTTTCTTTAATTTTCTGGAAAATTCATCACTAAACTGCAGGTCCACCTCTGTCATGTCAAAAAGATCCCTTGATAGAAGCTTCATTAGCTGGGCCATTTCTCCCAGCTGCTGAGCCACAGCCATTCTGTTCTCCAGCAGTTTATTGCTCCACATAAGGTTCTGGCGTTCTCTGTCCATGATCCTCTGCAGTTCCTGGACCAGCTTTCCCTGACTAATGCACACCCCTGTCAGATCAGCTCTGGCCTTTCTCAGCTTTTCTTCATCATTCTCTTCCATGATCCGCAGCAGACTGTAAAACCGCTGATAAGTCTGAGGGTAATGCTGTATCCAGCATACCTGGCTTAAATGGCATCTCCGGCACACTCCTTCCCTGGACTCCTCTATCAGATCTTTTATCTCGGAACTTGAGAGATAATCTTTCCGCCCGGGCAGTCCATAAAAGCTGTTTGCCAGTTTCTGGAAGGATTCTGCATAACGCTGCATTTTCTCTTTCTGTGGGTTCCGATCATAGTCTAAGGCCGCTGCACTTTTTTTCATCTCTGAAAAAATAGTTTTTGCCATGTCACGTAATAATAGCAGTACGCTGATTACGAGCATGGCAATTATCCATTCCTGCATCTTTTTCCCTCCCTGAATAAGCAACCGCTATCAAAAGAGTATTATAGATGCTTTCTTCACTGAACTTTGTCAAAAAGGGTCTTTTCTATTGAAAAATTTTAAGACAAAATCCCCCTTTTTATCCTTCTGTACTTTCATTCTGAGACGAATTACTGTTCTGGGAGCTCTCTGCGTCCTGAGAATTCTCCCCCTGCTGAGCTTCCTCTCCTTCCTTAAACACAATTTCATTTTCCTTTACCAGGCCCAGTTTCTCTCTGGCAGTCTCCTCTACATATCCATCTGTTTCCATGTATTCTTTCAGATCATCAATCTCTGTAGTGCGTCCTTCCTCTTCTTCTATCTGTCTGTCCAGATCGCTTATCTGGGAATCATAAGAGGAAAGCTGATTCTGCAGGTTCATGCTTTTTCCCATCATTCCCAAAAACAGAATCCCAACCACAAAAGTGATGCTAACCATTGCGGTTTTGCTTTGCGACTTTCTTTTTTTTATATTTTTCATTCCAACGCTT
>DWYL01000233.1 GCA_019118685.1 Candidatus Blautia merdipullorum
CCTGACGAAGGAGAAGTCTATCTCTTTGGTGAAAAGGTCACAAACTCCAGCTATGAAATCTTTAAAAAAGTGGGTTCTATCATTGAAAATCCCTACTTTTATGAAAAAATGACCGCCCGCCAAAACCTGGAACTTCATTGCGAATATATGGGCTTTCCCAACAAGGAACGGATAGATGAGGTATTGGAGATCGTTGGGCTGGCAAATGTCAGCGGAAAGCAGGTCCGGCAATACTCATTAGGAATGAATCAGCGGCTGGCCATCGCAAGAGCTATTCTTGCCAGACCGGAATTCTTGATCCTGGATGAACCCATCAATGCTTTGGACCCTGAAGGCATACGGGAAATGCGGGAGCTGTTCCAACAGCTGAATCAAGAATTTCCAGGTATTAGACGAAGAATTTATACGCATTTACGGTTCGGATATTTCAGGGAAATTCCTGTCCGAGGCCCTTATTAAAAACGGCGTTGGCCTGGAAAGTTTAGGACGCAGACATGACACACTGGAGGATTATTTCTTCCAGCTCACTAAAGGAGGGAAATGACATGGCACATCTTCTGAAACTGGAAATGAAAAAATTCCGTCTGTTACCCAATATCCTGTTCACTTTAGCTGCTGTGCTCTTCAGCATACTATTTATTACCGTATCCCTGGTTGACAGTATGACAGACCCATCCCAGACAAAAGACAGCTTTGAAAGCACCTTTCTTGTGATCGGCCTTTTGATGTCTTTTATCTTTCTTGTATATTCCTCAGTCCTCACCTCACGGCTGGTGATCCGGGAGTATGAGCAGAAAACCATTACCATCCTGTTTTCCTATCCTCTGAACCGGGAACAGCTGATCATCAGTAAACTGATCATTATCATGGCCTATACGGCAATATCCATGACTGTGGGATATATCTGCTGCAGCGGATATATGATCCTGGCAGACAGATTCTTTGATACGCTGGCAGGCTTCTTTGAACTTCATTTTCTTCAGACATGGATACCCACGGCCCTGATCACAGTAGCTGTATGTACCATTTTATCCCTATGGCCATTTATAATCGGAATGGTCCATAAGTCAGTTCCGGCAACTATCGTGACCTCTTTGATCGTCATTGTACTGCGGCAGTTAATGATCACCAAAAATCCGTCCAATCAGGAATCCATCCTGCAGATCCTCCTGATCGCTGCAGTTACATTCGCCTTTTCCTTTCTTATATTCAGAAAGAAAGTGGCCGAACTATACTGAAAAGACCAGTGGTCTGTTTCCTGATATATGCCCTTACACATATATAGAAATGCAGATTCTGTTTTTTGCTTGCGCCTCTCTTTTAAACGTAGTAAGATGAAACTGCGAATAGAAGGGAGGCGTTTTTATATGGAATGGACACCGCTTCCGATCGGAGTGGAAAATTTTGAAGAGATGATCACAAAGGGATATTACTATGTAGATAAAACATTGCTGATAAGGGATTTGATCGACCTGAGGGGAAAAGTGAATCTCTTTACCCGCCCCCCGAAGATTCGGAAAAACTTTGAATTTAAGCATGCTCCGGTATTTCTTTGAAAAATCTGAGGAGGACCGCTCCCACCTGTTTACAGGGCTGGAGATTATGAACTCCGGTGAAAAATATCTGAGGGAGCTGGGACAATATCCGGTAATCTCACCGTCCATGAAGTCCATGAAACAGGCGAACTATAAATCTGCGTTCCACTGTCTGAAAGAAGAAATTGCAAAAGAGTTTAAAAAATATCCCCAGCTTGTTCAAAAACTGGAGGCAGAGGATGACCGCAGGAAATATTATCTTTTAATGAACCGTCAGGCAGAAGATGAGGAATATCTGACATCACTGAAATTTCTCTCCGAATGTCTATACTCCTTTTTCAAAAGTAAAGCTGTCATTCTTATTGATGAGTACGACGTTCCTCTGGAGAATGTCTATTTTAATGGATTTTACGACAGGATGGTGTCACTTATCCGCTCCCTTTTTGAATCGGCACTAAAGACAAACGATGCTCTGGAATTTGCCGTGGTCACCGGTTGTCTGAGGATTAGCAAAGAGTCTATTTTTACCGGATTAAATAACCTGAATATTGTTTCCATCATGGATACTTCCTATGCCGAGCATTTCGGTTTTACCCAAAGCGAAGTGGATCAGCTCCTTGCGTATTATGGTCTGGAGGAGAACAGCAAAGCAGTTAAAACATGGTACGACGGTTATCAATTCGGCAAAACTGAAGTATATAATCCATGGAGTGTTATCAGTTATGTGAATTCCTGTTACAAAGACAAAAATGCACTGTTAAGGCCTTACTGGTCCAATACCAGTTCTAACAGTATTGTACGTATCCTGGTGGAGCAGGCTGATCTCTCGGTAAAAGGGGAAATTGAAGCATTGATTGAAGGAAAAACCATCACAAAACCAATCCATGAAGATATTACCTATGATGATATGAATTCCACCCAGGACAATCTCTGGAACTTCCTGTTCTTTACCGGCTATCTAAAAAAGATCAGCGAACATCAGGAAGGCGAAGATATCCTGGTAGAAATGGCGATTCCGAACAGCGAAGTGCGTTACATTTATAAAAATATGGTACTGCGTTGGTTTGAGGAAAAGACAAAAGATAAAAAATTTTCTCTGCTCTATGAAAGTATCCTGAACGGGGACCGGGAAAAAATAGCGGAGATCCTCTCTGAAAATCTCATGGAAACGATCAGCTTTTATGATTATCAGGAGAGTTACTATCATGGATTCCTCGCCGGTATGCTCAAAAATATCGGAAATTACATCGTGCTTTCCAACCGGGAATCCGGAAACGGTCGACCGGATATCCTGCTGAAATACCCCAGTGTCAGGGGCAAAGCCATCATCCTTGAGATCAAGGTGGCACACACCTATCAGGAACTGGAAAGCAAATGCGATGAAGCACTCAGGC
>DWYL01000234.1 GCA_019118685.1 Candidatus Blautia merdipullorum
AAGGTAAGAGAAGATATATGGGTAAATAAGTCAAAAAAGGGCATTTCCAATTAAACGATTAAGAAATATAACAGACAAGTTTAAAGGTTGGACCACAGGTAAAGGAGAGCAGCGGAGAATGGAAAAAGAAAGACTTGCAGATATTTCTCTGAAAAATATCACGATTACCGATAAGTTCTGGAATAAATACAGAAGTCTGGTAAAAGAAGTGATCATTCCCTATCAGTGGAATACACTTAATGACAATGTGCCGGATGCAGAGCCCAGCCATTGTATCGAGAACTTCCGTATTGCAGCGGGAGAAAAGACAGGAGAGTTTGCCGGAGCGGTATTTCAGGATACGGATGTGGCTAAATGGCTGGAAGCAGTGGGCTATGTACTGGAATCCCAGGGACGGGATGAAAAACTGGAGAAGCTGGCAGATGATACTATTGATCTGATCGGAAGAGCCCAGGAACCGGATGGTTATCTGAATACATATTTTACTATAAAGGAACCGGAAAGACGCTGGACTAACTTAAAGGAAGGTCATGAACTCTATACGGCGGGTCATATGATCGAGGCTGCAGTGGCTTACTATCAGGCCACCGGAAAGAAAAAGTTTCTGGAAATCGTAATGAAATTTGCGGATCTGATCAGTGAAAAGTTTGGCCCTGAGGAGGGAAAATGCCACGGATATCCCGGTCATCCGGAGATTGAGCTGGCGCTGGTAAAGCTTTACCGGGTAACAGGGAAGAAGAATTACCTGGATACTGCGAAATTTTTTGTAGACGCCAGAGGAGTGGGAGAAAATTATTTCTTCCAGGAGGAAAAAGGAGAAAAATATCAGCAGATATTTCCTGAATTTGCCGGTTATGTGCCGGAATATTCCCAGTCTCATCTGCCTGTAAGGGAACAGAAAACTGCAGAAGGACATGCGGTGAGAGCGGTATATCTCTACAGCGCCATGGCGGATCTGGCTTATGAATATCAGGATGACTCTCTTCTGGAAGCCTGTGAAACTCTTTGGAAAAACATGGTGACTAAAAGAATGTATATCACAGGAGGAATTGGTTCTTCCGGTCTTCTGGAAAGATTCACCACAGACTATGATCTCCCCAATGACAGAAATTATGCAGAGTCCTGTGCATCTATCGGTCTCGCAATGTTTGGAAAACGGATGGGACAGATCACAAAAGATGCAAAGTATGCAGATGTTATGGAGAAAGCTTTGTACAACACAGTTTTGGCAGGGATTGCCATGGATGGAAAAAGCTTCTTTTATGTAAATCCGTTGGAAGTTTGGCCGGATAACTGCATGAACCGCACATCTATGGAGCATGTGAAGCCGGTGCGGCAGAAATGGTTTGGCGTGGCATGCTGCCCTCCGAATATTACCAGGACCCTGGCTTCCCTGGGACAGTATATATATGGGGAAGATGAAGATTCGATTTATGTAAACTTATATGTTTCCAATGAAACAGAGACGCAGATAAAAGGTATTCCCTGTAAGATCACTATGGACAGTGATTTCCTTTCTACAGGAAATGTGAAGATCTCTTTAAGATCCCAAGAGGACACAAAAGGAAAACTGGCTCTGAGAGTTCCGGGATATGTGAAAAGCTTCCAGGTCTACAGAAACGGGGAGGAAATCTTAAATCCCCTGATCGAGAAGGGCTACCTGATCCTGGAAGAGTTAAAGGAGGAGGAAATGATCACGATCTCCTGTGACATGAAAGCCAAATTCATCCATGCTAATCCGGAGGTACGGGCAGATGAAGGCAAAGTTGCCATTATGAGAGGCCCCCTGGTCTACTGCCTGGAAGAAACAGATAATGGCAGAAACCTTTCCTCTTTATACGTGGATACAAAGGCAGGGCTTACAGAAACCTATGAAGAAGATCTTTTGGGCGGTGTGGTAACCGTAACCGCCAGAGGAAAGCGTATTTCCAATACCGGCTGGGATGAGGAAGACTTGTACAAAGAACAGGAGACCCGGCTGGAGGATGTAACCTTAAAGGCAGTTCCCTACTGCAACTGGGGAAACAGAAAGACGGGAGAGATGGCCGTCTGGATCAAAGAACTTTTGTAAAACTTATTGCTGTATCATACAGAAGCGGAGACTTCTGATTTGATAAAAATATAATACAAGGGAGGACACTATATGAAGAAAAAAGTGTTGGCTGCATTATTATGTGCGGCAATGGCAGGAACCATGTTGGCAGGCTGCGGCGGATCCGGAGATGGTGAAGGCGGCGGAGACAGCGCAGGATCAAGAGACATGGGCGTGGAAGGCGAAGATGTTACAGAACTTACTGTCTGGACCTTCGTTGAAAACCATCAGGATTTCTACACAGAAATGGCTGAGAAATGGAATGAGGAAAATCCTGACAAGCAGGTAAACCTGGTTCTCTCCAACATGGCTTATGATGATATGCACAACAAGCTGTCACTGGCTCTGGAGTCCGGAGAAGGCGCACCTGACGTAGTGGATATCGAAGTTGGCAAATTCCCGGCATTTATGGTTGGAGATATCGGCCTGCTGGATCTGACAGACGCTATCGCACCATACAAAGATAAAGTTGTAGAATCCAGACTGGATCTGTACTCCAAAGATGGAAAATACTATGGATTCCCGACCCACGTTGGTACCACAGTTGCTTTCTACAATACAGAAGCTCTGGAAGCGGCAGGTATTGATTATACAACTATCAAGACCTGGGATGATTTCAAAAATGCAGGTGTAGCTTATCATGAAGCTACAGGCAAGACCTTCGCAGCAGCTGAGACTACAGCACAGTGGATGATCAACCTGATGCTGGCTCAGAAGGGCGGAGATTATCTGACAGAAGACGGCGAACTGGATGTAAACAACGAGACCATGGTTGAAGTACTCCAGTACATCAAAGATATGCAGGATGCCGGCGCTGTTGCGACAATCGCAGGCGGACAGCCGGATAATGAAGAGGCTTATCCTCTGTACAACAGCGGTGAGGTAGCTGTAGCGATCATGCCGTTCTGGCAGACAAGCCGTTATACAACTTACATGACAGACCTGTCCGGTAAAGTTGCTATCGCAGCTCCTCCGGTATTTGGCGACAATGATGTTGTTAAAACAATCGGCGGCGGCGGAACAGGTACAGCAGTTGTAGCTTCCAGTCCTAACGCAGATCTGGCAGCAGAAGTATTCGCTTACATCAAGCTCTCTGATGAGGCCAGCAACGAGATCTACAACGTACTTGGTTTTGACCCTGTAAACACTGCAGTTTGGACAGATACTGCTCTTACAGAGAACCCGGACAACCAGTTTGTTCAGTACTTTAACACAAAACCATTTGCTCCGCTGTTAGAGCTTCAGGACAGCATCGGCTTACTGAAATCTGCTACAGATGAAAAGATGCCTTCTATCAACAATGTATTTACAACCCAGACTCTGAATGATATCTTTGAGTCCGGCGTTGATGTGCAGGAAGCTCTGGACGCTGCTCAGGAGCAGTTAGAGAACGAATTTGCATCATAAGTTTTGCAGGATCACAAAATAAAAAAGAAGTGACGGGTGGGATGCGGGCTACGTCCTGCATCCCACTTACTATATAGCAGGGTGCTCCCGGGAGCTCTGTGCTATATAGTAAGAAAAGAAAAATTTAGAGAAAGGGGTCTGATACAGTATGAGTAAAGTGAAAAGGTTTTTCTATTCCCAGAAAGCTGCGCCTTATGTATTCATACTCCCGTTTGTGTTGACCATTATCCTGTTCTGGATCGCGCCTATCGCCAATGGTGTTCTTCTCAGTTTCCAGGATGTGTTGAAGGATGAATGGGTAGGATTTGATAATTATTCCAGGCTGATCAGTGATAAAATGTTTTATAAAGCTGTGTATAACAGTATGAAATACATGATCGGAACACTGATCCTCCTGATTCCGTTTCCCATGCTTTTTGCCACTTTGCTGAACAGCAAGCTGATGAAAGGCGCCGGATTTTTTAAATCCGTATATTTCCTGCCGGCTCTGACATCTGTAGTAGTAGCCGGTACCATCTTCCGTCTGATGTTCGGTGAGATGGACACAGCTCTGGCAAACCAGATCATGGGTATTCTCGGACAGTCTCCGATCAAATGGCTGAAAGGCGAGTGGACCGGTTATGCAGTTCTGCTGATCGTAGCATGCTGGAGATGGACAGGCGTTAATATTCTGTATTTCCTGGCAGGACTGCAGAGTATTGATACAGAACTGTATGAAGCTGCTTCCATCGACGGAGCTAATAAATGGCAGCAGTTCCTGAAAATTTCCGTGCCTCTGTTAAAACCTACAACCGTATACGTTCTGACCATCAGTATCTATGCAGGTCTGGCTATGTTCCTGGAGTCCTTCATGCTGTGGAAAGGAAACAACTCTCCTCAGAACATCGGTCTTACTATTGTGGGATACCTGTACAGACAGGGTATTGAGAAGAGGGCTATGGGCTATGCCTGTGCCGTAGGTCTGGTACTGTTAGTCGTGGTTATGATCATCAATATGATCCAGCTGGTAGCCACAGGCACATTTAAGAAGGAGGAGAGATAATATGGCAATGGATACAATCGGAAAAAGCCAGAAAAAGAAAAATGCAGTGGCAACAGTTCTGATGATCATACTTTTTACGATCCTTGCGATCTTGATCATACTGCCTATATACGCTATCTTTATGGCCAGTTTTCATCCGGGCAACTTCCTTCTTCAGTATGGGCTGAACCTGGATCCGGACTTTGCAAATATGACCTTGTCCAATTATGTGCTGCTGTTTACCGGAGACCATGACTACTGGATCTGGTTTGGAAACAGTTTGCTGCTGACAGTGCTTACTGTTGTGCTGACCCTGGTGATCAGCTCCTTTGTAGCCTATGGATTTGCAGCTTATGATTTTAAAGGGAAGAACTTCTTCTTTGTGATCGTGCTGATCATTCTGTCTATTCCTTTTGAAGTTATCATGCTTCCTCTTTACAAGCAGATTTCTACCTGGGGAATGATGGACAGCTATGTGGCGGTTGTGCTGCCTTTCCTGGCCCATGCGTCAACCATCTTCTTCTTCCGTCAGTACCTTCTGGGACTGCCAAAATCTCTGATCGAGGCCGGACGTATTGACGGAGCTACAGAGTACGGTATTTTCTTTAAGCTGATCGTGCCGATCATGAAACCTGCATTCTCCGCTATGGCGATCTTAAACGGTATGAATGCATGGAATAACTATATGTGGCCGCTGCTGGTAATCCGTTCCTCCAGCAAGTACACACTGACCATTGGTCTGAATACACTGATCAATCCATATGGAGATAACTACAGCCTGCTGGTTGTAGGATCGGTATTCTCCATTATTCCGATCTTTATCTTGTTTATCTGCTTCCAGAGATACTTTATCGAAGGTATGACAGCAGGAGCTGTAAAAGGATAATACATAGACAAAAAGACCATCCTGTGAACAGCAGAATCTGCAGAGTTTCACAGGATGGCCTTTTCTTTTTCAGATAAATGAGAGAGGGCCTGTCAGAGAAAGGCTTGTAACGGAAAGAAGATAAAGAAATCTGTGCAGATTTAATCCTGGAGGGGTGTATAAGAAACTACTACCTGGATGTCCTGATTATAGTTTCCGAAGCCCTTTCCGAACAGAGTAAGTCCTCCGGGATGATCGGCATTTTCAGATACCATGAATTTAAAGCGGAGAGAGCTTTTGTAGTCAAGAGAAAACTGCCCAATGGCTACATCAGAAATTTTCCTTCCATCTATGAAAGTGCCGTTTTTATTGATGATCAGGGTCTTCAGGAGACCATACTGATTCCAGGTGGGGAGCCACCATCCGGGCGTGAAAAGTCCATGGATATCTCCGAAATCTCCAGGGCTGGTCCAGGTGCCTACAGGGGTTTCGTTGAGAAAGAAGGTAATGTCAGATGGCCAGTCGTTGTTGGTTCCCGGGGCTTCTGAGGCAATCTCTACAGAGAGGATCAGCTGTTCTACCTCACAGTGAGGCGGGAGAAAGTTGGGAATGAGATATTCTACATATCCCCTGGAGAACCAGAGGATTCCCGCACGGGTCCGCTGGGGATGGGCAAAATATCTGGGGTCGTCCACTTCTCCGATGAGGCTTTTCCGGGAAGCGATGCCGCAGGTGGGAGACACCTGATAATCGGTGTACTGGCCCACGGGAATATCCACAGAGTAA
>DWYL01000235.1 GCA_019118685.1 Candidatus Blautia merdipullorum
TATAATTATTGTAATGTTAACCTTACTTTTGGAGGAACTATGAAAAACAGAATAAAAGAATTGCGAGAACAGCGAGGGCTGACGCAAGAGCAATTAGGAGAACTGGTTGGAGCTTCAAGGCAGGCGATAAATGCCATAGAAACAGAAAAATTTGAACCATCTATCTGGCTTGCATATGATATTTCTAAAGTATTTGAGTGTGCCATTGAGGAGGTATTTTTATTTGATATAAGTTTGAGAAAATCAAGAGCTGACAGCAGCAGACAGGAGGTAAAAAGTGGCAACAAGATTTCTTCGTTATGACAGCGACCCTATATTAAGAAAAAAATGTAAAGCTGTCCTAAAAGTTGATGATAAAATCAGGCAGCTCTTAGATGATATGCTTGATACATTACATGAAACAGAAAATGGAGCTGCACTGGCAGCAAATCAGGTTGGCGTTTTGAAACGGTTGGTTGTCATTGATTTTAACGATACACGATTAAAACTTGTAAATCCGAAAATGATAAGCCAAAGCGGTGTGCAGGAATGTGTTGAGGGATGCCTTAGTTTCCCGAACCGTTTTGTAAAAACAATCCGTCCGCAAAAGGTCACGATTCAGGCACTCAATGAATATGGAGAGGAAATTATAGTTGACGGAGAAGATGAAATGGCAAAATGCTTCTGCCATGAGCTGGAACATCTGGACGGTATGATTTTTTTAGATAAAGCGATTGAAGAACTTTCTGTTGTGTAGTGCAAATTGATAGATGCCGTTTCGGAAAAAGAAAAGGAGTTTTATGAGCAAAGTTATTATGATGTGCGGCGTATGTGGTTCTGGAAAGACTACTTACGCCAAGAAAAAAGAACAGGAAGGATATATCAGACTTTCCATTGATGAAGAAATGTGGAAACTTTATGGGAGAAAGGGAATTGATTATCCGGAAGAACAATATGAAAAATTGTCAGAGCAGGTGGAGGCTGCGCTTCAAAAAAAGCTGCTGTCCCTGATTCAGCAGGGAAAAGACGTTGTGATTGATTTTAGTTTCTGGAGTAAGGAAAATCGGAATTTTTATAAAGAGCTGATCCAAAAAGCAGGCGCTGAAACGGAACTTGTCTATATGAAAGCCAGTAAGGAGCTTTTGCAAAAAAGACTATATAAAAGAAATCAGGTCTTAAATGCCAATTCGCCGTTTGTGATAACAGATGAAATATTGGAACATCATTATCACGCATTTCAGGAGCCATGCGGCGAAGGAGAAAAAGTAATTTTGCAGAAAGAGGATATTATACAGTATTCAAAAGAAGAAAGTAAAGCAATCTGGAATCAGAACGCTGAATTTTGGGATTGTTCAATGGGGGATGAATCAAATGATTTTCACAGAGAAGTTGTCCGTCCAAAAGTAACAGAGCTTCTAAATCCTGATCCAACAGATTATATTTTAGATATTGCCTGTGGGAATGGAAATTATTCTGCATATCTTGCAGAAAAAGCTGTCTCTGTTTTGGCTTTTGATTATAGTGAAAAAATGGTGGAACTGGCAAAAAAGCGCCAAAAACGGTATGCTGATCACATTGAGTTTTGTGTAGCAGACGCCACGAATGAAACAAGTCTGATGGCATTAAAAAGAAATAAGCCATTTACAAAAGCAGTCTCAAACATGGCGGTCATGGATATTACAGACATTAAGCCGCTTTTTACCTCTGTTTATAAATTGCTTGAGGATAACGGAGTATTTGTATTTGCGACACAGCACCCCTGTTTTGTAACGCTTACAGAAAAATATATGACGCCGCACAGCTATTACGATATTGCGATTGAAGGACAGCCGCAAAAACAATGTTATTATCATCGTTCTTTACAGGATATTTTTAATCTGTGTTTTGATACTGGTTTTGTCATAGACGGATTTTACGAAGAATGCTATTTTAATAAAGAAATCCCGGATATTATCATTGTCAGAGCCATAAAAATTGAGAGGTAGATAGTAGATTTGCTATTTCCTGTAATTGTAAAAAAACTTAAAACTATGGAGGTATCTATTTTGATTATAAGACAAGAAAGACCAGAAGATTATGATACGGTATATCATGTTGTAAAAGAAGCATTTGAAAATGCTGAATATACAGATGGAAATGAACAGAACTTAGTTGCTGCGTTAAGAAAAAGCAAATCGTTTATTCCGGAACTTTCTCTTGTTGCTGTCGAGGACGAAAAAATTGTAGGACATATTCTTTTTACAAAAGCAGTTGTTCAAGGGGTTGAGGTTCTTGCGCTTGCCCCTCTTTCTGTATTACCCGATTATCAGAACAGGGGAATCGGATTATCTTTGATGAAAGAAGGACACAGTATAGCACATAAATTGGGATATGAATATTCAGTTGTTTTGGGACATTCCAAATACTATCCAAAGGCAGGATATATTCCGGCAAGTGAGTGTGGAATAAAAGCGCCATTTGAAGTTGACGATGAAAGTTTTATGGCACTTAATCTTAACGGAAGTCAAAACAAATTAAATGGAGTTATTGAGTACGACAAGGCTTTTGGGATATGATGTAAAAAATTAGAAGTTGGGAAGGTAAAACATAGATGAATCAAGGTAGAATTATTGTAATCACAGGTGCGCCGGGGACAGGAAAAACTACAAATACTGTAGAAAAGAGGAAGGAAATAATAAATGGCTAAAATGAGAATATCACCGGAATTGAAAAAACTGATCGAAAAATACCGCTGCGTAAAAGATACGGAAGGAATGTCTCCTGCTAAGGTATATAA
>DWYL01000236.1 GCA_019118685.1 Candidatus Blautia merdipullorum
TATTGATTAGTGGACGAAGGAATATATAAATAAGTATATCACTATTTCTATGATACCCTTATTTATTTAGTTAATATCAAAAAGTTTCACTATCATTTATTTACTTTCATTTCTTTGTAAAATTCGATTAATGTATTTTATCATTTAACTTTTATTTTTACATACTAATTCAAAGATTCTATCTGCCATAATTTCGTTCCCCTAATATAAACTATTTTATCATTTCCGATGCTTTCCCTACTTCTTATTTTCCCTCATCCCAATATCTCTCCTCCCCCATTTACTACACCATTTACTACACCATTTTCTTTCAAAATGACAATTTTTGACGCTCCCAGACAAAAAGTAAGAACCCGCAAAAACCTTGTAAAATAAGGCTTTACGGGCTCTGATGCCACAGGACAAAACCACCCCGAACGAGCCAAGAGGTGAGTGCTAATTTTTTTAAATTTTTTTAACCCGGTTACATGAAAAAGTTATTTCTGGCTTTCTTCTGTTTTCCTTCTTTCTAAAATCGTGGGTGGATTTTACTTCTGCAATCATGTTATCCTGTAAGCCCCGGCTATCTTATGTGATGTACATATCTTGACTTTGAGCAGTACATAGCCGCCCATCCGAATTGTTCTGTTGTGGAAATGGATGTCGTGGAGGGGGCTGGCGGCCTTTGAACGTAAAAATGAGCGGGACTCACATACTCTTATCTTTTACTGTGACCCTATGGCTTCCTGGCAGAAAGGACGTCTGGAAAAGAACCATGAATTTATAGGCTATGTTCTCCCTAAGGGAACAACTTTCTCAGGGCTTACACAGCCCAGGGCCACAAATCGTACAACAAGAGCCAGTCTAAACGGCTGCACCCCGTTTGAACTGGCTCTTCTCCTTTTAGATATAAAGCTGCAGGAGCTGTGCCATATGGCACAGCTCCCGGCGGATCAGGTGGTCCTGAGACCATCGCTTTTAAAGTGATTTAAGAGGACTTAAAAAACAAAAGGCTCCGGGACTATGACACCGATTTATAGGATTCTCCCGAAAGACCGGTGGAAGTTACTTTTTCAAAAATACTCCCTGAGTCCTTTTTTAGGCTGTCATAAAATATACTTTCAACTGCTTTTTCTCTTTTCATTATAAGGAATTTTCTCCTTAAAATCTATAGCAATCTGGAAATAAGTTACTGTCAGGTAATCGTTTCAATTCTTTTATCGTATGTGTTTGTCCATCGGAAAGACACTCCAAAATTGGTTTATGTATCTCATAATACTTTGGTACTGACATAGCATTCTTTTTCTTTCATTGTCCATTTTGCAGAACACAAGTTTTTTCTAAAACCAGCACTTTATATCCTTGCCGTTTCAAGACTCCTTATCTGGTGATCATTCCGATATCCGGATGATCACCCAAATGCAAAATGCTTGCTTCTAACTCATCTAGTTTCTGCAATGCAAGTCTTGCATTACTTTGTCTGTATCCATGCGGCATTATCTACCTTCCGTATTTTTTACATAAATTGTGCTTCGTGAAGCACCTTCTTTTCTCAGCCATCCTTTTTCAACCATTTTAACCAGTATTTCTCTGGTTCTACGCTGTTTGATACCAAGAAGTTTCATTGCCTGTGCTGTTGTAATACCGGCATTTTCCGATACATATTTATAAATTTGCTTTTCCTGTTCATTTGCCGGCACTTTATCGGCGGTTTCCCGGCGGTTTAGCGGCAGTTTAACGGCGGTATTTCTGGCGATAAATCCCCACAATGGTAGCGCCCAGGTGAATATTTCGCAGAACAAACTGAAATGCTTCATCTATCTGTTCCCAAAGCGGACCGGTATATTCCCGTCGATCAACAAATACCGCTTTTGTTGTGCCTTTGAACACGCCACATTGCGTTGCAACATGAAGTCCTCCGTTGCCTGTTAAAATAGCAAAGGCATTGGACGGATAAATACATTTTCTTCTTAATTTTATCAAATCTCCCTACTTTTCGCTATCCCCTTATTTTTCATCCCTATCCGTATCTTCTGAAGTCATTCCACTACACCATCTGCTACACCATTTCCGCAAAAACCACAACATTGACGCACCCAGACAAAAAGCCAGAACCCGCAGAAACCTTGTAAGACTTTACGGGCTCTGACGCTACAGGACAAAATCAGCAGCTTCTCTCCCTTACCAGCTGCATCTTCCGCAGTTCGTACATGGGATACAGCTTTTCTTTTTGATTTTCGCTTCCCAGGGCAGAATTTCCACGGAAGACGCTTCTGATCTGCGGATTGTCCACTGCTGGTTTCGCACCTGAAAACCGATTTCCTCTCTGTCAATTCTGATCTGTACCGGATCAATATGGATTTTTTCCGGATGCATGCAGCTTTGATAAAGAACGGGTGAAATTTCCATTTCTCCGTTTCTGATCCGGAACGTATGGGAAGCAGTGATAATTAAAGGTTTTCCATCTTTTTCTTCTCTGATTCCTGGCGGCGGCACACAAGGATAGGGATACTCCATATCTACTTTGATCATTCCAAGCTCTGTCTGCCTTTCCACTGCTTTTCTTCCGGTTTCCGTCTTTTTCCCATCTGATAAATTATCTTTACCTTTCATTATCAGGATTTCCTTTCAGCTTTTCATTTCTTTTTCCTATTATATCTTATCCCTATAAGGTAAAGCACTAATTTTCTCTGTCCACAAAATAAGCTTAAAATGAAAAGTTAAATTTAAAATAAAAAGGGAACTGCCCCGTTAAACATGTATCAGAAATATTTCCGATTCTGCTTAATGGAGCAGCTCCGCTCTTTATTTTATACTTATTCGGGAAGAGTTATCACTCAATAGCGATTGTCTTTTTCTCTTCCACAGCCTTTGCGTCCTTTTTAGGAATGCTGATTTTCAGGATGCCATCCTCATATTTTGCCTTCACATCTTCCTGGGTGATGCCGTCTCCTACATAAAAGCTTCTCTGCATAGCTCCGGCGTAACGTTCTTTGCGGATATATTTACCTTTCTTATCTTCTTCGTCTTTATCCAGACCCTTAGAGGCTGAAATCGTCAGATATCCATTTTCCAGACCGATATTAATCTCATCCTTCTTAAATCCCGGAAGATCCACATCCAGCTCATATCCTTTATCATGTTCCCGAACATCTGTCTTCATCAGGTTCTTAGCGTTCTTACCATACAATGGATTCTTTTTTCCCCAGAAAGCCTTGTCAAAATCATCCATCCAGTCATCAAATAAGTTTTCTCCAAAAATACTAGGCATTAACATAAGTCATATCTCCTTTCAACAGACATATAAAATATATATCAGCACTTTGGAAAACCTCAGTGTAGTTTTCTAAACTCCGGAAGCTCTCTTTTTATCTCTCTTCCTTTGTTCTAGTTGTAATATAACACATATTATCAGCACTGTCAACCCCTGAGTGCTAATTTTTTTAATTTTTTGCAGATATTTTTGTAATCCGATAAAATCCAAGGTCCGCAGTCATGTAAGTTATCCAAGATCATTACTTTTTCAAGATTTGACACCGATTTTTATTTTCTAATATCAGAAATTTCCCACCATTTTGATACCTGGATAAACTTTACTGCAGGAGCGAAACAATGCTTTGAAAACTTGACGTCTCTGACATTTTATTCTTTGGTTCCATATAAACTGATTGTCTTTTTAATACAACCTCCAGATGCACTAATATTCAGATATCGAAAGGGGAAACCGCCTACACAAACCCTTTTCTCTCCGCAGCCTCATCGATCAGCTTCTTTGCCTCATCAAAAGCCGCTGGCAAATAAGCTTCTGTCCATTCTTTTCCTTCTTTTTCCCATTTTTTGATTTCGTCCCATCTGGTCAGCACTTCTCCCGAATCGGAGACTACTGCATCGCCGAATACATGGGGATGCCGCCGTACCATTTTATCAATGATTCCCTGGATCACATCATCCATAGTAAAGTAGCCTTCTTCCTCAGCTATCCGGGCATGCATCACTATCTGCAGGAGCAGATCTCCCAGCTCTTCTTTCAGATTATCCGGATTTCCCGTCTCTTCCAGTATATTGATCCCGCAGATCACCTCTGCGGCTTCTTCTATGCATGGCTTTTTAAGGCTGGAATGTGTCTGCTCTCTGTCCCAGGGACAGCCCTCCGGAGAGCGGAGTTTTTCCACGATATTTTCAAATTCTTCAAACTTTGTCATATTCTTTATCTCCTTATCTCTGAGAATACTTTTCAGATATAATGCTAACAAATAAGCTCATACCTTTTCCGATTCGCTATCTGCATATATCTTTCTAATACAATCATTCATTGCCGGAAGCCCAACATCATATAACATAGACATATCTTCTGTGTCGGCCATATATTTTCATCCTCATATTGTATTTCAATACTGTCCTGATGATTGCTAACGGATGCCACATAGGTCAGATACTCCAGCCTTCGCCCACTGGGATTTCTATCTGTTTTCCAAACTCCTGCCGCAAAACTCATTGGAGGAATATCTCTGGTAACAACGCTTCCTGCGCCAATAACAGATCCCTTTCCTACCGTAACTCCTGCGCAGATAACAACATTGCTTCCGATCCACACATGATCTTCAATCACCACTTTCTTACAGTACATTTCTCCATGCTGCCGTGCCATGGTAGTACTGATGGTAACGTTAGGGACGATCAATACACCTTCTACTATATTTATCTTATAGACAACAGGCCGGGCAGCCATGTCTGCATATATATGATGGCCTCCGGTCTGCTGTTTCTTCCATTATTCTTTTTTATTTTACTTTCTTCCATCTGTGGGTGATCATAGGGATCTGGAAAGCCAGCATAGCTACCCAGCCGAAGAAATTCGCCCAGGCCAGCCGGTCAAAGCTTCCGTGCATGATATGGATCATCAGCCAGGCTGTTAAAAATCTGGCGGACATATTCAGGATGGTACTGATCAGTGTGACCTTTAAATCTCCCAATCCCCGGAAATATCCCTGAATAATATTAGTAGCTGCAGGCATCACATACATCGGCGCGATCAGGACCAGATAAGAAACTCCCAGAGAAACTACTTCCTCTGAATTCTCTCCTACGAACAGTTTCATGATCTGTCTTGCAAAGAAAAAGGTAACTACCGCAATAACTGCCGTATAAATTGCCTGAAGCAGGATGGAACTGAAAAATCCTTTTTTCATCCGTTCAATCTTTCCGGCGCCCCGGTTCTGCGCCATGAAAGTGGTGCTTGCGTGAGCAATATTCTGCTGAGGCGTCATGGCGAAGTCATCCACACGGTTAATAGCAGTAAAAGCTGCAATAAATTCTACTCCCTGGACATTCACCACTGTCTGCACACAGATTTTTCCCAGCTGTACACACATCTGCTGGAGCGCGCTGGTAATACCATAAGAAAAGGTCTTCCACAAAAGAGAGCCGTCGAATATCAGCCATTTTTTCCCCAGACACAGAAGAGGAATTTTCTTCTTTATGTAAACTAAGCAGCAGAGGCAGCATAGCATTTCGCTTAATACCGTTGCCACTGCGCTTCCCGGGACACCCCAGTGCAGGACTACTACGAAAAACAGATCTCCCGCCACATTTAAACATGCGCTGACAATAAGAAAATACAGAGGAACCTTACTGTCTCCCAGGGCTCTCAGGGTATTGGAAAAGAAATTATATACAAAAGTAAAGACCAGTCCGAGAAAAATGATCCGCAGATATCCCTTGGCAGATTCAATGATATCGGCAGGAACCTGGAGCAGCTCCAGAAGCGGGTGAGCAAAAAGAATCAGCAGGATCGCGATAACTGCAGAAAAGATCAGCCCTCCTATCATAGCAGTGCTGATCTGCCTCTCCAGCCGGTTATATCTTTTGGCCCCGTAGTAGCTGCTCATAAGGATACCGGCGCCCATGCACATTCCGCTGATAAACAAAATAACCATATTCATAATAGGGCCTGCCGTTCCCACTGCCGCAAGGGCATCATCTCCCAGGAACTTGCCCACGATCACAGAATCCGCAGCATTATAGGTAAGCTGAAACAGGTTTCCCAGGATCAAAGGTATAGTAAATTTCGTAAGCTGGGGGATGATCGGTCCCTCTGTCATATCTTTCGTCATGTCTGTTCTCTCCTTAATCGGTCTGTTTGTTCAGCCGGAAATCTAAAAATATTATACAGCCGATTTTTTACTCTTACAAGAGTCAAAGGCCCTTGTGGCAGGTCTGGGTTCCTGTAAATTTAAAGGAAGTCCCATACCTTAAATTTCAGTTCAAAGCAGACTATCAGATTCTGTGTCTCCTCTTTCTCTGGTATCTCAGGAACACTGACTTCCAGAGTTCCTCCCATTTCTTCTGCCAGGGATCTTGCCACTGTCAGCCCCAGTCCGGTTCCTCCCTGGCTCCTGGAGCTGTCCTGTATATAAAACCGGTCGAAAAGCCGTGGAACATCCTCCGGTGACAGCTTCTTCGTATCATTGGTAAAAGAAATAGAAACCTCCTGTTTTTCTTCTTTTACCGCGATTTGGAACACGGTCTCTGCGTACCGTCCTCCATTTTGAAACATGTTGAGGAAAATACGTTCCAGAGCAGACTGGTTTCCCATTATCCACAGAGGATGTGAGGGAATATCTGCCTCCACTTTCAGATGTGCTTCCTCCAGGATCCGGAAGTTTTCCATAAGAGATTCCCGCAGGACTCTGGATAGGTCTCTTTTTTCCATCTCCATTTTAAAGTCTCCCGCGCACAGACGGGAATAATCGTAGAACTGGTTTACCAGGGTATTCATTCTTTCTGCTTTCTGTTCCAGGATCCTCAGAGTATCCGCCAGTTCTGAATCTTTGGCAAGCCCTGCCTGCGGGTGTTTTTTCAGGATTCTCAAATACCCCAGTATAACAGTCAGCGGAGTACGAAGATCATGGCTGATATTTTCAATCTGCTTTTGAAATTCTTTTTCCCTTTGTTCATAGCTGATCCTTTCCTCCCGGATTTCTTCCAGCACCTTATTAAAAGAATTCAAAAGTCTTCCTAAGGCAGGGCTTGGAACCGGCAGATGCAGCATCTGATTCTGAGTAAGGTCCTGCTGTATCTCCCGGATTTCCTCCTCTGTTTTTTTCATTGCATAGAGAAGAGAAAAATAGCGAAAAGCAAAGAATACTCCTATGATAAGAGCTAAAAACAGTAAGACCCTGCACAGCATAAACCTTTCCTCCTTGAGAATTTTTTCTTTAAGTTTTCTTCCTTACAGATCCCTTCTTTTCAGCAGCACGGCGCCGGAAATACCAAAGATGATACATCCAGCCAGCCCGGAAAGGACGCAGCGGATAACTCCATCCATGGTATCCCAGGCAGTAATACACTCCCGGGTATTTACATGGGAAGCATTTACCGCCAGAAAATTATTGGGAAGCCACATAGCCGGCTGGTAAAGAACCGGGAAACGGACGGCCAGATACATAAAGGCTTCCGGGAGAAGGAACCACAAGGCCGCCCAGACCAGTATTCCTGTAATATTTTTATCGAAAATTTCCAGGAAAAGGATACCGGATATAAGGCAAGCCCCAGCGATAAGGTACATAGCAGCCCCTTCTCCCAGAAAATCCTTCCAATCCACAGGCCCGGCTTTTTCAAGGAGCAGATTGGCGCTGAACACCCATACGCCCATGGTGGTCGCCATAAGAAGGGTAGATACTGCCAGGCTTACCACACATTCTCCCGCAAATATTTTCACCCTGGAAATTCCTCCGGCAACAGTATTTTTCAGATTACCGTTTCTTTTGCCCCCTTCATAGAAAAGGAATGGAATGATCATTCCCATAACAGCAAAGGCCATAGGACTTGCCACCAGATTAGAGTAGGAGAAAGAAGTGTTTGCATAAGATCCCCCGAAAAAGTGTAAAGCCCCATTCAGCAGCAGCACAAGTCCTGTCATCAAGGCTGCCGCAATATAAATTTCCTTTGTAATAAAAACCCGGTAAAACTCACTTTTGGTATAATTCATCATTTTCCTGCACCTCTTTCTTTCAGCTTCATATAATAATCTTCCAGAGAAGACTGTAAAGTCTGCATACTTTTGATGGCAATATCATGTTCAGCAGCCAGCCGGCTGTAGGCCTCTCCCTGTCTTTTGGGAGCATAGATCCTCACTTTGTCCTGGGGTAAAACCTTATAATTTTCTTCCGGAAAGGCCTTTTCCAGGTAAACACAGTAACCGGCTGTATCCGAAAGAGAAAGTTCAATACAGTCGGCGCATCTCTCCCTGAGTTCCTCTGTACTGATTTCTTCCAGAAGGACGCCTCTGCTTAAAAATCCATAGACGTCTGCGATCTGCTGCAGTTCCGCCAGAATATGGCTGGAGAGCAAAATCGTGATCTTTTTCTCTTCATTCAACCTTCTGAGAAGATTCCGGAATTCTATGATCCCGCTGGGATCCAGACCGTTGATCGGCTCGTCTAAGATCAGGATTTGCGGTTCTCCCAGCATAGCGATCCCCAGCCCTAGCCTTTGCTTCTGCCCCAGAGAAAGTGTGCCGCATTTGCTCTTCCTCTTTTCATAAATTCCCGTCATTTTCATCATTTCCACGATCCGTCCTGTATCCGGTATCCCTTTCTGGATACAGTAATATTTTAAAGTCTGCTCCACGGTCATATTGGGAAAAAATCCCGGCTGTTCGATCATACAGCCCATCTGTTTCCGGACATTTTCCAGGTCTTTTAGCCCATGTTTTCCCAGTATTTCTATCTCTCCTTTGGTTGGAAAGCTCTGGCCTGCCAGAAGCTTCAAAAGTGTGCTCTTTCCTGCTCCGTTATCTCCCACAAGGCCGTAGATACAGCCCTTTCTCACATGGATATTTACATGGTCCAGCGCCAGGAAGGAACCGTAGGTTTTCGTAACCTGTCTTGTTTCCATAACATACCCATTCATCTTATTTCCTCCTATACAAAAATACGTCTGTCAGTCAGGAGTTTTCCATCTGACAAACGTATTGTACCTTTTTCCCTTTTAATAAGTCATAAAGAACTTTTAAAGAAGTTATAAAGATGAGAAATCATTTATGCCTGGGGAAGTTTAAAACCGATACCATATACCGTCTGGATATACTCTTCACCGGGATCTTCTTCCTTTATTTTTTTCCTTATGTTACTTACATGGACGTTTACTGTATTATTTTCACCATAATACCCTCCATGCCATACCTGTTCATAGAGCAGCTCTCTTGAATACACCTTTTCCGGATTCTTCATGAGGAGATACAGGATGTCGAACTCATGGCCTGTAAGTGCCAGTTCTTTTCCCCTGAGGGTCACTTTCCTGGCGCTGGGAGAAAGCTTCAGATTTTTATAGGTTAAAGGCTTTTCTGTCTCCGGTGCTTTTCCCCACCGTCTTAAATTTGCCTGGACACGGGCGGCCACCTCCTCCGGCTCAAAGGGTTTTGTGATATAATCATCTGCCCCCATTTTCAGCAGAGAGACTTTATCCTCCAGCAGCCCTTTTGCGGAGATTACAATCACCGGAATATGAGATTTCCGGTTCTCTCTCAGGTCTTGGAGCAATTCTTCTCCGGACATTCCCGGCAGCATAAGATCCAGCAGGATAAGGTCCGGCATTTCCCTTTCCGTCGCCATTTTGGCCTCTGTTCCGGAAAAAGCCTGTGAAACCTTATAGTCTTCTTCTCTCAGTATCCTGGCCAGAAGGTTATTGATGTCCGGCTCATCTTCCACAACTAATATTCTGTAATCCATGTCTTTCCCCCCTGTACCAGAAACCAAAATCTTCTGCCTCCGGCTCTTTCCCTGTCTACTCCTCATACTCCCGTAACCTTTCCACAATAGAAGGATTCTTCTGAAGCTTTTTGTAGGAAAGTAAGGGAACTGCCGCACATAGGATCAGGACCAGCACTCCGCTGCATAGCAAGGGCAGCACCGGAACTGAAAAGGGTATCCCTGTATAGTTCACAGCCTGGAAGCATATATAAGTGATCAGCGTACCTGCCGTCACTGTAACTGCTATGGAGAAAAAGGCATACAGCATTCCTTCTCTCACAAGAAGCTTTCGTATCTGCCTGCCAGACATACCCAGACTTTCCATTATGGCAAAGGTCAGCTTCCGGCTCTGTATGCTGGCTGCCATGGTGTTCCCATAATTCAGAACTCCTACCAGCAAAAGCAGCAGTGAGATCACAATGCTGATCTCCATCATATCTCCCTGAGAATCCTGGATTGTCTGCATATTTTCCAGTTTTGATTCCAGGAGCAGATCACTGCTGTAGGAACTGCCTTCTATCAGCTCCCGGATCTTTCCTTCTGTGTTTTCATCATATGTTTCCCTATACTTTATATTCAGATTAAGGGTATATGTTTTATCCACAAGGCTTTCCAGATAATCCTGGCTTATAATAAAATTTGGTCCGATATTTCTCGTTCCTCCATAATACCACTCATAGCAGACCGCGGCAATAGAAACTGAAGCCGTCCTTCCCTCACAGGAAAAGGTGATGTTCTTTTCTCCAACATATCCATCCGGTACCTGAAAACCCGGATAGTAAAGAATACACTCCTCTCCGGCGAGAAAAGCGGTCTTATCTACAGGATTTTCCAGTATTTGGTTCAGATAATCGAATTCTTCCTCATCGATCCCCTTGACCATCCCGTAAAAACTTTCCGGCGTTTCCCTGTACTGTAGAAGGATCTCATTGTAAGAAAGATAAGGTCTTGATCCTGCATAATTCTGAAGCCACTCCCGGAAAAATCCGTCCTCCGGAAAAGTCACCGGTGCTCCTTCTACCCTATGTAATTCCCGGATTCCCTCTATCTTCTTTAAGTCCTCCAGAAATATACCGTCCAAAGCCGGCTTTAATGAATTTATATCCTCTGCAGTCTGGGTACTGTTTCGTATAGTCAGGTCCGCGTCCCAGTAATTAGCTGCTACGGTACGGGTCCCATGACTGCTGATAATTGTAGTCAGACAGTAGAAAACCGACAGGCTGACTGCCAGGGATAAAAATGCTACTGTGGATTTTTTCTTATTTTTTCTGATCTGTTCCCAGGCCATGTTCCAAAGCAGATTTTTCTTTCTTACCTTCCTGCTTCCTTGTCCGGTATTTCCAAGTCCCCTGTACTTTACTGCTTCTACAGGCGAGATATCCGCTGCTGTCCGCACTGGCTTCCGGATTCCCAGAAATACGGCGGTGCCGGAGATAGCAGCACTGACAAACAGTATGGAAGGATGAAAAGACAGTTTCATATCCGTCATAGAAATCCCTAGGATCTTCATCACATAGGGTACCAGAAGCAGTGATGTCAAAATTCCCAGCACAATACCTCCGGCGATCCCACTTGCACAGATCAGCAGCATCAGCTTTTTCATAAACAGCATTAATTGTCTTCTGGTCATTCCTAAAGTCTGAAGCAGTCCATAGTAACGGATTTTCCCATTCACAGAGAGATACAAAATATTGTAGATCAGCAGGTAAGCGCTTAAACAGATCATAGCGCACAAACCCCATATCCCTGCAAGTATTTTTAAGGAATTTTCAATATAGGGAGACAGCTGAAAGGCCTGTCTTTCTGACAGTCCCAGGGAGTCTTCTATTTTATTGATGGTTCCCGGCAAAAGAAAGTCCTGCTTCAGCTTAATACAAAGGATCCCATCGTCTTCCAGACGATAACCGGACTGCTTATAAAACTCTTCTGATACAAATACAGGAGCCTTGTCTCCATATCCGTCCCAGATTCCGCTTATGACAAATTCTCCTGTATGGATTCCGGTATTATCCTCATAGGTCAGAAAAAAGCGATCTCCTATCTGAAGGTCTTCCTTTCCCAGAGCCTTCAGTCCCTCTCTTGTAACCATCAGTTGATCTTTCTCCTGAGGATAGAACCCTTCTGTTTTCGTTCTGGCAGGTGCCATCTGCTCTTCCCAGAAGGTCTGGTCACACCATAGCAGGCCAGTGTCTACGGTGTTATCATATTCTGTACTCTTAATATATCCGGCATAAGACTCTATCCCTATGCTACGTGCAAAAGAATTTTTCTCCAGACTTTCTTTTTGTTGTTCCGTAAATCCGTTCATAAGGGCAATATCATATTCTGCCCCGTTCAGTCTGGTATCCTGCTGCCTACTGAGATCCAGATAGGTAATCCCCAAGGTGAATACGCTAAACAGCATAAAAGCCGACAAACAAAGGGTAAGAAATAAAATACCCATTTGTTTTTTATTTCTTCGGAGAGTGTTCTCTGCCAGTTTGTCCAAAATCTTTTTGTTATTATTTCCCAGCATAAGGCTCACTTCCTTTCCGGATCTTCCCGTCCTCGATCCTGACGATCCGGTCTGCCATCTGGGCAATGTCCCCGTCATGGGTGATCAGGATAATAGTCTGCTGATACTCTTTTGCAAGAATCTTCAGCAGTCCGATCACATCATGACTGGCCATTGTATCCAGATTTCCCGTAGGCTCATCGGCTAAGATGATCGAGGGCTTTGCTCCCAGCGCCCTTGCGATTGCCACCCGCTGCTGTTCGCCTCCGGAAAGCATAGAGGGAAGCATTTCTTTCTTATTGGAAATATTTAAGACCTCCATCAGCTCCCGGATAAAGTTTTTATCAATCTGTCTTCCGTCCAGCTCCACAGGAAACAGAATATTGTCATAAACATTCAGATCCGGTATCAGGTTGTACTGCTGAAAAATAAATCCTACTTTTCGCCTCCTGTATAAAGCAAGGGCTTCTCGGTTCATTTTCTCCAGGTTCATTCCGTCTACGATCACCTGTCCCTCACTGGGTACATCCAGACCGCCGATCATATGAAGAAGGGTGCTTTTTCCGCTGCCTGATTTTCCGATAATTGAGACAAATTCTCTTTCTCTCACTTCAAGATCAACACCGTCCAGGGCTTTTACCGTCTGATCGCCCACTTGGTAATATTTCTTCAGTCCCCGGGTCCTTACCAATATATCCTTCATCATCCTACCTCCTATAATCCTATGATGCAGGATCGCTCACTACCTGCTCTCACAATCCTGATATCATAAAAATAGAACATAATAATCACAAACCGTTCACAAAAAGAAAAAATCACAAAACTGTGACTTTTCCTAATCCGTATTTGGAAGATAAATTTTGAAGGTACTTCCACGGCCCGCCTGGGATTCTAACTCAATATAACCGTTCTGCATAGTGATGATCTTTCGGGCCAGATACAAGCCGATCCCGATTCCCTCACTGTCGTGAATCTCCGGCTCCCGGTAAAACCGATTGAAAACAGCCCCCCGCCTTTCCAGCGCAATTCCCTTTCCTGTGTCCTTTATGCTGATCCTTGTAAATATCTCCTGTCTGCACACAGAAATATACACCCTTCCCTCTGCCTGTGTATATTTTACAGCGTTGTCCAGAATGTTAAACAGTGCTTCCCCCGTCCATTTTTTATCATGTTCCACCGCCAAATTTTCCTCGCATTCTACGAAAATCTGGATTTTCTTTTTGTCTGCTTTTGGCACCACCGCTGCTATGGATTCCGCCAGAGTCCGGGCTATGGGAAGTTTCTGTTTCTGTATCTTAATGGTCCCGGTCTCCAGCCGGGAAATCTTAACCATACTCTGGAGAAGAAAATCTAATTTATCTACCTGGAGATTCAGCTTTTTCATATATTCCGGGATATTTTCTTTATCTTCTCCCATCATTTCCAGGTACAGTTTTACATTGGCAATGGGGGTTTTCGTCTGGTGAGATATGTCAGAAACCAGTTCTTTCAGCAATTCTTTTTCTTCGGATATTTCTTTATTTTTGTGGGTGTACATATTGGAAAGCTCCCGCAGTCTTTCGTAGATCATCCCCCACAGATCATCTTCACTATAGGGTCTGGATTCCAGCTTTTCGCCGTTCAGCATTATATTCAGGGCCATATCCAGATTCTTTGTAAACCCGTAAATATCCTGTTTTAACATATGTATTTTCCACAGCAGAAACGCCGCCAATCCCAGCAGCAAAAGAATCCCCATAAGCAGTACTATTTCCATATATAACCCATTCCATATACATTAGAAATATAGGAATGCTCCTCCGTCTCGATTTTTTTCCGCAGCCTGTTTATATTCACTGCCAAAGCATGCTTGTCCAGCAGCTGGACGCCCTCATCCCATAAGGAATCCAGCAGCAGAGAATAGGTAAGCAGCTGGCCTTTATTCTGAATCAGCTTTTTTAAGATCCGGTACTCTGTAGGGGTAACCGGACATTCCTCTTTTCCCTTTTGGACCTTTCCCAGTTCAAAATCAATCCTTAAAAAACCGTCGTCGTAAATATGGAAGTTCTTCGGTTCTCTTGAAAGGATCACAGAGATCTTTTTCAGCAATATTTTTATAGAAAAGGGTTTTGTCACATAATCCTCAGCGCCCAGATCATAGCCTTTCAGCATATCTTCTTCCAGGTCACGGGCAGACAGGAACAGTACCGGGACCTGGTTTCTGGCCTTCAGCCATCGGCAAAACCGGAACCCGTCTCCATCGGGAAGATTGATATCCAGCACTGCCATATCCAAGGTGTGAGTTTCTGAAAAGTTCTTTGCTTCTTTACAGGAATATGCAGAGAAAACCCGATAGCCTTCTTTTTTCAGGACGCTGGTGATGGTCTGGTTCAGCTCCGGATCATCTTCCAAAACAAGTATCATCGGCATTTCTTTGTCTCCTTAAAATCTTCTTACTGTTATTCCCATTATACTTTAGAGACAGGGAAAAGTATAGGAGACAATGGAAGAAAGAAAGTACTATGTCAAAGCCACATATAACTATCCTTTCAAAGTATACTGAAAGCAGGGCTGCTGTCTCACAAGTTGACATTGCAGCCCTGCTTTTCCGGACTAATATAATGATTCAGGCCACTGTGCCTGGGTATGCTGTATTATTTTCTGCGATTATATCTTATCCTGACAGCGCAGACTACCATCACGCCTCCCGCCAAAAGCAGAAGCCATACATATCCAAAATTCGCATCGTCTCCTGTCTTGGCTCCGGAAGCCGTGGAAAGGCCGCTGTTCAGAGAGGATCCGCTTCCCAGGGAAGAGCTGCCTAAAGAGGACCCTCCTTTTAGAGACGAACCCCCGGTCAGGCTGGAGCCTCCCGTCAAGCTGGAACCGCCGGTCAGACCGGATCCGCCGCTGAGACCAGAGCTTCCAGTTGGAGTGGTAGTCCCGTTGTTGTTATCCTCTCCCCCATTGCTGTCATCATCTCCGTCTGCATCATTATTGAAATCCGGATCGTCCTCAGATGTTTTTTCAATGGTACTCCAGTCCAGGCTCAGGAACACCGGCTGGGTTCCCGTACCCGCTGCGATGGATTCCATAATAGGTACAAATACCTGAAGAGGCATATAGCCGTCTTCCAATGCTTCGGGAATCATTTCAAAGGTCACAAAGTCGGGATAATCCGTTCCATACTGATCACTGATCCGAGAACCATCTTCATTTGTCTGATAGGAATCTACGGTAACATCTGCCATATCTCCCACCGGATTTCCATATTCATCCAGAGTATAGCCTGTCAGATAATATTTAAGTTCCCTTAGATAGCCCAGCCTGTCTCCAATGGTCAGGCCCCTGAAATCCAGGGTAAGATAGTATTTTCCATCTGTCACCGTCAGTTTAATCGTATGGTTAATGGCATTGTCTGACATGGAAAGAGTCGTTTTATCCACCTTCACCATCCGGCCTGTAAGAGAATATACTCCGTCAGCAAGATTACGGATGTCAAGGGGGGCGCTGTCATCCGGGTCTTCTTCATTTGGGTCATCTGTTCCCGGATCTTCCGTGCCTGGATCGTCCGTTCCCGGGTCTTCTGTACCCGGATCTTCTGAAACCTTCTCCACAGAATCCCAGTCAATATGCAGCCTGGCCAGCTGTGTTCCCTGTCCTGCGCCGATAGACTCCATGACCGGAACATAAATCTCCACATAGTTCATATCCTCATCCTGCTCTATGGGGATGGAGATGACCCTGGGATATTCATTTCCTCCGGTGTTTGCATCATAGGAAGCTGAGTCCGGATCATTAAAAGAGTCATAGATTCCCTCAAAGGTTTCCAGGATCTCTGCCTCTTCCGCCTCATAAGAGGAGGGATAATTGTACTGATTATAGACCACCGTGGACATATCCACTTTTTTCAGCCTGTACAGATAGCCTTCTATTCCCGAAATATTCAGAGACTGGAAAGTCAGCTCCAGAGACATGCTGCCGTCTTCCTCTGCAACGATAACACCCTGGGGATCCAAAGCCGCGTTTCCCATAGATAAAGTATCGTTGGTGGCGTGCCACAGTGCTACATCTGCCGTATATCTGCCGGTCTCCAGGCTCTCGTCCCCGTCAGGGTTTTCTCCGCCGGGATCATCGGGATCCTCTCCTCCGGGAGAATCCGGGTCTTCCTGGCTTTCAGAATAAGAAATTGTAAAGGTTGTGGTTCCAGTATAATTGCCGGGGGCCGCATTGGACACGTCCGCCGCAGTTATCATAATATTTCCGTAAAGAGGAGTCCCTGTCTCCCCATCTCCAGTCTCAATATTTGAAGAGCCGTCTGCGGCATTAAAAATCTGGGTGCCAAAATCATTATAGAATCTCAGAGTCTTCTCAGCATTATTCTCCAGACTTCCCTGGTCCGGCGCTGTCACTGTAATAAAGCCTTCTTTATTCTCTGCGGATATTTTGATCTGGTATGGTTTTACATTATCCTGGGAAGCGCTGAGACTGCCCATGGCGACCGTGGACGGCACAGATACTCCGTAAGAGGGAGAAGAAATATTATCCGCCACATTTGCAGTGATCTCCATGCTGCTGTTTCCCTGTTTTGTAAGAGTATCCCAGCATACCGTGGTAATAGTATCCACGCTGAAATGCCCGTTTTCAAAGTATATACCGCTGATCTCTCCGTTGAGATTGCTCATGGCGGGCACATACAGGTAGGTATTTGTATAATAATACTGGCTCAGTCCCTGCAAAGGGTAGGTCACATCTGTAACGACCGTGTAATCTCCTGCCGGCGCAGTATGGTAGGATACTCCGTCCATGGAAAGATCCCCGGACCGGTCATTGTTTACATAATATCCATTGACCCCCAGAATGTACATTGGCTCCTGTTCCGTGCCGGAAACCATGGTATGGGACAGATACATCTGTCCGTTTTCTTCCACCTGGAGCACTGCCTGGGCGGTATCTGTCTGGACCAGGCTATGGTCCACCACATCGCTACGCACCGCCACCGTAACATGATAAGTCCCGGCTTCCGGTGTCTGAGACGGCACATTTCCGGAAGTATCCTCTTTCTCTAATCCCAGGGCATCCATAACCGCATTTTTAATTCCATTAGAAGAATAGGTGGCGCCGGATACTGCATCCAGCCCCTGGATTCCTTCCGCATCTGTATCTGCCAGCCCTATAAACTGCCCCTCCATGCCGGCGATAGCTTCCGGCAGTTTTACATTCTGGTTATAGTCTCCATAAGTTCCTCCGAAGTTCTCTCCTGTAATCTCTACAGCGGTGATAACTCCGTCAGTAACTGTAACTTCCGCATTGATATCATATTCCCCGAACTGGTCAATATGAAATGTCCCCTTTGCTGTATAGGAATCGGAGGTTCGTTCCCCGGTCTGTGCATTTACAGCCAAGGGCTGCCAGAGCATTCCTGCCGCTGTCACAGCTGCCAAAAGCTTCATGCCCCATCGCTTGGCCTTTTTCTGTCTCATTATTTCCTCCATTCATGATCAATTCCTGAAGAAGACAGAAATCCCCATAACAAAATGTCTGAGGATTTCCGTCATTTCATTTTCTATTAGTTGGCCTGATATGTAATACTGAAAGTAGTTGTTCCTGTGTAGTTTCCTGCTGCTGCAGCCGCTACATCAGAAGCAGCTACGCTGATAGCGCCTTTAAGCTGGCTTCCTGTTGTGTCTGCTGCTACAGTCTGCGTTCCAAAGCTGTTAGAAAAGGCCAGAGTATTGGCTCCGCTTGTCAAGTTTCCTGTGCCAGGCGCTGTTACAGAAAGAGTTCCATTCAGATTTTCGGCTTTTACATCTACAGTATAAGCCAAAGAATTATCAGCTCCCTCCTCTGAGCTGAGAGTTCCCATAGCCACAGCAGACGGTACTGTTACTGTATAGCTTGGCGCTGAAACGGCTTCTTCTACATCTGCGCTGATCTGCATATCCTGGGTATCCTCTGCAGGCACTTCCGGTTCTTCCGGCTCTGTGATTCCTCCCACCGGCTGAAGATCTGTTACCTGAATGAAGAAATTCTGGGTTGAATTCATTACAGAATTTACATAAGCGCTGGCAGCCACTGTACCGGCCTCCAGGTCATCTACAGCATCCCTTGGAAGATCAACTGTAAGAACCTGGGTAGGATAGGACTCTCCTTCCGTGATTCCGAAAAGACTGGAGGTAGTATCGAATACTTTCTCTGGTTTAGTAGTAATGTCGGATTCCGCTGTATATTCTGTATCATTTACTGTAAGGACCACGTCCAGGATCGTTCCGTCTGTTCCCAGATCAGGGAAAGCAGGAATAGGATAAGCTACATAAAAAGTCAGTTCTGCGTTATCAGCTGTAAGAGCCAGTTCTGCCTCATGGACGAAGATCGGGTCACACATGCTGGCAGAGCCTGATCCATTGGCATTCAGAAAATGGATCTCTCCCGTATAATCTCCGTCTGTATAATCCGCCGCAAAAGCTGTGGTGCACATCATAGTTCCTAACATTGCTGCCGTAACGGCGCCTGATAAAATCTTATTGAGTCTCATAGATACTCTCCCTTCTTTTATAATATATTTTTATATTTCCTGCGGGACAGATCAGGCAGACACGGCACATGCCGCCTTCCTTTCCCTTAAAGACCAGATACCCTGTGCCGCTGAGTACCTGATCTATGTTAAACGCTTTTCGCGAAGTAACATCATTATTGAACAATCAAAGTACAATTTACTTCCGCTCCGTTTCTTGGAGTCATAGCTTCATCTGCGCTGTAAGTCCCATAGCGGATTGTCAGAGGGTATTCTCCAGCTTCCATAGCTCTGTCCAGAGTAATCTCATAGAGATGCTGTCCAGGCTGGATCATCTTAGACGTGTAGATGGTCTCATCAGTTTCCGGAAGATAGAAAGAAATCTCAAAATACACGTTATTTTCTTCCGGATTCATCAATTCCACAGATACTTCTGTTGTCCCTGCCGGAATCGTAATAGATTCATAACCGGGAATCTGGATTCCTTCCTCCACGCCGCCGGGAGTCTCTTCCTCCTCCGGTTTTTCCTGGTCTACTTCAAACTCTACGTCAAAATTAGTCACTTCTTTTGGTCTGGTATACTGATAGACGGCAAAACCGCCGGCTATAACCGCAATAATAAGAAGAATAATAATTACTTTGTTTTTCCTTTTCAGAAAATTCATAGGCTCACTCCAATGTTTCTTTTCAAGTTTCTGATCCATAATTGGATCCTGTAGTTAGTTTATACTAACTTTATCTTTAAAAACTAACTAACCCATGGCATATTTATCTGCACATGGGTTAGTTTTAGCTAACAACGTTAGTATAACATTAGTGTCCGCTATTTGTCAATATATTCCAGATTTTTTCTTCTTAATCTTTTCCCGGACATTTTTATCCCTGAAGTGCTCTGAGATCAGAAAAAAGTTTTTTTCCGGCGTCTTGTGCATTGGCAAAGGGTCCGGGGAGAACACGGATGCCTCTGTGGTTTCCGAAATAATCGCTGTCAAAGATAATGTCTGTTCCGTCTGGATTTTCAAACCGTTCTTCCGGCTCAAAAGCATAGCCCAGGATATCACTGTTTACCATGCTGTCTGCAAAGTCTCCCAGGAATTCATAGAGGTTTGTGGACAGTACCGGACAGCCGTCCTCCATGTTCAGTTCAACGGTTACTTCATGTTCCGTATCTACCAGATTGCCGGTTTCCTTTTTGTATGCTTTGGCGCCGTTGAAATAAACATTGCCTTTTACCCATACAGGAAGCTTTTCGCCATGAGCTGGCTCCAGTTTTTTCATATCCGGTGTGTCTGTATCCATATCAAACATTTTGATCCATTCATCATAAGTAGGATACTCATCCATTACGTGAGTACCTACTTCCCGATTCTCCTCGTCGGTTCCCTCGGAGCTGTCTCTGAGAGTGGTGAAAGGCTTGGACGGCCATTTCTGTACGAAAATGTTGTTATAGAAACGATCGTCTCCGTGAAGGATGGTCATAAAGCCCATAACTTCTGTCCGGTGTGGAATGTGATATGGGGTATAACGTGGACCTGTTCCCCCTCCTACGCAGGTCAGAGCGCCGCAGATCAGATTGTGGACCATAGCAACCCCTTCTGTAGCCATACGCAGGCATGCGTCGGAAAGAAGGATATTGTTGTCAATAAGAGTAGGACCGTGGCCAACCTCTACGAAAATATCCTGGCTCATCATACCGCCTTTTAACTGTTTGGCAAATTCCGGCTTCTGATTGTCATGAAACAGATTCTGGGTGATACGGGTACCCTGGGCCTCCCAGTCGCACCAGATTCCCATGGTGCAGTGATGGATATGATTCCGGCGGTAGATCACATCAATAGCCGCATGCATTTTGATACCGGCGATTTCAGCTCCACCCAGTTCCATCATATTGTTGATGTGATGGATATGGTTATCCTCAATAATAGAGAATACCCCTCCCATACGGCCGATGATACCGCCCTGTTCACAGTTGTGGATATTGCAGCGGCGTACAATATGGCTTCCTACTTTTTCTTTCAGCCAGCCATGGTACTGTCCCCGGCATACAGCGTCACGCTCCATCTGTGTGGGGCTCTTCACATGCTTGTATGTAAAGTAATGGTCGTTGTCCGGATCCAGATATTTTCCAAGAGAGATACCGGCACATTTGCTGTTGCTGATCTCACAGTCTTCAATGATCCAGCCTTTAGACCAGTGAGGGCCGATCATACCGTCCTGGTAGGCTGCCGGCGGCGCCCAGGTGGTTGCTGCCTTATTAATATTGAAACCGCTGACAGTAATATAGCCGATGCCTGTTTCTGAGGGCATAAAGCATTCCCGGCGGACATTGATCTCTACATTTTCCTCATTAGGATTTTTTCCCTGGAAGTTTGCGTAGATCACAGTCTCGTCCCCATCCTGCTGGGCATACCATTTATAGACAGAAGCTTCCGGCTCCCAGGAGCATTCATAGACTTTTCCTTCTATACATGCCTCCAGGCTCTCTGCCTCATAAAGCATCTTATCGTTGAGATATACAGCACCTGTATGTTTGCTCCTTCCGGCAAAGTACCAGTCACCGTATACATATGTAGTGTAAGGATTATAATTTCCGAAAATGGAATTGTTGATCCGGGTTACCCATGTGGTGCCCTCATAGAGTTTCCAGTCTTTCACTTCCTCTGCACCAGTGATCACTGCACCTAAAGGTTCTGTACTGCGGTAGGTGATCCGGGCCTCTTCTGTTCCGGCATTCTGAGGATTTACATATTCACGGTAAGTACCCGGAGCTACCAGTACCTCGTCGCCGGCCACTGCCACTTGTGCTGCATCATTAATGTGTTTAAAAGGCATTTCTTTGCTTCCGTTTCCCTGGCGGGAAGCCTTTGCATCTACATAAATTTTCATATGGATCCGATTCCTCCTACGATATAATTTCTGATACACTTATTTTATTTCTTTTCTCGAAAAAAAGTTTTTATGATTTTGGATATTTCTTTTGATTTTTAGGATATATTTTCTTCTGAAATCAAAAGACCGTCTTCCTATTCTGATCCCGGTATTCTTTTGGAGACTGGTGCATTTTCTTCCGGAAAGCCGTGCTGAAATGGCTTACACTTCCATAGTGGAGATATTCTGCAATCTCCTGTATTTTCCTGTCTGAATACCGGAGCATGTTGCAGGCCGTTTCAATCTTAATATCGGAAATATATTCTGTGATGGAGATTCCCTCATATTTTTTAAACAATTTCTGCATGTATTCTTTTGAAATCCCCAGCTCATCCGCAATTTCCTGTATGGATATCTTCGTAAATCTTTTGGATATGATATTTTTCTTTATTTCCTCCACATGGAAATTCACTCCGCTCTTTTTCTTATGATCCGCTACCAGCCGTGCAAAATAGATCTGGCTTTCCCGCCGCAGCCGGTCCATTTCAAAAACCGTTTTGCACTCTGAAAGTTTTTTCAGGTAAATATCATTATTAATAAAGCCTTCCGCAGAACTTAATCCTCCTTCTATAGCCGCACGTGCAGCCAGGGAAATGCTGATTACTGTCATATATTCCTCATTCTTCTTAAGGTCATCTATGATGATGGGGTGGGAAGGCGCTTCATAAAAATCCTGTTTCTCCAGGTATTCTACATCTCCCTCTTTAATATGATCATATAAAAGCTGTTCATCCATATAAGTATGGTTCTTCTGAAAAGAATCTATCTGCCGCAGTTCTTCTCTGGTAATCAATTCCTGATTTTCTGCTTCTTCCTTTTCAGGAAGAAGTTCTCCCAGGATATCTTTTCTGCGTTCTTCCTGAAACTCTTCTCCTGTGAGATAAGAGACGAAAGCAAAAATATCTTCCAGCTGGCATTTTGGGCATTCCCTGATCTTATTTTTCCTCATAAAATTTCTGCACTCAAAAGTATCTGTTCTTCCGTAAGAAAAGGGGCCCAGAATATAGTACTCTTCTTCTCCCCGGCAGCCACATAGGGCAACCGGCACTTGGAGATCATAGGAAAGAAAGAAAAATTTTTTTCCGGCAAGGCCACCCTTTACTTTCTCCAGCATCTTTGCCTCAAAAGCTTCTGGTTCATGAAAAAAGCAGGTAAAAGTTTCCGTCAGTTTCCATTCTAAGGAATAGACATTAATCGGGATCTGGCTGAAACGAAAAAGAATTTTCAAGGTATTTGCGTCATACATAGCATTGCTCCCTTTTCCTGTAATTTATAAAAAATATAGCATATTTTTAGGAGAGATAGAAATACCGTATTTTATATTTTGTCAGTAAAAGAGGGTTCAGCACATTTTTCATGTAGCCTGGTGAATTACATAAAAAAACCCCAGTTAGTTTCCTAACTGAGGTTGATAAGGTCTGTACCTTCAAAACCACACATGTAAAACTTTTGTATCCAACTTTTGCCGCTTGGTGAGGTCCTTTGGCTGCGTTCGCTCGTCTGCCGCTTCCCTCACTCTTGGTCAAGCCCTCGACCGATTAGTA
>DWYL01000237.1 GCA_019118685.1 Candidatus Blautia merdipullorum
ACCGGATACTTTGATATGTATGCTTACCAAAGTTTTAATGACGGAACGATGACAGATTATATTCCTACAGATGAAGACCTGGAGCAGGGCTTTGCGGGACTGCCAAAAGTACCGGAAGATCTGATGTAAGGCTTATCATTTGCTTTCGTCTATTCCTTGAATATTTTGCAGATGAGAAGAGAAATGTAGAATAAAAAAGGATTTACTTTTTCTGTATGGATGTGATATACTGAGCCTTGTGCGATAAGTAGAATAAATAATCGCGGCTGACAGGACCGAAAGGGGTCAGGTGAGGAAAGTCCGGGCTTCACAGGGCAGGATGCCAGATAACGTCTGGTGGAGGTGACTCCAAGGACAGTGCAACAGAAATGTACCGCCGGAGTAATCCGGTAAGGGTGGAAGGGCAGTGTAAGAGACTACCGCCTTCCTGGTAACAGGAAGGGCACATGTAAACCCCATCCGAAGCAAGACCGAATAGAAAACAATGTGGCTGCCCGTCACGTTTTCAGGTGGGTCGCTTGAGCCTGCCGGCGACGGCAGGACTGGATAGATGATTATTCTCGACATAACCCGGCTTATCGTTCTGCTTATCCACAAAAATAAAGCTTTAAAAAGTGAACATATAGAAAAGGTGTAAAGCCAGTCTGGTTCTTGGCAGACTGTGCCTTACACCTTTTCTTGTTTTATTCTTCCTGCCCAAGAAGATAATCGATAAATTGCTGGGCGGTTCTTCCTGAAAGTCCGCCGTGCCGGAGTTCCCAGGCATTAGCCTGCTGAAGCAGTTCTTCCTGATCCATATGCAGCCCATATCTATTGGCCAGAGCGAGTACGATGTGCTGGAACTCTTTCTTGCTGGGAGAACCGAAGTAAATGGTCACGCCAAAACGATATACCAGAGAAAGCTTTTCCTGTACAGTATCATTGGTATGCAGATCGTCATCCCGGTCGGCTTTATCGCTGAATTTCTCACGAACCAGATGACGGCGGTTGGAAGTGGCGTAGATCAGAATATTGTCTGGTTTCCGTTCCAGTCCTCCTTCAATAACCGCTTTCAGATATTTATACTCAATTTCAAAATCTTCAAAAGACAGATCATCCATATAAATGATAAATTTGTAATGACGGTTTTTAATCTGGGCGATCACATCATTAAGATCTTTAAACTGGTGTTTGTATACTTCAATAATACGCAGGCCCTGGTCATAATATTGGTTCAGGATCGCTTTGATGCAGGAGGATTTTCCTGTTCCCGCATCACCAAACAGAAGACAGTTGTTAGCCGGTCTGCCTTTCAGAAAAGCTTCTGTATTATCGATCAGTTTTTTCTTGGCAATTTCGTAGCCAATCAGGTCATCCAGACGCACATGAGCAATCTTGGTAATAGGAACGATTTTTACCCGTTCGTCATTGGGGCCATGTTCCAGGCGGAAAGCTTTGTGAAGCCCCAGTTTACCTACTCCGTAGTCCTTATAAAAGTCTACAATATGTCCCATAAATTCTTCAGGAGAATCTGAAGCGGCAAGCAGTTTGCTTAAATTATTCAGACGGCTGCTGATCCGTTCATTAAACTGTTTGCTGCCATGGCTGTCATTTTCATATTCATTGATCAGGTGGCAGCAGGAGGATGAACCGTAAAAGTTTTCAAAGGATGAAAAATCCAGATTGAAAAGATCTTTAAAAATAGCAAAATCATGAAGAGCAAGCTGATTGATAGTGCCGTCCGCCGGGCCAATGATCTCGCATGCTGTGCTGAAAGCGTTCTCGTGGTTCGCCAGCAGATAAGTAAGATAACTGTGCCACAGATTTCCTGTGAAGCCATAGGTGCTGGCCATTTCTATAAGGCGGTTCATACAGCTGTAGAATAAAGGCTTTGATTTGTTTGGTTCCTCCGGTTCCAGGCAGCAAATCTCTAATGCTCTGGACATATCTTCCAGAATATCTCCCTGCTGAAAGTTTCTGTATAAAATACATTCATCAATATTAAACATTTTTCTGATTCCTTTCTAATAATTGCCGTGAATACGGAAATTCTGTGTTTCCGCCTCCAGCCCCCGGAGAGCATTTTTTACAGCGCTGTCACTTAAGTTTCCTTCAAAATCCACAAAGAAGCGGTATTCCCAGTTCCGCCCGTGAATAGGACGGGACTCGATCTTAGTCATATTCAGTCCATTGTAGATAAAATGAGAAAGACTGTTGTAAAGGCTTCCGCTTTCATGAGGAAGTTCGTAACTGACACTGATTTTTCCTGCATTACGGCAATAGATCTTATCTTTGGTGACAATAATAAACCTGGTAGAGTTTCCGGCATTGGTATAAATATTTTCCTTCAGAACAGAAAGACCGAAGAACTCAGCGGCATAAGGACTGGAAATAGCAGCCTGGGTTTTGTCTCCTTCTTCTGAGATTTTTTTGGCCGCGGCGGCGGTATTTCCAAATTCATGGGTTACCCATTCTTTGTGGGACTCCAGAAACTCTCTGCACTGCATCAGAGCCTGGGGATGAGAATAAATATTTTTGATTTCCGTTAGAGAAGTTCCAGGAAAACCTACCAGGGCATGCTGACAGGGGATAATCTGTTCCCCTACGATCACATGGTCATACCTGATCAGCAGATCATAATTATCCTGGACAATGCCTGCAGTGGAGTTTTCTATAGGCAGCACTGCATAATCAGCGCTGTGATTTTTAATTGCTTCCATGGCGTCTTTCCAGGTATCTACATGGAAACTTTTAATATTCTTTCCAAAAAAAGTATTCATAGCAGCATAACTGTAGGCGCCTTCCACTCCCTGAAAGACTACGGTGACTCCTTCTTTTTTTAAAGAGTCGACAGGAGAAAAAAGGGGGGGCGCTGTATTCTGCTGTTCTGCTATAAGCTGATACTGGCGCTTTCTGCTGATGGACATGATCTGCCGGTATAGCTCATAGATCCCCCGGCTGTTAAATTCACTGACGGCCTGGCTGCTGAGGGTTTCCAGCTTTTCTTTTTCTCTTTGGGGATCAAAAACGGGTTTTCCAGTTTCTATTTTAAAACGGGCTACTTTTTCAGCTACAGCCATCCTCTCTTCGAAAAGTCTGACGATCTGGCTGTCGATATTGTCGATTTTATCTCTGAGCTGAGTCAGATCTAACATTTGTATCTTCCTTCCTTTTTCATAAAGTCATTATGCTTATGATACACCGACAGATTTTCCCCTGCAAGTCTTTTATTACAGAAAAATTTCCGATACTTCAGGAAGGCTGCTCCGGAGATATGTATAGAACAGAAGAAACAGGGCATAATAAGAAAAAGAGTATGGAGAGGAACTGGAGAAATGAAAGGAGACTTTTTACGGTGCGGAGCTGTAGGATGGTGTCTGGAAATCTTCTGGACCGGGATCCATTCTGTAGGAAGAAGGGAGTGGAAGATGATGGGGCAGTCCTCCCTGTGGATGTTTCCGATTTATGGAATGGCTGCCTGTATCGGTCCTTTATCCACCCATCTGAAAAAAATACCTGTGGTTTTCCGGGGGAGTCTGTATATGACAGGTATTTTTGCGGCGGAATTCGGTACAGGACTTTTGCTGAAGCATTATAATATGTGTCCCTGGGATTACAGCCGTTATCCGTTGAATTATAAGGGTGTGATCCGCTTTGACTATGCTCCTTTATGGTTTGCTACAGGACTGCTTTTTGAAAAAATATTGTCTCACGAAAACTGAAAATTCTTGAAATGCCTCTGGAAGTGGTATATGATAGTAAAAAAGTTAAATATATACAGGAGGTAATCTATGAGACACTTAATGAGTCCGTTGGATTTATCCGTAGAGGAATTGAACAAGGTACTGGACCTTGCCAATGATATTGAAAGAAATCCGGAGGAATATGCTCATAAATGTGACGGAAAGATTCTTGCAACTTTGTTTTATGAGCCAAGTACACGTACACGTCTCAGCTTTGAGTCAGCTATGCTTCGTTTAGGAGGAAAGGTCCTGGGATTTTCCAGTGCCGACTCCAGTTCCGCTGCCAAAGGAGAGAGTGTGGCGGATACTCTCCGGATGATTTCATGTTATGCGGACATCTGTGCGATGCGCCATCCAAAGGAGGGTGCGCCTTTGGTCGGCTCCATGGCGTCCCAGATTCCGGTGATCAATGCAGGAGATGGAGGACATCAGCATCCTACTCAGACACTGACAGATCTGCTGACTATCCGTTCTATGAAAGGACGCCTGGATAATATTACTATCGGCCTTTGCGGAGATCTGAAATTTGGCAGAACCGTGCATTCTCTCATCGAAGCTCTGGTAAGATATGAAGGTGTAAAATTTGTGCTGATATCCCCGGAAGAACTGCGTATACCGGATTATATCCGGGAAGATGTGCTGAAAGCCAGCGGCCATGAATTTCAGGAAGTAGAACGGCTGGAAGACGCCCTTCCTGAGTTGGACCTTTTATATATGACCAGAGTGCAGAAGGAAAGATTTTTTAACGAAGAAGATTACGTGAGAATGAAAGATTTCTATATCCTGGACAAGGCAAAAATGGAACTGGCAGGGCCGGATATGCTGGTGCTCCATCCACTGCCCAGAGTAAATGAAATCTCTGTGGAGGTAGACTCTGATGAGAGAGCAGCTTATTTTAAACAGGCAAGATATGGGGTCTATGTGCGGATGGCACTGATCCTGAGTCTGCTGGGAATGGGGGTGGAATTATGCTAAATGTAGGACAGTTAAGCGAAGGTGTTGTGCTGGACCATATTAAAGCCGGCAAGAGCATGACTATTTATCATGATCTGGAACTGGACAAGCTGGACTGCTGTGTGGCCATCATTAAGAATGCCAGAAGTGAAAAAATGGGCAGAAAAGATATTATTAAGGTAGAGTGTCCCATAGATACCCTGGATCTGGATATTCTGGGATTTATTGATCACAATATCACAGTGAATATTATAAAAGACGGAGAAATTGTAGAGAAAAAGAAGTTAAGCCTTCCTAAAGAAGTGCATAATGTGATCAAATGTAAAAATCCAAGATGTATAACCTCTATTGAACAGGAATTGGAACAGATTTTTATCCTGGCAGATCCTAAAAAAGAGGTTTACCGCTGCAAGTACTGTGAGGAGAAATACAGAGGAAGCAGAAATAAATAAAAGAATTCATCAAGGAGCTGCCGCAGTTGGGGCAGCTCTTTTTTGTGAGATGCGCACGGAAAGCGCCCGCCGTGCTTGCACCAGCAGGCATTTGCGGGCATTTCTGTATTTTAAGAGACAAAAGAAGTCAGAAATCTGGAAAATCCGCAGAAAACACTGGACATTTGACACTGAAAAAGCTATTATTTATACAATGCGGAATTATATTCTGCCATACGAAAGTAGATAGGGAAGTCCCTAAGGAGGATATGAAATGAAGAAAGTTGTAAAATTCGGGGGCAGCTCTTTGGCCAGCGCAGCCCAGTTTGAAAAAGTAGGAGCAATTATCCGGGAAGACGAAAGCAGAAGATATGTAGTGCCTTCCGCACCTGGAAAACGTTTTTCTGAAGATACAAAGGTAACAGATTTATTATATGCATGTTACCGCAGTGTAGGCGATGAAGAAAGATTTCATAAAATTTTAGATGAGATAAAAAGCCGTTATCAGGAGATTATAAACGGACTGCACCTGTCTTTGTCTCTGGAAGAAGACTTTGTCCTGGTGGAAGAAAATTTTAAAAAACAGATCGGAGAGGAATATGCGGCCTCCAGAGGAGAATATTTAAACGGAAAAATCATGGCTGCATATCTGGGCTTTACTTTTGTAGATCCTGCGGAAATGATCCGCTTTGATGGAAATGGCCAGTTTGACGGAGAGATCACAGAAAAACTGGTGGCAAAGAAGCTGGGAGACCTGGAATATGCCGTGGTTCCCGGATTTTATGGAGCCAAAGAAGATGGTACTATTAAGACATTTTCCAGAGGAGGATCTGATATTACTGGTTCTATCGTAGCGGGAGCTGTTGATGCAGATCTTTATGAAAACTGGACAGATGTATCTGGCTTTCTGCTGACAGATCCCAGGATCATTCCTAATCCAAAACCTATTGACACGATTACTTACCGTGAATTGAGAGAATTGTCTTATATGGGAGCAACGGTTCTTCATGAAGATGCTATTTTTCCTGTGCGTAAGGCGGGAATTCCCATCAATATCCGTAATACTAACGCCCCGGAGGATCCAGGCACTATGATCGTGGAAGATACCTGTAAGAAACCTCCTTATACGATTACTGGTATTGCAGGCAAAAAAGGCTTCTGCTCGTTGAATATTGAAAAGTCTATGATGAATTCCGAGATCGGTTTTGGCAGAAAGGTGCTTCAGGTTCTGGAGGAGCAGGGGATTGCTTTCGAACATATTCCTTCAGGTATCGACACAATGACGATCTTTATCCACCAGGATGAATTTGCTCAAAAGGAGCAGCAGGTGATCTCGGGAATCCACAGAGTTGTGAAGCCGGATTATATGGAGCTGGAAACAGATCTTTCCCTCATTGCAGTTGTGGGAAGAGGTATGCGCGCTAACCGGGGTACAGCTGCAAGAATTTTTGCCGCTCTGGCCCATGCAAATGTAAATGTTAAAATGATTGATCAGGGATCCAGCGAGTTGAATGTGATCGTGGGAGTAAGAGATGAGGACTTCGAGCCTGCAATCCGGGCAATTTATGATATATTTGTAGAAACTCAGATCTGACAGCAGCAGGAGAATTTACTATGAGAGTTAGAAAAACGTCTTTATTAAAATGGGTGGCAATGCTTGAACTGGTGATCGGAGCTTATAATCTTATGACAGGCCTTATGTCGGCTTATGTGCTGATCACGGATCTGGATGGAGTTATGGCTTCTTTTACAGAAAGCGGAGTAGAATATTCTACGGCTATTTTGGGAATTTCCGTAGCCATTACTTCCTTAGGCGGTCTGATCATGACTGTGGCCGGAGGAATCGGTATGGTCTTCAGCTCCCTTCAGGGGAAACAGAAACTCCCTCTGTATTGCGGTTATAGCTTATTTATTTTTGTGATTTTGTCAGATATAATACAGATCGCAACCATGGGAGCGGGTTTTTCTCTGCCCATGCTGTTTCCCTTTGTGCTCCACGGATTATATATGTGGGGGGCTGTGAAAAATAAAAAAGAGCTGGAAGCAGCGCTAATGTAAGAGGCGATAAATGATGGCATATGAACATAAGACTCAGTATTATGAGACAGACCAGATGGGAATTATCCACCACTCCAATTATATTCGCTGGTTTGAGGAAGCCAGAGTGGACTTTATGGACCGCTGTGGGTTTTCCTATGCTCAGATGGAGAAAGATGGGCTGATCAGTCCAGTACTTTCTGTGTCCTGCGAGTATAA
>DWYL01000238.1 GCA_019118685.1 Candidatus Blautia merdipullorum
TTCAATGTGAGACGATAAAGTGCCGGATGATCGGTTTTATCGCGCAGTCAGCTCCCGGACTGCGCAGTCACTTCTCCGATGTTTGGAAAAATAATCTGTTGTTTGCGTCTCCCTCAATTCGCCGTCCAACATCTTCATTTCTACTACTATATTGAGCAAATAAAATACTATTTAAGGAGGGTGTGTCAACGCCCTAAACGGGCTTTCTTCATTTCTACGGAAAATAAAAATGAACAAACTAAAAGAAATATTATTGTGTCAACGCCCTAAACGGGCTTTCTTCATTTCTACCGCACCATCATCCAGACAGGCTTCTGCAAATTATGGTGTGTCAACGCCCTAAACGGGCTTTCTTCATTTCTACATTTGACACGGGGATTTGCTAGTGGAATAATTAGTGTGTCAACGCCCTAAACGGGCTTTCTTCATTTCTACCGGATTGAAAATCTAAAGGATGGTCTGGCGGCAACAGGTGTCAACGCCCTAAACGGGCTTTCTTCATTTCTACACATTTGATAACAAAGGAGGATGACTGGTATTCATTTGGTGTCAACGCCCTAAACGGGCTTTCTTCATTTCTACGGTACCCTCTGAAACCCCGCATAAACACTGGCTTTCCAGCCCTGTTTTTGCAGGTATTTATCTGAATATTCTGATAATAGCCGTTTTCCGGAAGTTTTTTGGCATGTTCACACTTTGTTCATATTTTCCCTATGTAGTTGTCCTCTCTTGTACAGCTTGATTCACATTTAGCAGGCACCGCTCAAACGGATTTTTTCGTTTACATTGAGCAAATCCGAACCGCCTATATCACAGTCATTATACCTCAATCCTGCTTTTGATAAAAGCGTTTTAATAGAATATTCTCAGGGATATTGTAAACAGCAGTTACTGTGAACGGTCACCAATAGTCCAGCCCGCGCCATTTGCATAGCTACACGAACTGGATTAACTTCGTCATTTTTCATTTGCCCCTGGCGGGAAGCTTCCGCTCCCGCCAGGGTATCTCTGTCCCGTATCTCTTGCTTATAATCCAAGCTCTTTGATACCTTTTACCTTATTGCTTACAGTTCTATCAGCCACTCATATTCCTCACCTTTCTTTCGGCGCACGAGCAGTCCCATGGCGATTTCCAGACAGTCTATTCCGGCATTATCAAAGATTTTCTGGAGTTCTTCCTCTGTCTTGCGAATGGATCTGTCCAGACCTCTTTTCTGTTTTTTCAATTCTATGATTCTTTGCGCCAGCTTTTCTGTCTGTTTGTGAATATTCAGTTCTTCATACACTTTTTCTTCTTTTGCCTTTGAGATCGTACGGCTTATAGGCACGGTGATCCCGGATTCCTCTTCGCCACTGTTTTTTATCGCATGAAGTACCGGCGATGGGTAGCAGTTTTTCGTACGCTTGAAGTTACAGCTGCAGCCGTATTCCGCAGTGATAAGTTTATACTGTTCCCTCAGTTTTGCACAGCTGATCGGCTTTTCCGGTATTTTCAGTATAAACTTCTCAGTAGTATCATACTGATAATTCAATGTAAAAGCCATAACTGTATGTACGAATTCCCTGCCTTCATCACCCATATGTCCGAACACATGCAGTATTGACATTCTTTCAAAATGCGACAGGTAGCCTGTTGATGCTGCTTTCTGGCATAAGTATCTCATCAGACTGCATTTTTCAAGCACAATACGCACTGTTTCCGGAAGCGTTCCAAATTTTTCAAGATCTGTGTCTACCTCTTTATACTTTTCCTGCTCTTTTGTTTCAGGCAAATACATTCCCAGCACCTTCTGCACTGCATTAAGTGAAAATTTTGCCACACCCGAAAAATAGTCTTTATAATCTGTTATCGGTCTAAACTGTACGTCAACAAAGTAACTCCTGTTGCCTGTACGGATATGCACACCCAGAGGAAGCCGTATCTTCTGTCCGAACTTTCCGGTGCGTATTCTGGCGCTGTTGGGGAAGACCTCCATAGTAATGCCATCCCCACTGTCTCCAAGTTCTTTCTGCACACATTCTGTAAATCGGTTAATATAGCGAACCGGGATCCACCCAGTGAAGAATACCCATACATGATATCCGCGGAATCCACTATCCTCTATATAACCGGTCATCCCCATTCTTTGCAATATTTTACACAGCTTTGAAGCATGCTCTGCAGCGTTTTGTTTATATGCATTAAATTCTGAGCTTCCATAAGCATACTGCAGCAGGATCTTCTTAGATATGTCAATATCAAACACAACATATTTCGAAGTACCGTTCGGTCTCTGTACATAAGTTCCGAGTATTACGTCGCCTGACAGATGCTGCCGGATCATCTCTTCTGTCAATGGTTCAGGCACCTGCTCTGACATACGCTTGTTCCCTGAGCCATATGTTTCTCTGGCATAAGTATCCTCTCTTCCGACAAAAAGATCCATATAGTCCTGTATACTGACCTCGGCTGGAATACCACTACCCTCTTTAGCAGCAGTCATAGTCTGTTCAGTTTTTCCGCCTGTGGCTTCCACATAGTTCTCTGTGGCTGAAACGGCAGCCTCCGGAATCTCTGTTTGTGCTTTTCCGGCATATTCTGTCTTCTTTTCCCAGAAATAAGAGGCTTTTCCATATGCTCCCAAATCTGTATACAGCTGCATGATATCAGAACATGTCTCCTCTGACGGCCGAATGAGCATCTGTGCATAGCGTTGGATCAGTTCTTCTTTATATTTCATAGTCTCTTCACTTTCCGGAAGCGGCTTATCCTCGTCAGGCACTTGAAAGAACTGTTCATATTCACGAATAGAATTCTTTAAGTTTCCTTTGCATTTCCAGTAATCCACCATATATCCAGCGATATCTTTATAGAAATTGGTCTGTTCAAATCTACGTTTTTCTATACTGTCAAGGATTTCCGGAGATTTATTCTGTACCATTGTAAGCAGAATCACATACTCAATCATGCTGTCAGGCCGGCGCTCTCCTCTGTAGTACTGTTCCCAGCCGTTCAAAATCTCTCTGCCTTTCTTCAGCCTTTCTTCCATATCAAGCCCGGAAGTAAGCCATAATGTTTCCAACCGTTCTGTCAGTGATGAGACAGCCTTTGCAGGCACAGACCTGCCGTTTTCCGTAAACTGATATCCCAGATAGCTGAACCCTTCCGCTCCGCCGAGCTGATGAAGCTCTGTCTTATTTTCTTTAAGCTCCAGTCCCTTCTGTTCCATATACATACGGGAATACTCATAGAGTTCCCGTGCTTTTTGTTCTGCGGATTCCAGAACTAATATATCATCACAATACCGGATATAAAAGCTGCACCGCTTCTCCATCTCCCTGTCAAAGTCCATCAGATAGATATTTGACAGAATTGGCGCGCATGAAGAGCCCTGATAAATCCCAATTTCATTTTCCTTCAATTCACCAGTCCGGGGATCAAGGACTTTTGCTCTGATGACCGCCCGTATCAATTCCAAGACATCCTGCTCCCTGATCCGCTTTTCTAGCACATGCAGAAGCCCTTCATGAGGGATACAGTCAAAATAACTCTTGATATCCATCTTTAATACCCACAGATTTTTCTGTCCTATAATCTTATCCTCTATCAGTTTCAGGGCTTCCAGGGCTGACTGTCCCGGCCGATATGCATAAGTGCCGGCAGAAAACAGGGGTTCATAAATCTTTCCCAGTTCATGTGCCAGTGATTGCTGCACCACCTTGTCGCGCATACTGAACAACGCAATTGTACGCACTTTCTCTCCTTTATACAAGTTCGTCAGCTTCACGGGAAGACTCTCATATCTGTGCTCCAATAGTTCGAGATTCAGCTGCCTGAGTTCTTCCCTCCGCCTTTCATCGAACATTTCATATGTCACATTGTCCACTCCAGGAGCAGGTTTATTCTTCTTGACTCTGTCCCATGCCTGTCCCAGTTTCTGTATATCGATGATCTTACTATATATGCTCATCACTGCCTCCTCATATCACAATCACTTGTTCCGCAGACTGTTCCATCTGCCCGGGGATCTCTCCAATCGTGCGGATCTTCCCCTCACAATTTCCACAGATGGAATAAATCCGGATGCTTCCTTCCTCTTCATCCGACATCAGCTGCATAAGCTTTCTGTACATTTCCTTATACTTCTTCTCCGACAGCCTGCACTCAAATACACTGTACTGAATCCTTGTCCCATATCCTTCCAGAGTTTTTGCGATCTTATTTCTCCTGCGGTCCGAAGTAATATCATAGCTCACTACATACATGCCGCGCCTCCAGACTGAAGGGAGCATAATCTGTCCCCTTCTGAATACTCTGTTTCAACAGGGCTGCCTGACCTCTGATCAAGCGCCGGAATCCTGAAACATTGGCATCATCATTGTTACCGCTCATCCATTTTTCATATTCCCTACAGAATTTGCGGAACCCTTCTGTATTCAGAATGACTCTTTCTCCTTCTGTTTCGAAATCATACTTTGACAGCATTCTCTTGTTAAAAAGCCTCAGTACCATCCTGTCAATTACCGGCTGTCGAAATTCCTCAACAATATCAAGGGCGAGAGATTTCCTCCCATAGCGGATACCGTGGAGAAATCCGAGATACGTTTCAAATGATTCTGACTCCAGCGCGGAACAGATTTCTTTGGTGAGAAATGTATACCCAAGACTGATCATAACATTGATTGGATCCCGGGGCGGACGCCTATTTCTTCCGTGAAATTCAAAATCACAATGGAACATATGTCCGAATGCGCGGAAATATATATTGCTGCACATCCCTTCAATGCCAAGAATTTCATTTGCCGTCGCAGCGTCCGGAAGCTTTTCTCTCATTTTCCGGATCTGCGCTGCGTCATCCTTCCATTGGGGATAATCCTCCCAACGGTGACGGCAGATCACACTGAGCTGGTTTCCAATCTTGTTGTTCACGATAGTTCTGGCATAATCCAGCCTTTTCTGTTCATTATTGTAAAGTTCATACTGGGAAAAACGTAAGAAGATGTTTTTAGAAGATTCAGCAGCCGTCTGCCCAAGATATTGACCGCCATATGAATAGTGGCTGATGTCAATCCCTTCCTGCAGCAAAAAATGAAGTGCCTGCGCCGTGATCTGTACATTGCCCATCAGAGCGATCCCCTCAATATTAGAGACCGGGAATTCCATCAGAGGCTGAGCATTTCTGCTCACCACGATCCGTCCCCCGTTCTTTTGGATCAATGTACCCTGTTCTTTCACATAAATCACTGCCATGATTCTGCCGCCTCCATCCTTACATAATTCTGGGAATGTATCGGGTTCAACCACTCTATATCCGCAGAATAGCGTTCAAAATCAATGTCTTCTATTTCACAGAATTCTTGGAAAATATCAATCACAAACCCACGGAATTTCATAAAGTCAT
>DWYL01000239.1 GCA_019118685.1 Candidatus Blautia merdipullorum
TTCAATGTGAGACGATAAAGTGCCGGATGATCGGTTTTATCGCGCAGTCAGCTCCCGGACTGCGCAGTCACTTCTCCGATGTTTGGAAAAATAATCTGTTGTTTGCGTCTCCCTCAATTCGCCGTCCAACAATAAGGAATACTGCTCCTACTTGTTTAAAAGGTTTTTCCTGATATTGACCAAATTGATAAAAAAGAGCAAATGCAACAGCAAAAAACAAGATGGATAATGTGCCTTTCCATGCCGGATTTCCTTTTGCAATACAAATAATAGTTAATATTTGTGTGACAGCGGTTACCCATTCCAGAGCATAGCTTTTCGCATTTGTTTCTATCTGCTCGTCCCGTTCATCTTTGAAGGGTCTTTGTCTTGGCGGCTGTTTCATTCTGAAGTCCTCCTAATTCTTAGATTCATAATAAAAGTATGTGACGATATGACTGATCCAGCAGACGGATAAGGCTGCCCCTGTACAGAGAACCATATAAACAAACACTTGATTTTTAGTAACGCCATAGGCTATCATAACCGCTGCAGTTGCAAAGAAAAGAAAATTGGAAACAATGTCTAAGGTTTTTGCCTTTGCTTTCATTTCTACAAGCTGTGAACGCTCATCTTCATTGTCAATCAGTTCTTTTCTAGCTGCTTCTTTTGAGAAACTATTGATAACGCTGGTAATTCCCAGTATGGCTATGATAATTCCCAAAATCGCCAGTTTCACATCAAAACTCGTGACAATCATTGTAATAAGGCAGAAAACAGACAGAAAAATCTGAACAATACCAGTCATTAACCCTCGGCGGTTATAGTTCTTCATACTTTTTATCCTCCAATTCTTTGTTCTCTTTCAGACAACATAGTTCCTCAACGGTTACACCAAACACCTGGGCCATACGATACGCCAGCATGAGTGACGGGCTATACTGTTCCTTTTCAATGGATATAATCGTCCTTGAGGAAACATGAACCAGATCAGCTAATTGCTGCTGTGTCATTCTGGCCGCCGTTCGCAATTCTTTTACCTTTGTTTTCATGCGCTCTCTCCCATCAATGTGAAGTTAACTTCTTATGAAGGTAGCTTCATGTTATCATGAATGACAGCGGCTGTCAATCACTCTATGAAGCAAACTTCACTTTTTACAATCACATATCCTTTTTTCCAGCATCCAGGCAAAAGAAAAAGCAGGAACCCCTTTCTGATTTCCTGCTTGATACTCTTTATCTGAAACTGTTTTCGATCACTCCTGGCAGCAATTCGTAAATTGATCCGTTGATTTTGTTTTCAAACAGATCTTTGATCTCTAAAATCTTTTTCCATCGTTCAACAGTAACCGGCGGCGTGCCATACCGAAGCGCAACATCCACAAGCCTTTTTTCTAAAAGACAAAATCCGGTAGGAAGGGCCAGAGCGTCGCATAACTGCACAAGCCGGTCATAATCGTCATAAACCGCATTTTTAATAAAGTCCTCCATAAACAAATATTCTTCATGGGATATATCAAATATTCCTATCGACGTTTTTATATCCTGTATCATGAAAGCATGAGAAATGCAGATTTGCGCCGCCTTTTCCCAGCCGCGCTCCATACAAAAACGATAGCCGTCTATTAAATGTTTTTCAGAGGTAACTCCGGCGTATCTTCCAATGTCGTGTAATAACCCAAAACAATATGCCTGGTCCGGAGACAGATCCTGGCACTGTGCGGCTATGTTTTTACAGGCAAGGGCAACAAAGCGAGAGTGTTCTATCCATTTTCCCGGGTTTAACCTTGCCGCCTGTTCTAATTCGATTTCTGCTGTTTGACAATTCAATTCCATCATTTTATTCCTTTCTAATGGCAAAAGAGGAGCTGCCGCATTAATCAACATCGAAAATATTTAATGCGGCAGCTCCCCTCTGTGTTCAAAGCAGGCATTCATAGCTGCCTATCTGCAATTATTATAGCGCCTATTATAAAAATGTAATATCTTTATCCTGTCATTTTTTATCGTTATTCTGCCATTTGCGGCGGTATTGTAATGGCGTATCCCCTGTTAATTCCCGAAAAACCTTTCCAAAATAGCTGGGGGATCCCAGGCCGCAGGCATATCCGATTTCTGTAACCGGCATTTGGGTGTCAGCCAGCAGCTGACGTGCCGCCTGTATGCAATAGCTGTATGTTCTTTTCCCTGCCCATCTCAAATGTAGTTCTCGTTCGCACATACCTCCCTGTTAATTGTACCAAGCCGACGCTCTATTTTTAATATTTTACAAACTCATTTTCTTTTCCATATGTTTCATACAGTTTAGGCAAAACCTCGGCTAGTCTTCTATACTCAATACAGCAATGTTCTGCCATCCCATAAGATGTTTTTTCGGTAATGAATTGCTTTTTTAAGTATTTATTCTTTATCAGTTCGCCCAGCCAGAAACGGCTTATAAGAGTCAATCCATCCTTTGTTTTTTTATAGAAATGGATCATTTCCGTATGGGAAAATAAACTTTTTATCCCTACATGACCACAGACAATTGTGCCGAATCCTTTTTCTTTCATAAGTTCTTCATCGATTCCCATATCACGGGGATACTGAAAAGATATTTTGCAATTCATTGTCATCCCGCCAATCGTTTCTTTTGGGTAGTTCACATTAGGCCGAAATGCCGGCATATACTCCTGCTCGTAATATGAAGCATATTTCTTTGAATAACATATGCTGATGTGTGCTCCCGGAAACCATGCCTGATATCTTTTGCTGTTATATGGATGCCACCACATCCACCAATTAATCATCTCAGCGGTAATTCCCGGCATAGGGCATATCATAGCAACGAGAGCAGTTCATTCCTATCTGCATATGGTAATGGAGTGATCTTATTTACCCTGAGCGCTTCTTTGATATCTTCCGGCATTTCTGGTACTGGTATAGTACTTATTTCTTCTAAAGTCATAGATAATTCCTTTCCGCAGCACTTGCTA
>DWYL01000240.1 GCA_019118685.1 Candidatus Blautia merdipullorum
AATGAACAGAGAGCTTCAGCAAGCAGATAAGGTACAGAAAGAAACGGAGCGCACAAGGCAGGAATGGATTACAAACATTACACATGATTTGAAAACGCCCCTTTCTCCAATAAAGGGGTATGCTGAGCTTCTTGCTGACAACTCCGTGAAGGAAGCACAGGAAATTCAGGAATATGGCAAGATCATACTGAAGAATGTAAATCATACTGAAAAGCTGATAAATGATCTGAAATTGACCTATCAGCTTGAATCCGGCTCCATACCGTATAGTCCAAAGGATATGCGGATTATACGCTGTGTAAAAGAATGGGTAATTGATATTATAAACGATCCGGCATTTTCAGACCGTGATATTACTTTTGAAAGCAGTACACCTGAGCTTGTTGCCCGCATCGATCCTGATTTATTCCGCCGTGCCGTTCAAAATTTGATCATTAATGCATTGACCCATAATCCGGAAAATACAAAGGTAAAGATAGCGGTTACTGTAACACCTGAAAATCGTGTCTTAATATCTGTTCAGGATAATGGCGTTGGTATCAGTGAAACAGATCAGGCAGAATTGTTTGACCGTTATTACAGAGGCACAAATACAAAAGAAAAACCGGAGGGCAGCGGTCTTGGACTGGCGATTGCAAAACAGATCGTAACGCTACACGGAGGAAATATTATCGTCAGCAGCAAATTGAATGCAGGTACGGAATTTATCATTTCACTTCCAGCTCAGAATTAAGGTTAACTTAAGATAGGAAAAAGGCAGACATAAGGCAGGCAGTTTATGCTATAAGCATAGGCTGCCTATTCTTTATGTCGATTGAGCGAGAATGAGTTTATTGAATGGAGGGGTAATATGGAACTGCAATTGCAAAATTTAAGTAAGCGATACGGTACAAAGTATGCTGTTGATGATGTGAATGCGTGCTTAACGCCGGGGATATATGGTTTGCTTGGTGCAAACGGCGCAGGCAAAACAACACTGATGAGAATGATCTGCGGTGTTTTAAAGCCAACATCCGGTACAATCAGCCTTAACGGCAAAAAGATTGAAGCATTAGGCGAACAATATTATGATCATTTGGGCTATATGCCGCAGGACTTTGGATTTTATCCCGATTTTACTGCCCGTGAGTTTATGCTTTATATGGCGGCTGTAAAAGGGCTCAGCAAAAACAAGGGAAAAAAACGCACCGACAGTTTACTCCACATGGTAAATTTATCTGATGTCGCAGATAAAAAAATCAAGTCCTTTTCCGGCGGTATGAAGCAGCGTTTAGGGATTGCACAGGCAGAACTCAATTCGCCTTCCATTTTGATCCTGGATGAGCCCACCGCAGGACTTGATCCAAAGGAGCGGGTGCGCTTTCGCAATCTCATTTCCGACTTATCGAAGGAAAAGATCGTTATTCTATCTACCCACATTGTCTCCGATGTTTCTTATATCGCAGATACGATTTTGATGATGAAAGACGGTCGCTTTATCTTGCAGAAGCCTATGGCAACGGTTACAGACGGTATCCAGGGTAAGGTCTGGGAGCTTTTTACAGATGAACGCACAGTAGAAGAATACAGCCGCCGATTTGCGGTTGTCAATCTTCATCACGAAAACAATTCCGTGCGCCTGCGGATCATAAGTAATACTGCGCCAAGCGCTGACGCAAAGACTGTTCCGCCAAGTCTTGAAGACCTGTTCCTTTACCATTTTGGAGAGGATGCGCAAGTTGAAAGGAGTGAAATTTAAAATGCTGGTTAAGTACGAATTTCTGAAAATATTACGGAAAAAATCAACTCTTGTAATTATGCTGGCCAGCTTGCTCATAACGGCTGTTTTCTTTGCTTTGCCGATCATACAGTATCAAACCTACAATCAGGACGGTGTTCTTAGAGGTCTTGAAGGTATTAAATACGATAAGGAACAGTATGAAAGCATTTCTGTTCCGCTGACGAATGAGTATGTTACGAAAGCAATAGATGAAGTAAAGCAGCTTTTTGAAAATCCCGATAATATTGGCTATGACGGCCAGGAACAGTTCTTGGTTGATGACGCTTACTGGAATGACATTGCATATAGGGAAAGCCTGCTTAATATGATTGCGGCAAACTTTGCAGAACCTAATGTAACGGTTGGCTATAACCATTTGTTATCCGTGGATACCTCCAACGGAGCCGACTTCTACCAAGCAAGGCAGGACAAAATTGAGAAGATCGTAAATACTTCATCTCGTGAATTATCCGAAAGCGCAAAAGAATATTGGCTTAATATGAACAGCAAGGTGGAGACGCCCCTTCCATATGGTTATTTTGAGGGATGGGAAGTTATAATAAGCTGTTTTGAATTGCTCATTTTCCCACTTTTAGCGATTTGCATTATCCTATGCCCTGTTTTTTCAGGTGAGTATCAAGCCGGGACAGACGCAGTGGTGCTGTCTTCCAAATACGGTAAGACGAAGCTGACAACAGCAAAGACCATAGCGTCCCTTCTGTTTGGATTGCTTGCTTTTACGCTGCACATTATCGTAGGTTTTGCCATACCGCTTGCAGCATATGGCATTGACGGGTGGAATCTACCCTTGCAAATCAACGGAACTGCCGTTCCATACCCTCTTACCTTTTTGGAAGGCACACTTATCAATTTAGGTGTAGTTTATTTGGTACTGATCGCAATGATTGGCTTGACGCTTTTCTTGTCATCTAAAATGAAAACCCCATATTTTGTATTGATTGTAGTCATACCTGTGCTTTTTATTCCTATGTTCCTTTCTCCAAACGGAACTGCGGGGATCTATAATCTGCTCATATTTTTGACGCCGTATCAGTCACTTACGCCGAACTTCGCACAGTATATTACCTATCCGTTTGGCTCGGTGATTCTGGATTCGTTTACAATGAATGCTGTAGTGTATGCGCTACTGGCGTTGATTTTACTGCCTCTTGCAGGGATTGGCTTTAAAAAGCACCAGGTGGAATAAGGAGGTGGAGTATAAAGACCAGCCCTAGTGTGCTGACATGATCATAATTCTCATCAGCTGCCCAAAGGGACATTCTCCGCCCGGGCGCATCTGTCCGAAGCGAGATAGAGTGGAATCGCCGCAAGCTGTGCGATCACCGATACAGTTACCATGGCCGGAATGCTCAGATCATAAAGCACGCCCATGATCCAGCTTCCCAGGAACCAGAAGATACCAAAGGAACATTCAAAAATTCCGTATCCCGTGGCCCGGCAGTCTTTCGGGACCATGGAAGTGACCACAGCTTTCAGGATAGATTCCTGAGCGCCCATCCCGATTCCCCAGAGGGCCACACCCAGCAGGAGCATGGGAATGGAGTGAATGGAAAACACAAAAACAGCAAACACACTGGAAAGCAGCGTAGAAATCATCAGCGCCTTTACGCCGATCTTATCATAAAGATGTCCGAACACAAGAGCGGCTGCTGCATCCACCAGCATCGCACCGGCGTAAAGCAGAGGAAGAGTTCCCTCTGTTACCAGCGAAGATGTCTCTGCCAGGCTTGCGGCCAGACCAGTATAAGCTTTGGAAACATGCATGATAATAAGGGAATAGTCAATAAATCCAAAGGCGAAACAGCTGATCCCTGCAATATAGAGTACGAAACTTTTTCTCATCCGGAAAGGAACGTGTTCCTTCGGCTCTGGCTCAAATTGTTCCGGATTCGGGAACCTGCGCCGGGTAACAAGGAGCAGAATCAATGTAATCGCACCGGGAATGGCAAGCACCCCAAAGCAGAAAGCATAGGTCTGAAAGACATTTCCTTCTGTCTGAAAAAGCATTACCAGGTATAGCAGTACCGGTCCTAAAAAAGCGCCAATCTGATCTAACAGTTCCTGGAGGCCGAAGCTCTTTCCGACGCCTTCCTGAGATGCCGCAAAGGACATGATCGTATCTTTTGCCGGTTTCTTAATGGCTTTGCCCATCCGCTGAATGAGCAGCAGCAGACATGCCCAGACCCATCCATGCTCTCCTACCAGAGCCAATGCCGGCACTGCCAACACATCCAGTACATAGCCAAAGATTGTAATCGGCCAATACTGCCGGGTCTTATCCGTAAGTTTTCCGAATATATAACGCATGGAGTATCCGATCAGTTCTCCCAGGCCGGAGAAAAAGCCAATCGCACCGGCGGAAGCGCCCATAATGGACAAATACGCTCCCCGGATACTGGATGCACCCTCATGAGTCATGTCAGAGAACAGGCTGACAACTCCAAACAGAATAAGAAATACCATTGCCTGGGACAGGTGCTTTTTCTTTTGGCTTGCATTCATATCACTCACACTCCTTTATACGTAGGGTCATTTCAGGAAAATCAGCTTTGCTTTCTTCTTTACACCGATGATAAAGAATATCCAGCAGATGCGCAAACTCCTTCTGTTCCTCCTTTGAAAGTGGTTCAACAAGCCATTCATAAAACAGAGCCTCAATATGGGCCTTAGAATTCTTTAGACGCTGTGCCTGCTCTGTAGGAAAAATAAGCTGGCTGCGTCCATCTGCCGGATTATTTTCTCTCCGAAGATAACCCTTTGCCTCCAGATTGGCAGTCTGCTTTGCTACAGCCCCTTTGTCTGCCCCTAAGATTTTGCTTATTTCCGCTTGCGTGATGCCGGGACTTTTCCGTACAACATGAATGAGATCGAACTCCGCAGTGCCGACCCCTTCTTCTTTCATCATCCGGGAAGTAAACTTTCCCACCTCCCTGGCTATTTTTGTAATCTGACGCTGTGTGATATCCACATGGATCCCTCCTAAAAAAGATGATCATGTTCTGCAAACTGCTCAATCTTTTTTCCTTGTCAAAAATATTCCGGCAATTGCCCCTATGAGGATAATCGGTGCTAATCTGACAAACAGCCATTCAGCTGCGTGATAACTCACTCCGGCAACAGCTAATTCAGGATCACTATAATCCCAGCCCAAGTATGGACTATTTAATACTAGTAAAGCTACAAATATTATCACTATACCACATGTAATGAAGATAAATAGCCACTGAAGCATTTTCCGTCTTGCTGCCGCCTTTTTTGCAAGCTGTAAATTTATAACCTCCAGTTTTTCAGAAATTGCTTTTAAATCATCTCTTTTCGGCTCAGCAATCGTTTCTCCAAGCAAAGTGCTTACAGGCGTTTCAAGGACTTCCGATATAGAGATTAACATATTCGAATCAGGGACTGACAGTCCTTGCTCCCATTTGGATATTGTCTGTCGCACTACATGCAGCTTAATAGCAAGTTCTTCCTGTGAAAGACCTTTTGATTTTCTGATTGCTTTAATGTTTTCATTTAGCATGAAATCGAACCTCCCTTCTTTCAATTGTTATCACAATTGTATGAAAACCTGCCCGTTGCCGCAAGCAACGTATATTAACATTCTTGTATAGTATCCGCAAATCCTATATTCCATGAAATATATTCGTCTTTTAGGATTTCTGTTGCTTGTCCTGAGATCACAGATGCTGTATAACGGGCTCTGGCTTCCCCTAAAGGGCTGTCCCTCCCCATTTCAAAGCTCCGGGTTTCCATCCGTCAGGAAGACATGCCTTTTCCGTCATTTTTGCCTTTCTGGTGTCTATCATCTGGCCGTCGATATTCCATACCTGGGCATATGTGCCTAAAACTGCAGCATCATCCCATATAAACTCAAATCGACCGTTCTCAAGAACTTCCCACAAAATTGTATGTACTTCTTTTGCCATCTGAATTTCCTCCTGCATAAAAGAGAGCAGAACTTCTTGTTATTCTATACGAACATTGACTGGCCTCACTGTAAGTTCTCCAGCACCTTCAACCCTGTACCATTTTCCTCGTTCAAGTTTAATTTTTTCTCCTGTTCCGGAAGTAATGTAACCTATTACATAAGTTTCACCGCTTTCAATATCCGTAAATACGACATCTGTATCCGCAGTACCGGTAACTTTTACACTTCCGTTAACAGGCTGAATCTGTTCACTTTTCACTCTCTCGTTACCTGAAAGGGTGAAAGTGTGCATCTTAACATAGCTGTTATAACTTATACCGATTATAAGGATGGCAAGTGGAATTGCACCTCCCAACACTCGTTTCAACCGCTTTTTATCCATAAATTACCTCTCTGATAAATTCCGATCTGCCGTCTTCATTTTTTTCCATTATACCATTCGTTTATTTCTCTGTCATTTTATTTCTCGCTGCTCATACGAAAAGAGAGCGGAACTTCAGCTGTCCACTCTCTTCTAAACCGCCTTTATTTATGATACGGCTCCCCCGCCATGATCCGATACCCTCTGTAAATCTGCTCCAGCAGTATCACCCGCATGAGCTGATGGGGAAAGGTCATCTTGGAAAAGCTTAGTGCATAGTCGGAGCGTTTCAGCACTTCCCGTCCCAGGCCGATGGAGCCTCCGATCACGAAGATAATATGGCTTTTCCCTTGGATCCCCAGGTTTTCTATTTTCTTTGAAAACTCTACAGAGTCCAGCATATTCCCTCCGATTTCCAAGGTGATCACATAGGCGTCATCCTTCAGATATTTCAAGATCCGCTCCCCCTCTTTCTGACGGATCTGGTCCTCCACCGTCTGACTGGCGTTCTCCGGAGTCTTCTCATCCGCCACCTGAATGATCTCCAGCTTACAGTATTTGCCCAGCCGTTTGCAATATTCTTCTATAGCATCCCGAAGATATTTTTCTTTGACCTTTCCCACAGTAACAATTGTGATCTTCATTTATCCTGTTCCTTTCCTTCCGGTTTGTCCGGGAAATTTCGTTTTTAATCCGGATTCCTCCGCAGGGTTTTCAGTCTCTCCTTATCTTCTTTAGAAACCCGGTAAGACTCCCGGATCTTCTGGATAGACTTATTATGGGTAAAATCATCCAGCAGATCTTTCTTAAGAAACCCCTCGGTCTTTTCCGGGAATTTTACGTAGCAGATGGATACTGCCCAGGCTGCGGCCATTTTTACATAATAGCCCTCATGCCGTACCTGCCCCAGGATTTCCAGTACCTGGTCTATGTACTCTTCATTGATGAAATAGTCCAGCATAGCGACCAGAGCAAAACGGATTTCATATTCTTTGCCACTGGCTGCATAGGTTTTTAAAAAGGCAAACCACTCCTCCTGGTCTTTTTTCATAAACTTGTAGGTAGAACAGCAGCAGTCACAGACTGCCCAGTTATCAATACAGGCCACAAATTCTTCCAGTTCCCGCCGCCGCTCTTCTTTGCTTAATCTGGCGTATCCGATCATCATGCCACGAATCATAAGTTCTTCATAAATCTTTCTGTCCGCCTCTCTGGTAAAGCTCCAGTAGTCTTCCCTGGCTGCCTTTCTGCTGATTTCCCGAAGTTTTGGCACACGGATCCCCAGAAAATTATCCAGTCCCGGAACCAGAGATCTGTGAAACTCCCGATAAGTAGGATCTGCATTTTTCTCCAATTCTTCCCGGACCCACCTGGTGACAGCAGAAACCCTATCATTTCTGTTTTCTGACATAGCTTTTCTCCTTTATCCTCAATCTTCTCCGATTTTTATCTGAAAATCTTTTCTATATTCTAAATTATTTCTTCCATATATGCAATTCATATTTATACTGTCCCTTTATTCATTTTAATGCATATTTATGAATTGTTGCAGTTGTGTCAGTATATTCCCGTTCACGGTCAAAAATCCCCTCTATATGCGGGAATTGTCTGACTCATCCAATTTCCAGCATACAGAGGGGATTTGACTGACACGTATTTATCTTCCCTTTTTTGTCATATCTGCTTGTACGATCTATTTACGCAAAAAAGAACTGCCTGGGCCGGATCTATTTCTGATCCTGCGCCCAAACAGTTCTTTTATTCCCGTAAGCATTGTTTATTTTCTGTTCTTGATAAATTCGTCGATTCCCTTTGCGGCAGCTTTTCCTGCTCCCATAGCCAGGATAACCGTAGCGGCTCCTGTTACGGCGTCACCGCCTGCGAATACGCCTTCTTTTGAGGTCTGTCCGTTTTCTTCATCAGCAATGATACATTTTCTTCTGTTAGTATCCAGACCGATGGTTGTAGAAGAAATCAGCGGGTTTGGTGAGGTTCCCAGAGACATGATCACTGTGTCTGCCTCCATGGTGAATTCAGAGCCTTCAATGACAACAGGACGTCTTCTTCCTGAAGCATCCGGCTCGCCCAGTTCCATGCGCACACATTTTACTTCTTTTACCCAGCCGTTTTCATCTGGAATGATCTCTACAGGGTTTGTAAGAAGGTCAAAAATCACACCCTCTTCTTTTGCATGATGTACTTCTTCCCTTCTGGCTGGAAGTTCCTCTTCGCTTCTTCTGTATACGATATGTACCTCTGCGCCCAGACGGAGAGCTGTTCTGGCAGCGTCCATAGCAACGTTTCCGCCGCCTACTACCACAACTTTTTTTCCGGTTTTGATCGGTGTGTCGTAGTCCTCACGGAAGGCCTTCATCAGGTTGCTTCTTGTCAGGTATTCGTTAGCAGAGAAGACACCGTTTGACACTTCTCCGGGGATTCCCATAAACATTGGAAGACCTGCCCCGGATCCGATAAATACCGCCTCAAAACCGCCTTTTTCCAGCAGTTCATCGATGGTAGTAGATTTACCGATGATCACGTTTGTCTCGATCTTAACGCCCAGAGATTTTACATTTTCCACCTCTTCTTTTACTACTTTATCCTTGGGAAGACGGAATTCCGGAATACCGTATACCAGAACTCCACCCGGCTGATGAAGAGCTTCAAAGATAGTTACATCATAGCCCATTTTTGCCAGGTCTCCTGCACAGGTCAGCCCGGAAGGACCGGAACCGATCACTGCGATCTTGTGCCCGTTCTTCTGGGCAGGGGCTTCCGGCTTAATGCCGTTCTCTTTTGCCCAGTCAGCAACAAAGCGCTCCAGTTTTCCGATAGAAACGGCTTCTCCTTTTACGCCCCTGATACATACACCTTCACACTGGGTTTCCTGAGGACAAACACGTCCGCATACAGCAGGAAGGGCGCTGGACTGGCTGATGATCTTATAGGCTTCTGCAAAATTGCCTTCCTTTACTTCATGAACAAAAGCCGGGATATTAATAGAAACAGGACATCCCTTGATACATTTTGCATTCTTGCAATTTAAGCAGCGGGAAGCCTCTTCCATAGCTTCTTCCTTATTATATCCAAGACAAACCTCTTCAAAGTTTGTTGCTCTTACCTTCGGATCCTGTTCTCTTACAGGAACTTTTTCTAATACGTTACCCATTATTTGTCACCTCCGCAGTTTCCGCATCCGCCGTGATGAGTATCTCCCTCACGTTCTTTCAGCAATGCTCTTCCTTCTTCAGTCTTATACATCTGCTGTCTCTTCATAGCCAGATCCCAGTCGATCTTATGGCCGTCAAATTCCGGTCCGTCTACGCAGGCAAATTTTACTTCGCCGCCTACGATCACACGACAGGCGCCGCACATACCTGTTCCGTCTACCATGATAGGGTTCATGGACACGATAGTGGGAATATTGTATTTCTGTGTTGTCAGGCAGCAGAACTTCATCATGATCATAGGTCCGATAGAGATACACTTTGTGTAAGTTTTTCCTTCTGCCATCAGATCTTCGATCACCTTGGTAACCATACCGCTTCGGCCATAGGAAGCGTCATCTGTGGTGATATATAAGTTGCCTGCTACAGCTTCCATTTCTTTTTCCAGAATGATCAGATCTTTTGTCTTGGCGCCTACGATAACGTCTGCGTCAATACCCTGCTCATGAAGCCATTTTACCTGAGGATAAACAGGTGCAGTACCTACGCCGCCGGCAACAAACAAAAGTTTTTCTTTCTTTAAGTCCTCTAAATCTTCATTTACAAGTTCGGATGGACATCCCAGAGGGCCAACAAAATCCTCAAAAGCATCACCTGCCTGAAGTTTTGTAAATTTCTCTGTAGAGGCTCCTACCGGCTGGAATACGATAGTGATCGTGCCTGCCTCTCTGTCATAATCACAAATGGTCAAAGGAATCCTTTCACCCTTGTCATCTAATTTAACAATGACGAACTGGCCCGGCATGCAATGTTTTGCAACCATAGGCGCTTCTACGTCCATGAGGTATACTACCTCATTAAGCTGTTGTGCTTTTAGAATCTTATACATAGTCTCCTCCTCATATTTTCTACAAAATATCGGCTTCTACTGCATTTTTATGCAGACTCCGCTTACTTTGCTGCTTTTGTCGATATATTGTGATGATTGCTAAAGTTAAGTATAAGACAAACCTTATAAAAATTCAATCCACTTTCTCATTAAAGTACTGATTTTTGTGCAATCTGCCTTTATACCTGGGTCTTTATGCCAGATTACCCATAATATACATATACCGCGCTGGTCACGGGACTGCTTTTTCCCCTTCCGTCCACTGCTATGGCAGAAAAAGTATGTTCTCCCTTCTGCATAGGCACAGGCTCTGTATATTTGCTGCTTTCCAAAGTAGGCGCTTCATCAAAAGCATAGTACACTGTACATCCTTCAGGAACCGTGATGATAATATTTTCCAGGTAATCATATTTACCGGATACAGGAGCGATCAGCGGCCTGTCCGGGGCTTCAAAGCCGATGGTATACTCTTCCTTTCCGATTTCACTGGGAATTTGTTTTTCATTATATGCAATGTATTTAAAGGTAAAGGTTCCCTCCTGGTTCAGTTCGATGGCAGATTCATACTTTTGAGAGCTTTCGTCAGGATCTGAGCCGTCTAATGTATAGTAAACTTCTGTTCCCGAAGGAATATCCTGTATTTCTATCCTTGTCTCTGTATTATAGCTTCCTCCCTTCTGAGAAAGCCGGGGAAGACCGCACACATAGCTTTGATATGTGTCCTTTATACTGTCATTTGCATCTCTCATAAGATCCCGGATGGATGTATAATCCTTCTGCCGTTCATATAATTTTACAAGTTCTCCGTAAGCTGCCGCGCTGTCAGGATCCTTTTCCGCCACTGACAAAAGTATTTTTTCCGCTCCCGCTTCATTTTGATCATCCATATAAATCCTGGCTTTCAGGATCTTCGTCTCCAGGCTGTCCGGTTCCAGTTTTTCAGCTCTCGCCAGATGTCGAAGAGCCGTATCAAATTTCTCCCCGGCATATGCATTCTGTGCCTGATCCATCTGATAATCAAAAGAGTTTATTCTGATCTGGCAGATAAAAACAACAGCGGCAATGCACAAAGAAACTACTGTCCCCCCTATTATCCCGGCCAGCAGTTTCTTGTGTTTTTTCTTTTTTCTTTTCCTCTCGGTTTCTTTTTCTTCTTTTTCCTTTCTTGCCTCCATCTCCCTGCGTTTTTTCTCCTGCTCCTCATGCTCTTTTTGTCTCATGAAAGTTTCCAGGGTATTATACTCCGGTACCCACTGGACTTCCTTTCCGCACTTCGGGCAGAACAGGGTTCCCTTCTCAAAAGCTGCACCGCAGTGTCTGCATTTCATCTATAATCAATTCCTTATCTTTTATTATAAATATTCTTCTATATATTTTTCAAATTCTTCCATGGACATCAGCACCTTCCTCGGTTTTGTTCCTTCTTCTTCTCCTACCACGCCGGCGTCACAGAGCTGATCCATGATCCGGGCCGCCCGGTTAAATCCTATTTTAAAAGCTCTCTGAAGCATACCGATAGAGGCCTTATCCTTTTCAATGATAAATTTCCCTGCATCGGCAAAATAGGCATCTCTTTCACTGCCTGCTGAGCCGCTGGCAGGTCCGGCCTCTTTTGCTGCCTCTATTTTCTTTTGAATATCCTGATCGTATTCTGCATCCGGATGCTGGGCCGAAAGATAGCTGACAACGGTGCTGACTTCCTGATCGCTGACAAAAGCCCCCTGGACTCTTGCCGGCTTCTGATAACCCTGAGGATAAAAAAGCATGTCCCCTTTTCCCAAAAGTTTCTCTGCTCCATTCATATCTAAAATCGTTCTGGAATCTACTCCCGAAGACACAGAAAAAGCGATCCTGGAAGGCATATTGGCTTTGATCAGTCCGGTGATGACATTTACAGAGGGACGCTGAGTAGCAATGATCAGATGGATACCTGCTGCTCTGGCAAGCTGTGCAAGACGGCAGATCGCATCTTCCACCTCGCCGGGTGCAACCATCATCAGATCGGCCAGCTCGTCTACGATAATAACGATCTGGGGAAGCTTCTGAAGCTTCTTTTCTCCCTCCAAATCTTTTAAACTCTCTACTTTGGCGTTATAACCCTTTAAGTCTCTCACGTTGCATTGAGCAAATTTGTCATAGCGGTCCATCATTTCGGCAACCGCCCAGTTAAGAGCTCCTGCCGCTTTTTTTGGATCTGTGACCACCGGGATAAACAGATGGGGGATCCCGTTATATGCACTTAATTCTACCACTTTCGGGTCTATCATGATTAATTTTACCTCATCTGGTGTGGCCTTGTAAAGGAGACTGATGATAATCGTATTAATGCATACAGATTTACCAGACCCAGTAGCTCCAGCAATGAGAAGGTGGGGCATTTTCCCTATATCCGCGATCACAGGCCGCCCGCCGATATCCTTACCTGCCGCGAAAGCAAGCTTAGACGGACATTGTTTAAAAGCTTCTGACTGTATTAAATCACGAAGCATTACCGTAGTATTATTTTCGTTGGGAACTTCAATCCCTACCGCTGCTTTTCCCGGAATAGGCGCTTCTATGCGGATATCCGTAGCGGCAAGGTTTAATTTAATGTCGTCTGCCAGACTGACGATCTTGCTGACCTTGACTCCCTGCTCCGGCTGTATTTCATACCGTGTTACAGTCGGGCCGCAGCTTACATCTGTAATCGTTACATTTACGCCAAAATTATGTAACGTTTCCTGGAGCTTTCTGGCAGTCTCCCGTAAATGAGCGTTGGAATCTCCTCCTGTATGTTTTCCTTTCCGCAGCAGCGAGAGAGGCGGAAATTTATACTCTTTTTTTCTCCCTGCCTCTTTCGTAGCAATCTGGGTTTTGACTTCCTCCACTCCCTGCCGTATTTCTTCAGGAGAAGATTTCGGATTTTTTCCTCCCTTTTCCAGAATATTTCCATCTGCTTCCTCTGTTTTTTCTTCCTCTGCAACAGCGATTTCATCCAAATCCTGTACAAGGCGGTCTGTTCTGTGTATAGGAAAGGCTTTTTCCGGTACAAAAGGCGTACTTTCTTCCATGACTTCTGTTTTTTCTTTCTGCTCTTCCCCGGGATCATCCTGAAGTCCGGTTCCCCTTGTCTGGGATCTCCCTTTCTTTTCTCTTTTCTTCTTTCCGCCAGGGACATTAAGAGACTCTTCGTCATGAACCGTTCTCTCTCTGCGGCGGCGGCGTTTTTCCTCCAGTTCTTCCTGCTTCTCTTCCTCTTCCTGACGTATTCTTGCGGCTTCTCTCCTTTTTTCCTGTCTTTTGGCCGCACTTTCATAAAGAGCGCGGCTGAACTTTCTGATCATATCAAAGATAGATTTTTGTGTAATAAGTACCAGAGAGATCATCAATGCCGCGATGATGATCGCATAGGCGCCAGCCATACCGAAAGCGATCACACATAAACGGCATAATACGCCTCCCAGGATCCCGCCTCCTGTCTTATACCGGGCAGAAATATCAAAATAGGTACTCGGATCGTCCTCCAGCAGTCCTCCTTCTGTAATCATCTGCATGAACATACATGCGGTGATAAAAAGCAGGGCAAAGCCCGCCATTTTTCGATATGCTCTGGGATTTCTGCTGTTGGAAATCACAAAAGCAGTTCCTATAAACAGGAAAAAAGGCAGAGGGTAGCATACCAAACCGACTAATCCGAAAAAGAAACTGCTGATAGCATTTCCCACAGCTCCCCCTATGCCGAAATTGCTGACAAGGAGGACTGCTGACGCCGCCAATATGATCCACAGGATAATTTCGGTTTCCATGCTGCGGCTATCATATACTTCTTTTTTTCTTGTCTGCCCTTTTGCACTTGTTGTTTTTTTCTTCTTTCTTCCTGTAGAGCCTTTTCTCGCTGCCATTTTTATTCTCCCCTTAATTTCCGTCTGTCTGCTTTATGAAAGCAAGATACTTCCCACTGCGGTTACCCCGCCTACAAGAAAGCAATAGACAGAAAAACCATAAAATCTTTTATTCTGCAAAACTTTCATCATTTTCCCAATACAAAAATATCCTGCGATCCCTGCTGCAGCTCCTCCGGCCACATAACATCCCAGCAGTCCCCAGGTCATTGAGATTGAAGCAAACTGGGTGCATTCCAGGATAAATGCTCCGATAAACACCGGGATCGACAGAAGAAGCGTATATTTTATGGCAAATTTCCTCTGAAATCCATATGCAAGGCACACTGCCAGAGTAATCCCTAAACGGGAAACCCCCGGGAAAACAGTCATTCCCTGAAAAATTCCGATCACAAAGGCAGCAGAATAACTGACATCTTTCGGGATTTTTCTTCCTCTTGGGAAAAAGTCGGCGACCAAAAGTATGATCCCAGTGATCAGCAGCCCTACCGCCGGCGCAAAAAGATTGCTGCCTGCAAGCGCTGCGGCGTCCTGCAGCAGATATCCTTCGATCACTGTAGGAACGACTGAAACAATTAATAGTAAAAACAGTTTTCTGTAATTATTGGAAACTACCCTTTTATATCTTCTGGCATCTTTCTCGTGCCGGTTATGACGATATATCCTGATGTTTTCAATTATGTCATAAGTTCCCCGGCATACTTCCAGAAAAAGTTTTTTTATTTCCCTGCGCAAAGCTGCAAAAACAGCGATCAGAGTGGCA
>DWYL01000241.1 GCA_019118685.1 Candidatus Blautia merdipullorum
GACACAGGATTTTACTTATAATATAATAACTCAATGTGACGAACTATGAGGCTGCCTAGCCAAAAGCCCCGGTATGGCACCGAAAAGAGTTTGTACAAAATGCCGGAACCCATAAAATACATATGGGAACGGTGGTTTTGCTTGATTTTTTATTATAACGAAATTTGATTGTATATTGATGATAACAGGAGGGAAAACCATGAACAGTTATATGGCTAATCCAGATAAGGTTGAAAGGAAATGGTATGTTGTAGATGCTGATGGACAGACATTAGGACGTCTTGCATCTGAAATCGCAAAAGTTTTAAGAGGAAAAAACAAACCGATCTACACACCTCACATTGACACAGGTGACTATGTGATTGTTGTAAATGCTGATAAAGTAAAAGTTACAGGTAAGAAACTGGATCAGAAGATCTACTACAGACATTCCGACTATGTTGGAGGAATGAAAGAGTTCACATTAAGAGAAATGATGGACAGAAAACCTGAGAGAGTAATTGAACTGGCTGTTAAGGGTATGCTTCCAAAAGGACCTTTAGGAAGGGCCATGATTAAAAAATTACATGTATACGCTGGACCAGAGCACAATCACGCAGCTCAGAAGCCAGAAGTATTAACATTTTAATAGGAGGTAAATGACAGTGGCTAGTACAAAATTCTATGGAACAGGAAGAAGAAAATCATCTGTAGCTCGTGTATACCTGGTACCAGGTACAGGCAAGATTACAATCAATAAAAGAGATATCGACGAATATTTTGGATTAGAGACATTAAAGGTAGTTGTTCGTCAGCCATTAGTACTGACAGAGACATCTGATAAATTTGATGTATTAGTAAACGTTCATGGCGGCGGCTTTACAGGACAGGCTGGTGCTATCCGTCACGGAATTTCCAGAGCTCTTCTGGAAGCAGACAGCGATTACAGACCAGCTCTGAAAGCAGCAGGTTACTTAACTCGTGACCCAAGAATGAAAGAGAGAAAGAAATACGGTCTCAAAGCAGCTCGTCGTGCTCCACAGTTCTCCAAGAGATAATCGAACAGTTATTGAAATTGCAGGCAAACCCTGGAAACATCACGTTTCCGGGGTTTTTCTTTTCGTCCTGGAAACGTGGTGGAACGTGGGAAAACCGGGTGAAAATCACCGGATTAGCAGCGCGTTTGTAACACGTTTGCAACAAAAATATCTTTACTCAAGTGTCCTGTTTATGGCGTCAATCAGAATCCGTACATCCAGATGGGTGTAGACCTTTTCAGTCAGTGTCATGGCTCCGGAATGCCCCACAATTTTCTTGATGACCGTTTCCTGCACACCAGCTTCTGACAACATGGAGATACAGGTATGGCGGGTGCAGTGCGGTGTCCGCTGGATACCGATCTGCTCCATCAGGGGTGTCCAGTAACTGTCAAAGTAGTTGCGGTACTTGAACGGTTTTCCGTCTTCTGTATGGAGAAGATATTCGCATTCCGGGCAGGAGTTGTACCAGTTCCGGTAGAACGGGAGCAGCTTGTCGGCAATGGGCACTTTCCGGATACCGTTTTCTGTTTTGCTGTCGATCACATCAAAATACTGCTCATCCAGGTGTACATTTACTTTTTTCAGGGACAGGAATTCAGAAATCCGGGTGCCGTTATAGAGCAGCATGAGGACAATCTGGTAATATTTATCATCCTGCATGGTCCAGATCCTGTCGATCTCTTCCCTGGGAAATTTGTTCCTGCTGTGTTTGTTCGGGTTCCGGTCTTTGTACTGTGCGATATCCACGTAGGTGGAATAATCTTTGTTGCAGATGTCATTCTTCAGGGCAAATCCGTACAGTTGGTTAAACAGGATCTTTACTTTCTTCAGTGTCGGATAATTTTTGCCGCAGGTATCGATCACCTGCTGAAGATCCGCCAGCTTCAGGTCTTTGAAAACCCGGTGGTAAAGGAGGGTACAGGCCTTGTAGGAGGCTGTGTATCCTTTTACATTGCTTTCAGATACGGTCGGATATTTCTTCTTTGACCATTCCTCGTACACCTCGGAAAAAGTCATTTTTGCGGCTTTCGTATCATAAGGATTATGATTATAATCAGCCAGCATCTCCAGCCCTTCGGATTTTGTCCGGGCATAGCCGATGATAATATATTCTGCAATCTTCTTTTCTTTTACGGGATCGATCCGGTATCCTGTTGTCTTGCGGACCATATATGGTTTTCTCCGTTTTCCGGATAATTTCACTACACTTCCGTAGCCGTTTGGTAATTTCATTCAGTCATTGCTCCTTTCTTTTGAAGGACTTATGATCTGAACTGCTCCTTTAAAAAGGCGTTCCGGCGGCTGATGCGCTCTTCCTCTGTCAGTTCTTCCGTTTCCGTTTCGGATAACGGGACAGCTGCATAGTAGGCCAGTGTCTTGTCTTTCCAGTCCTGATAGGAACTGGCAGAATGGCCATATGCAGCATATTCCTCTCTGTTTTCCCTGAATTCTTCCAGGAATAAACACATATCTGCATTTTCAGAGGACGACAGGTCTTTGCCGTTGAAGGTAATGGAGCACTCCCAGCGGTCGTGTTCCGGCGGACGTTTCACATCAATCCGGAAGCCGAGCTCCCGGATCTGATCCAGCTGGAAGAGAAACTGCATGACGTCTGCCATATTGGTCAGCGGCTTCTCCTGCGTGTCATAGCCGGTCAGATAAGTAGAAGTGGTGTCCAATACCCCGGCAAGTTCGTTGATCATGGCGAGCGATACTTCAATCTCTCCGCTTTCGTATTTCTGGATTGTGCGGAGAGATTTGCCAAGTGCGGCTGCCAGCTGCGTCTGATTCATACCTTTTTGCTTTCGGGCAGTCCGGATTCTTAGTCCGATCTGTTTCGTATCATGTTTCATGATTGAATTCACCTCTCTTTCGTCCATCTTATCACATTAAAATACGAATTACAAGTGCGGGTTTTTAGAAAAACATCTTGACGCACGCAATTTTAATGCGTATAATAAAATACGAACTAATAGTACGGTTCGCGTGTAGAGAAAGGAAATAGCAAGAGGAAAAGTGCACTAAAAATACGGGTATCGAATCCGGAAGGAGGTGAAGATAATGGAAAAGAAAATGTATGTGGAGCTGCCGCCGTTTACAGGCAGAAATGTTCCGATCAAAGAGATCGCCCGGGCAATGGGAAAAGATCCTCATTATGTGAGGCTTGCCATCCAGCAGGGTGTCGTCAAGTTCGGTGTGGCGATGAAAGTGGGGGACGCCAGCGAATTCAGTTATTACTGCCCGGACCGTAAAGTCTGGGAAGAAACCGGATACTTCCGGGATGTGACAAAAGAAAAAGCCCATGCATGATCGCACGGGCAAATTCTCCAGAGGTATTGCTACACTCTGACCTAGCAACTCAAGTATAGCAAATACCTCTGCGAGATACAATGAAAAATTTCAGCAGAGGAGGTTATAAGTGAATATATTTCAGGAAGTAAAATCATACATTACCGCAAGGCAGGCGGCGGAGCAGTACGGGATCCGGGTCGGCAGGAACCAGATGGCATGCTGTCCGTTTCATGACGATCATCATCCCAGCATGAAAATTGATACTAATTATTATTGTTTTGCCTGCGGAGCAAAAGGAGATGTGATCGGGCTGACTGCCGGCCTGTTCGGTCTGTTGCCTTACGAAGCGGCCAGCAAACTGATCGCAGATTTTCAGCTGCCGGTAACAGCAGAGAAGTGTCGGGAAGGACGAAAAAAATACAGAGACAGGAATCCGGTTTCTGTTAAAAAGAAGATGACAGACTGGCACCGGCATGCGGTAAAAGTCCTGACCGACTATCTGTCATGGATCCGGTTCTGGAAACGGTTCTACGGATCGGAACCGGACGCCTTTGAGCAGGAACAATTTCTGGAGGCGTTGGAAAACGAGAGGAAGATCAATGATTATCTGGATATTCTTCTGACCGGAAGCGGAGAAGAAATTACAGAATTCTTTATCTGTAAACGGAAGGAGGTGGCGGAGATTGAGCAGCATATGGAACGATATCAGCGAAGAGTCCATGCGGAAATTAGAGCGTATTGCAGAGGATGAAATGCTGACCCAGGGGGAGATACGGGAGAACCTGGACGTGACAGAGAAAGGAAAGATCCGTCAGTCCATCCAGAACTGTAAATATGCGCTGGAACATGATCCGTATCTGCAGGGAGCAATTTGCAGAAATGAAATGACCTGCCAGATTGACATTATGAAAAAGGTTCCATGGAAACGCCGGGGCGTCCAGATGACGGATACGGATATGAACAATCTGTCCCTTTATCTGGAAAAGAATTACGGACTGACCAGTGACAGGGTGATTGCCAAGGCGGTGGATATCGTGGCAAACGATAACAGCTTCCATCCCATTATTGATCTGCTGGAAAGCCTGATCTGGGACAGAACGCCGAGGATCCGCAACATGCTTACCCATTTCTTCGGGGCGTCTGATCCGGAATATTCCGGTGAGATCATGAAAATGCATATGCTTGCTGCCATCAGCCGTCTGTATGACCCGGGGAAGAAATATGATATCATGCTCTGTCTGGTAGGTGGACAGGGAACCGGGAAATCTACATTTTTCAAATATCTGGCGATCCGGGATGAGTGGTTTACCGATGATGTGAAACGGCTGGATGATAAGCGGGTTTATGAATATCTGCAGGGACACTGGATTGTAGAAATGTCAGAAATGAACGCAGTGGCCAATGCCAGGAGTATTGAAGAAACAAAATCATTCCTGAGCAGACAGAAGGACACCTATCGGATCCCTTATGAGAGGCGGGCAGAAGACCGGTACCGGCAGTGTGTATTCTGCGGAACTTCCAATGATCTTGCATTCCTGCCCTTTGACAGGACAGGAAACCGCCGGTTCGGACCGGTCAGAGTATGCCCGGAAAAAGCGGAAACGACCATTTACAGCAATGAGAAAGAGTCCAGGGAATACATCCTGCAGGCATGGGCGGAGGCCATGGAGATCTACCGCAGCGGAGATTTTTCCCTCACATTCTCGCCGGATATGGAAGATTATGTGAAAGCACTCCAGAAAGAGTTTATGCCGGAAGATACCCAGACGGGCATGATCCAGGCGTTCCTGGATCGTTATGAGGAAGACTATGTATGTTCTACCATTATTTATCAGGAAGTGTTCCACCATGAAGGGATGGTGCCGAAATGGCAGTCCAAAGAGATTGGCGACCTGATGGATAATGAGATCATCGGATGGGAAAAACACGGGACACACCGGTTCCCGGGAAGTCTTGGAACTCAGCGTTCCTGGAAACGGATCCATCCGAAAAAAGACGGGGACGGCTTTATAAATATAGATGAAAATACAGAGCTGCCCTTTGAATAAAAGATAACTTTTAAAATGTTTTGAGCTTTGTTTACAAAAGTTTGTTTACACAAAAAATGAGAAATCTGTAAACAAGAACCTGTAAACAGGATGAAAAAAACTTTGAAAGTTAAAAACCAGAGAAAAGGAAACAGCCCGGATACGGGCATAAAATAACAGGCGGATACGCCGGAAACCAAGCCCTCGGCGCTTGAGAGCGAAATACACCCATCGCGCAGATCTGAAGATCTGCACTCTGTGTATTTCGCGACTGCGTCGGGCCGGGACGCCCCGCAGGGCGGCTCAGAACCGAAAGACCGGTTCATTTCTGACGTACCACTGCCGGAAAGGAGATGTATGGCAAATGAAAAGAATTGTTTTATCCAGACGGTCAAGCTGCCTCACGTCCGGGGCAGGGTACGTTATATCTCGGATCCAAAGCGGCAGGAAAATCTGTATGCTGCCTATACCAGCGCGGATCCGAAATTCTGGCAGTATCTGTCAAAGGAGAATCAGGCGGATTTTGCCAGAAGCGGAACGGAAGGAAAATGTATTGAGGCCAGGGAACTGATCATCATGCTGCCGCCTGGCCTGATCCATTATGATCATGATACGCTGCTGAAATATTTTACTGCGAAATTTGTGGAACGGTACGGCGTGGCTGTGGCAAGCGCCCTTCACCACAATAAACGGAAAACCAATCTTCATATCCATCTTATTTTTTCAGAGAGAAAGGCTTATGATGAGCCGGTGGAGAAGATCGCCTCAAGAAATATGTTTTACGATGAAACAGGGAAACATGTCCGGACGAAGAAAGAAATTCTGGATGAAAATGGAGAAATCCGTTCCGGCTGCAGGATCATCAAAAAAGGGGAGGTTTATGAAAAACATTTCTTCCAGCCTAAGAATCCGGAATTCAAGTCAAAAAAATTTACAGAGGATATGAAATATTTCTATACGGATCTGATCAATGAACTGGTGCAGGATCCGGCGGAGAAACTGAAGGTGTTTGATAAGAACAGTCCGTATCTTCCCACCAGAAAGATCGGGAAAAATAATCCGAAAGCAGAGGAGATACGGATCGATAATTATCTCCGGCAGGAGTGGAACAACATGGTAGACCGGGCGGTAGTGGAAGGCGTGACCGAAGAGGAACTGCGCTTTGCAAAGAAAAAAGAGATCACAGATCCGGTGGCAGAATCCATCCGAAGGTCAGGGTGGAAACCGGAGATTTTCCGGACAATCCTGCAAAAGGCGATTGGAAAGCTGCGAGGCTTTATCCAGTATATCAAAGAACTCCGGAATGCAGAATATGACGAGAATGGACAGCCAATATTTCGCCGTGACCTGAAATTTGATGTGACGCCGGTGCCGCTGCCGGAGATTGCAAAAGGGAAAAGACCATCTTCAGCAGAGCAGGAAGCAGAAGTAATGAGGCTGGATAACATTCTGCAGAAGATGAAGAAAGCAGAGCAGAGGATCTATGCTGTCGAGAAAGTTCTGATCCGACTGGAGAAAGAACGGAAGGATATTGACGGGAAATGGTTTCATGGAAAAGAAAAGCGGGAACTGGATCAGAAGATTGCCGGAAAACAGCAGGAACTGAAAAAAGCGAAGGCTACACTCGCCGGAATACCTGGACTGCATGGATATGAAAATGCGCTGACAGTGAAAAAAGCATATGCAGCTGCAACGAAGGAACTGGAAGAAATCCGCAACAGGCAGAAAGAATGGGATCAGAAAAGTGTTCCGGAAAAACAGTATCTGGTGATCCGAAGTAATAAGCCGGAACAGAGGGCAGAGCGGCAAAGTGTACTGGAGCAGCTGGATAAAAAGAAAAGGGAGCTGGAAAAGAGGCAGCGAACAAAGAAACGGGGATATGACAGAGATTGTCTGTAAAAAAATGTTCACAGGAAAAGCAACCGTTTTATGCCGGAGAGCTACGGTTGCTTTTCCTAAACTGATATGAATTTGTACTGATCGACTGTGAACGGGAATGAAGCTGTCGACAGATCAATAAATGGCAGGTGGATTGTCAGATGGTCTACACCAGTCCGCTAAAAAATTCAGATATATCAGCGCTGAAAATCTTGCTGAGAGCAACAAGCTCACTGACTTTAATGTTCATCCGGTTGGTTTCAATTTTTGCATAGGTGCTTTTGGATATTTCAATTCCCATGAGCTGAAGGCGGGCGATCACCTGATCCTGCGTCATGTTTGAAGCTTTTCTTAATCGCTGGATATTATGTCCAATATCCATATCCGGTCTGAGTTTCTGCATATCTGTACAACTCCTGAAAATTCGTAATAAAGAAATATATCTTGATTGTATGCAGTATTGAGATTATAATGTTTCGTAATAAAGAAATGTTTCGCAATAGAGAAAGGATGGAATAACATGAATGTAGATAAAATATTTGAAAGAGCAACAATCAGGGGAGTTGCGGATTATCTTCTGTTTGGCCTGGGACCGGATGAAGATGACAGGAGTTATGAGGAGCGGCTGGATGAGATTTATATGAGATTTGAAAAGGCTGTGGGAAAGTATGATAAAAATCCGACGTCCGAACTGCTGGATCTGTGTAATGAACTCAGCAGCGAGACAGCCAGCGTGTATACGGAAATAGGGCTGCAGGCGGGCATACTGCTGATGATGGATATGATCAGGAATATGACTGAAAAGAAAAAAGAAACGGCAACAGACAATGTGTAAATTAGACGGAGGACTGATATTACGGTCCTCCTTTTATGTGGACAAAAATATTTACAAAATAAGAACATACATTCGAAAAAAGTACTTGATTTTAAGAATGCCTGATAGTATAATTAGGGAAAAATCAGGTACAGAATATTTCCCGGGAGTGATGAGAATGAAACAGGTACATTTAAGAATTGATGATGAGTTATACA
>DWYL01000242.1 GCA_019118685.1 Candidatus Blautia merdipullorum
TGTGAGGTATAATAATGACAAAACTAACGAAGGACGTGGAATGTATGGAGATGATAAGACGAAATTTGTATTTGAATAAGATACGTCCATTCATTGACCAGGATCTGATCAAGGTATTGATTGGACTTAGAAGAAGTGGAAAGACGATCCTGCTTTCGCAGATCCGTGATGTTATTTTGGAACGTGGAGTCCCAAAGGAAAATATCATAGAGATCAATTTTGAGTCCCGGCGTTTTAAAAATCTGGAGGATGCAGATAACTTCTATCAATATGTCACAGAGCGGGCAGAGCAGGTGGACGGCAAAGTATATCTTTTTTTTGACGAGATCCAGCATGTGAAAGAGTGGCACTCGGTTATCCCTTCTTTCCGGATTGATTTCGACTGCGATATCTATGTGACAGGCTCCAACAGCAAGTTGCTGTCCGGTGAACTGGCAACAAATATGGCAGGAAGATATGTTTCTTTTCATGTGTATCCTTTTGTGCTGTCTGAGATACAGGAATTTTATGAGATCAATGGGCTTCCTTATACCAAGGAACAGCTTTTTACGGATTATATGAAATATGGCGGCCTGCCGATGCGACTGGTGCTGCCGGATGAACATTCCATCCGCACATATCTGGAGGATGTCTATGATTCTGTCGTGATGAAAGATATTCTCTCGAGATATGCGATTCGGAATGAAAACCTTCTGAGGAAACTTCTGGAATTTCTGCTGGACAATATCGGAAATCCGTTCTCCGCACGCTCAATCAGCCGTTCCCTGATATCAGCCGGCCAATCGACCACAGTGGACACGGTGCTGAACTATATTGATAAGCTGCAGGCAGGTATGATTCTTTCAAAAGCGGAAAGATATGATATTAAGGGGAAAAACATTCTGGCTTCAACAGAAAAGTATTATGCTGGTGACATCGGGCTTCGCAATGTGAGCAAAGCCAGCGAGCAGATCGACACAAGTAAGCTCTTGGAGAATGTGGTATATCTGGAAATGTTAAGCCGGGGATATGAGGTGAAGGTGGGAAAACTGGATACTCAGGAAATTGATTTCGTATGTTACAAAGGACAGAAGAAACTCTATATCCAGGTTGCCTATGTACTGTCGGAGGATTGCATTGCAAGAGAATTTGGCAATCTGGAGAAGATAGATGACAATTATCCGAAATATGTGATCAGCAGCGACATCGTAGATATGAGCAGGAATGGAATTGTCCATTATAATATTATCGACTTTCTGCTAGATGGGAAGGATATATAACTCAGTGATAATAAAGAGCCGTCCAGTGGGCGGCTCCAATTAATATCCCGTTTGTTTATACATATAATTAATCTTTGACTATTTTGTTTCATTATTTCAGAGGTATAGTCAAATAAAATGTGGCCCCGCCACCAGCAGTATCTTCAAATCCTATTTTGCCTCCAAGTATTCTTGAGAGTTCTTTCGCAATGCTTAATCCCAGGCCAAAATGAGATTTATCTGTTCGTGATTTATCTGCACAGTAAAAACGGTTAAATATAAAAGGTTTGTCTTCTTCAGCAATTCCGCATCCGTGATCAACAACATAAAAGATCAATTCTTTTGCGGTCTGTTTTGTTCGTATCTCAATAGTGCTGTTTTCTGGTGAGTAGTAGACTGCATTGTCAAGATAGATACTTAAGATCTGAAACAGTCGTTCCCGGTCTGTATAGAGTACAGGGTAGCTTTCTTCACTAATATCAAGTTTTAAGAAGATGGATTTACGGATACATACTGGCTCAAACGCTTCATACAGTGTAATCAATAGTGTATCAATATTTACATCATTCTTCTGGATGGTCCATTTATCAGCATCAGAAGACGCAAGGAGAAGCATATCTCTTACGAGCTTAGACATTCTGCTACATTCTGAGTCAATCGTTTTCAAGCAGGTTTGTGCCTGGGGGTCTTGTATTTCTGTATTATGGACTGCTTCAACATTTGCCATGATAACAGCCAGCGGTGATTTTAATTCGTGTGAAGCAGCGGCAACAAAATTTTTCTGGCTCTGCAGGATCTGCTCAGTTGGCTCAAAGGCTTTTCGCAGGAGAAACCTGCTGATAAAGAGGATGCTGATCAGGGAAACGATCCAAATAGATAAATACTTTGGCGCTTCCCGTAACAGCAGGTCTACAATAGATGTCCGCTCATAGAATAAAGCTAATGTATAAACTGTTCCCGCTTTCGTGCTGACTGTAGCCGGGATAGCATAATAGTGGTCATAATCTGCTCCATCCATTTCTATAAATCCGCCCTGTTCCGTTACCGTCTGAAATTTCTGACTGTCCGCTGCGCTTTCCGTGGAAATGCTGTTACTTATTTTTTTGAAGAGATTGGCAAAGTCAGTAGCGGTATCAGGAATACTTTGATATAGCACCTTTCCTTCAGAATCTTCTAAAATGCTGTAAACATTTGTCCCACTTTCATAGTTTGAGAGAACCGCTTGCGGGTTAGAAGTATCGTCCTCCAACTGATAGATGATTAGGGAAGTCATACGTTGAATATAGGATATATCAGCAAGCTGCTGTGACTGATACATATTCCAGAGGGAAAAACACAGGATCAAAGTAATGATGACCATTAGGATTCCTGCTAAAAACAGATGTAGTCGGTTGGATAATTGTTTAAGCATGTGTGTTCTCCAATCTGTAGCCTGTAGCATATACCGTTTTAATGATACAGGAGCTTTTAAGCTCTTTCAGCCTTTTTCTTAGAAAGGAAATATAATTATCAATATTTCCAGGAGTAATATCCGAGTCAGTTCCCCAGACCTTTAAAACAAGCTGTTCTTTTGTAAAAAGGGTTTCCGGCTGTTTCATAAATGTATACAGAAGCTCCGCCTCTTTTCCTGTCAGGTCTAATTTTTGCTCATGGCAGGTCAATTCCCTTATTTCTCTGTCAAACTGCAGATCCCCGTAAGTTAATATTACATCGTCATGGATCTCTTTGGAGCGCCTGGTTAATGCCCTTATCCGGGCAAGTAACTCCCGGATATGAAACGGCTTAACCAGATAGTCGTCCGCTCCGCCGTCCAGACCATCGATCCGGTCATCGAGGGCAGACATACCGGTAATAATAATAACCGGAATCTGTATGTCCTTTCTTCGCATCGCCTTGATTATTGTCAGTCCATCTATAATGGGGAGCATCCGGTCAACAAGGGCAAGGTCATAGCCATAATCTTTATTGAGTGCGTAAAGCATGGCTGTTTCCCCGTCATTACAGCAGTCTACGGTATGCCCGCTTTTGGACAATTCTTTCTGTATCAGATCGCATAGATCCAGATCATCTTCCAGAAGCAATATTTTCATAATCCATTCATCCTTTTTTATTTCATATTATCAGTATAAC
>DWYL01000243.1 GCA_019118685.1 Candidatus Blautia merdipullorum
CTGTGCCCACTTTCCGAAGTTCGGAAGCCGGAATCTTTATCCCAAAGGTATCTTCCAGATCACAGAGGAGCACATAAGCTTCCACCGAAGCCAGGCCCATATCTTCATAGAGGCCTGTGTCTTCGGTAAGATCCAGTTCTGTCTCTGTGGATTCCCGGATCACTTCCATAGTCTTTTCTTTTACTTCCTCGACAGTCATTACGCTTCTCCTTCCAGTACTTGACGGCGTATCAGTTTTCCCATCGCGGTTTTCTCCGGAGCTTTTTCTAAAAAACGGATCTTTTTGATCTGCTTGTAGACAGGCACAGACTGATTATACTCTTCTATCTCCCTGCGGATCCTGTCTCTGATCTCCTCTTCTTCCTGAGGGGAGCAATTCTCCGGATACCTGGGGAAGATCACTCCGGTGATCAGATTATCTTCTGCCTCTGCCACAGCTTCCTGGATATCTTCATACTGATACAGCTTTTTCTCGATTTCTTCCGGACTGACGTTTTCTCCATTTGCCAGGATGATCAGATTATTCCTCCGTCCTGTAAGATAAAGGTATCCTTCTTCATCCATCCGGCACAGATCTCCGGTGGCATACCAGCCCTGGCAAAGCACTTTCTTGGTTTCTTCTTTCTCTCCATAATAACCCATCATAATAGAGGGGCTTCGCAGATAAAGCTCTCCGTTTTCAATTTTTACTTCCAGGTCCTCCGGAGGCTTGCCAATGGAATCCGGATGGTCCAGGGTCATCTCCCACATAAAACCTATAGCTCCTGCCTCCGAAGCTCCGTACCCCTGAAAAACTGTGACCTTATGCTCCAGAAGCAGCTGCAAAAATTCCGGGCAGAAAGAGGCTCCCCCGCAGTTGATCATCTGCAGGTTCCAGCCCAGAAGCCTTCCGTTAGGCCCTCCTTTTTTCAGTTTTCTGGCAAGCATCCGCAGCATAGAGGGAACCACAAATACATAATCCGGCTTCATACACTCCAGACACCGGTAAAAATACTTCATATCTCCTGCGATGCAGACCTCGGCTCCCAGATACAAAGCGTTCAGCACAGAAGAGAAACCTGAAAGATGATGGAAAGGAAGAACTGCCAGAAGTGCCTGAAATCTCCGGTTATTAACCCGATGGCAAATCCCTGCCGCAAGTCCCTTCTCTGACATCATGACGCCTTTACTCTCCCCGGTTGTTCCTGAAGTAAAAAACACACAGGCCAGATCGTCTCCATTCCTATTCCCACAGCTTAACCCGCTGCCATAACTGGTTCCTTCTGCTTTCTGGAGTTCCGAAAAGGGAAGTTTCATCAGAGAAGGGGGCAGTTCTGTCTCCCGGATAGTCTTTTCCACAAAGTCATCATAAAGGATCCCTGCGATTTCCACTTTCCGCACCTTTTCCCGGAGCGTTTCCCCGTCCATCTCTTTATCCAGAAGGACTGCCGCAGACCCGCTCCAGAAAACGGCGCACAGGCTTACGATCCATTCCAGACTGTTATTTCCCATGATCCCTATATGTTTTCCCTGAAGGCCGTTTTGGATGATCACCCGGGCCCCCTTCTTGATCTTCTCAAAAAATTCTTCTGCAAAGATTTCCTTGACCTCAAGCTCCTCCATATACCGGAAAACCCTGCGCCCGGCCAGTTCTCTCTCCAACAGTTCCATGGTCTGTCTCATGTTTTCCGGCGTCTCTGTTATCTCTCCCATTCTCCCTCACCTCTCCAGTACGATTTTTCCGGTCTTTTTCTTCTTTGTTTTCTTTATTATACACAAAATCATTTTGTAAAGCACATACATTATGACACATCTGCCTATAAAACACAGACCCACGCCGATCCATGGATGATCCGGGAGGATCCCCGGGATCCGGTACCATGGAAAAATCACTTTTTCATAAGCGTGAAGGCAGACGATCCAGATAGACTGAAATCCTATCTCCTCCAGAGCTCCAAAAATCCTTCCCTTATGCTCCTTTCTCATGAACAGGGCATACAGACGGAGAAGGAGAAATCCCCAGCAAAAAGATCCCGCCACATCCAGAAGCCCCAGCTTCCAGACACAGGCTACAATATTTACTCCTCCAAAGGCAGCGGTGATCCCTGCCACAACAGCGATCAGGACCCACCAGGTCCAGGGCAGCTTTCCCTCCAGAAGACCATGGTTTTTTATAGCCTCTCCTGCCCAGAGATAACCGACTGCCAGAAAAGCCATAGGAAGGCAGTAGGGCCAGATCTTCCACAGCAGGGTCATAATATAGCTTAAAACCACACACCCTGCCACACAGAAATATTTCAGTCTCTGAGAATGAAACCTGGATATCCCGTTATAAAGGATCCAGCCGCCAAAAAGAGCCAGAACAAACCAGAAAATACTCACAGACTCTACCGGTATCCCAAACAGTTCTCCTCCCCCTTCTGCGTTCAGTCCCAGCAGATAAGTGAGGACCAGTTCTCCCCCGTTTTCCAGGAAAGACCGCTGTTTTACCACAGCCAGCAGAAGCTTTGTTGCCAGGACAGCCGCCGCCACCCAGAAATACGGGCGGAGCAGAAGCCTTCGCTGGATGGAAAAACATTTTTTCGGACTCCTCTTGTAAAATCCGAATCCACTGATCATAAAGAAGGCCGCCATGATCCCTCCTCCCAGAACACTGCCAGACCCCAAGAAGAGGCCGGATCCTCCAGGTTCTGAAGAAGCCAGGTACAGATTTACAGAATGCCCCAGAACGATCAGGAGCATCCCAAGACCTCTGGCCATATTAAAATATCCCAGGCTCAGTGCTTTTGTCTGTTCACTCTTCATGGTTTTTCCCCCCTCTGCTCATCTGTTTTAATATAGGAAGCAGTTTTTTCCGAAAAGCAAAAAGCACGGCAGCCGCACAGATCAAGGCCCCATACCTAAGATAGGCCAGACGGTACAGACCCATAGCTGCAAAGGATAAGATCACCACGCCTCCTGAAATTGCCAGAAGCACTTTGTCTTGAAAGACTTTTCCCTTTAAATGATGGATCCTGCAGGCTCTTCTCATCAAGATATAATGGAGAAGGGTCAGCAGCATATAACAAAGCAGGGTAGTCCATCCTGCGGCAAAATAGCCGAATATAGGAATAAAAATAATATTCAGTATAATATTCAGCACCGAACAGACAATGGAGATAATGGAAATTCCTTTGTTTTCTCCATAGTACATCTCCACATTTGCAAATACCATATATAGAAATATAAAAAATACACTGGCGGAAACCGGCGCAATGATCCAGATGGCCTCCATATAAGCTTCTGTTGCCAGGATCCTTACCAGATCAGGAGCCAGAGCGCTGACCGCAAAAGTAGCCCCCCCTACCATCAGGCACAGAGCCGACGCCGTACGGCCCACTTCCTGAAATTTTCCTGCCTTCAGCTTCTTATACATCCAGGGATTAAAAGAACCATTTATGGCAGACAGCACAAGAAGCATCAGAGTTGCCGCCGAATAGGCCACGCTGTACACCGCCGCCTTTTCGCTTCCCTCAAAGTAGTTGATCAAAATACGGTCTGACTGGTTCAGGATCAGCTGAGATATGTAGTAAAAAATCAAAGGCAGATTAAATCTCAGTGCAAAGCTCCAGTACTCTTTTTTATAGAAGGTCTTCCCCCTGGCCAAAAGCACTGCCGCCAGTATCAGTCCGAAGAGAGTCTGGACAAATACAGAGCCTATGATCCTGGCCTCTGCTTTATAGCTGGTATTTACCACGGCAAGGATCGTGATCAGAAGGTTCAGCACCGTACTGGCCACTGTAACCGCCACAGGCTTTCTGTAGCGGAAATCAAAGCGCTCTCTGTTGGTCCACAGCATCAAAGGCGGATTGAACATCAGCTGGATAAACATCAGCAGCATAATCAAACTGCTCAGTCCAGTTGCCCGGTCGATCCAGGGATGAAACAAAAGGTAAATCCCTGTAGAGACTGCGGTCATCACCATGATCAAGCCCATAACAGAAGAAGTATAGCCATCCTTGTCTTCCTCATACCGGATCAGTCCATTGTTCAGTCCCTCATAAGGAATCTTCAGGGAAGTAAAAAGAAGGAACACATCAAACCAGGCAAAATAAACATTGCAGATACCATATTCCTCTGTAGTCAGGAGTCTGGTAAATACCGGTACGGTAATAAAAGAGATCCCCCTCTGCAGAAACTGGCAGAAGGTAAACCAGAGAGATGTCCGGACAGCCGGAGACATTTCTCTGTATTTTCTCATCAGATCTATCTTCACTCTTCAGCCTCCTGTCCCTTCCTCTCTCTGACCTTTTCCTGGGCAAAAAGGAATCCCAGCCAAAATGCCAGCGGAACGGCAATAGGATTTGCGAAAGCCGACTCACTGGTGCTGGAGATCAAAAGATATGCTATAGGAACCAGACCTGAGGCAAAGATGCTTTTGTCCTTTTTCATGGAAAAAATCTTTTTTGCCAGCAAAAACAGCACTCCCAGAATCGCTAAAAATCCGAAGAACCCGCATTCTCCCAAGATCATGGGCCAGAAAGTATCTGAGACAAAGTCCGGGAAATCCGGAGAAAGACCCCAGACTCCGGCCATGCGGTACATGCCATACACAGGGGAATAGGGCTCTACAGAAAATGCAGATCCGTAAGTTCCCCATCCTGTTCCAAAGGGAAAATGATCCCAGGCGATAAAAGGCGCTCCGATGGTAAGCACGGCCCTGGCCGATTCTACTCCCATAAGAAAGTAATAGCTCACAATCTGGTAGGCTGCCGCAGCCCCTGCCAGGATGAAAACAGCCACTGCAAATATCTTCACTTTTTTGCTGATCTTCTGTCTCTTTTGGAATACCAGGAGATAGATCAGAAGCACACAGGCGACTACGCCCATAGCCTTTACCCTTCTGGTACTCAGCATTACAAACGCCAGCAGAATCAGAGGGAGGATAATCTTCTTCCCTTTCTCCTTATAAAGCCAAAAGTAAATCCCGCACAGAAGTACACAGTTCCCCACCAGAATGGTATAGGCAGAGTAAAACAGCTTGACCGCCCGGAGGCCTCCGCGCATATCCGCGTCAAATATTTTGAAGCACTGATCCGCCACGCACAAAACAAACAGCGCCAGGGTAATGACGTTCAGCAGCGGCCACAGCTTTTTCTTTATACTGTCAAAATCTATGTCTTCACAGGCAAACATCAGGTAAGAAGCTCCCAAAGCCAGAAAGAACTTTATATTTACATAAGCGTCCTGGGCGGAGTTTAAAAAGGGCTGATATCTGTAGGCGATCACTCCGCACCATCCGCTGATCCAGAATATCAGGAGCAAAGCTCCAAATACTATTTTCTCTCTTGTCCGGCTTAATGTAAGCTTTTTCCGGAAAAACCTCAGCAAAGCCAGCGGGAGGATCAGCAGTCCGAAAATCTCATCCAGATATTGAAAAGGCTCCAGATGCTGCTGCAGGGGGTTCTGCAGCAAAAATAAAATGATCCAAATACCAACCAGACAGGTTTTTCTCCAAGTCACTGATCTCATATTCTTTCGCTCCTGTTTCTTCTTATCGTATTTCAAATCCCGACAGTTCCGGAAGTAGCCTGTCAAAGCTTTCCTGCAGTTTTCTTTGTGTCCCTTCAAAATCAATATCCGTCTTACTGTCATTGAGGCATACTACATGATATTTCTGCCTTTCCAGGCTTCTGGTTATCTCTTCCAGGTCATCCTCCCACAGTTCATAATGCCGTCCCCAGGTTGTGCTTCTGGAGTGAAATTTTCCTTCACAGATCTGCCAGCTTTTCACCAGCCAGTGGGTAAGATCCCCTTTAGAGCGGAAGCGGTGGCTTCCGCACTCTTCCAGCAGCGGGCCTTCCTCTTCCCATACTCGCTGAAAGGTACTTTTCAAATAAGAAGTGGGAAGATGGGTATCCCGAAAGCAGGAAAAATACCGGAAGGGGAACAGCAAAAAATTTCTCAGCAGATCCCCTCTGTATTTCAGAGTAAAAAATTTCCTTCCGTTTTTTTTCATGACTTCTTTCTTATTAAAATGTCTGTTGATCAAAGCAAAATTATTGATCTGCATATGAGGCAGGCAATCCTCCGGTCCCGGAGCAGTAGCCATATCCAGCAGCGCAGATTCACAGGGAAGTCCGTTTTTGAAAAAGTCCTCCGGCTTAACCGGGGCAGTAAGGAACATATCGTCATTAAAAAGCACAAATTGCTCTCCCAGCTCCGGGATCTTATGGAGCCAAAGCTCGATCACATTAGAATTAAATGTAGGCAGGAACTTTTCCGGTATATAATCCTGGTGTTTTACCAGTCTGAGTTTTGGATGGGTCAGATCCAGCCATTTCGGGACCTGGCCGTTGGTCACCAGAAATATGCGGTTCACCCATGGGGCAAAGCGCTCTGCTCCCCGGAACCAGTATTTCATCAGCCCCCAGTCCCGGAACCGGTTCTCATCATCTCCATTGTCCAGATCTTCCCGGTCATAGCTTCTTCTCTGTCTCTGCCAGTCCGGATCTGTTCCATCCACCCATAAAATAACAAAATCTATCTTCTCTGCCACTTACTTCCCGCCCTTTCAATGACCCTTATATACTTCCATTAATTTTTTTCCATACTCTTCTATGGTATCAAACTGTACCTCTGCGCAGGATTCAGAAAAAATCTCCGGTTCACGGCTGTCCCAGATCTTCCGGATCATATTCTTTAAGTTCTCCCTATCCCCGGATGGAAAAAGCCACCCTGTCTTTCCCGGCCGGATCAGTTCCGGCACACCGCCCCGTATGGCGCCCAGCACCGGAGTTCCGTTCATAATACTTTCCATAACTGAGAAAGGACAGTTTTCATTACATTCTGAAGGACAGACGGTAAACCTTGCTCCGCTGATCATCTGATCCAGCTCCCGGTCTTTCAGAAATCCTGCGTTTTTAATATTCTCTGTCTCCTGGATCCTGTCTTCCAGAGGACCTCCCCCCGCAAATACAAAAGGGATATCCGGCAATTCTCTGCATGCATCCAAAAGGGTCAGGATCCCCTTTTCCCGGGAATACCGGCCGAAATATAAAATATAACTTCCTTTTCCATTCTTTTTTCCTGTAACAGGGCGGACAAAGTTAGGGAGGACCCGGGTTTTCGGCGCCAGCAGCGGATCTGTATCCAGCCGTCCTTTTACGAATTCTGAAGGGCAGATGATCACATCCAGGCCGCCGTAAATTTTCCGTCTCTTCCAATACCAGGCCTCCAAAGCTCCCAGACAGCTCCTGGCAAAAGAGCCATGGATGCACCGGCTGCGGATACAGGGCATATAGCTCCCTCCCAGACAGCTTTCACATACCTGCCCTGTGCCGGGCTGATACAAATAATGATTTGGACATACCAGCTGCGGATCATGAGCTGTATAAACGATCCTCAGCTTCTCCTTCTTATTTTTTCTGTATTCTTCTGCCCCTTCCAGAATGGAAGGTGTCAGCTGGTAATTAAAGTTATTAAGATGCATAATATCCGGCTGAAATTCTTCCAGTATCCTCTTTACCTTTTCCCTGGCATCTGGGGAAGAGACGATTTTGAAGGGATTTACCAGGTTTGCAAAAATCCCCTTTTTGTGAAAATCCACAGGATCCCCGTACAGGCCCCACCGGTTTCCCACAACATTCTCCTTGTGATCCATGCCGAAGTACTCTACCTGGCAGCCTTGGCGTTTCAGATATTCTCCTACTTTAAATGTATAGGTTTCAGCCCCTCCTGCCGGATGCAGGAACTTATTCACCATCAGAACTTTCAATTTTTCTCCGCCCCTTGTCTCTCCTGCGCTTTTTTCTTTTTTTATTTATGGCTCTCTGATACAGAGCAAGGGTCTGCTCTGTGATCTTGTCCCAATCGTATTTTTCAAATATAGAATCCGTTACTTTTTTCCGGCTCTCTTCTACCAGATCCGGTCTCTGGCAAAGGATCTGAAGACTGGCGCGAAGAGACTCCCGGTCTCCTCTCCGGAACAGAAATCCCAGCTCCTCCATCACCTCTGCGCATTCCGGAATGTCCGAACAAAGGCAGCAATTTCCGTAGCTCATTGCTTCCAAAAGACTGATAGGCATTCCCTCCAGATTGGAAGGAAGACAGTACAGATAGCTGTTGGAATACAATTCCTCCAGTATTTCTCCCTGGACAAACCCTGTGAACAGGATCCTGGGATCTCCCTGTGCTTCTTCTTTCAGCTTTTTGAAAAATACATCTGTATCCGAGGATCCTCCGGCGATCACCAGTTTTTTGTCCGTATCCACCTGGCGAAATGCCTGTATCAGAGTTTCAAGCCCTTTTTCAGGTACGATCCTTCCCAGAAAAAGGATGTATCCCTCTTTCTTCAGGCCCCACCGTGCCCCGATCTCTTCGCTTCCTTTTTTTTCCGGCCGCTGGATCCCGTTAGGGATCATCACTGTCGTCCGGTGATAAGTATCCTGGAAATATTTCTGGGCGGACCGGCTGAGCACAATAACCTCATCCGCCCAGGCTGCCGCCGCTTTTTCTCCCTGTTTCAGATACCAGGAGGCAAATCCTCCCCACTTGCTTCTCTTCCAGTCCAGGCCATGTATGGTCACCACCGTCCGTATACCGAAAAGTCCGGGCAGAAAGCACATGGCGGCCGGCCCTTCTGCATGATAATGTATACAGTCGTACTTTCCTCTCAAAGCCAGTAAAGTCGCGAAAAAGGATCCCGCCGCTGCAGAGATCCCTGCGATGTCCGGCACCCAAACTTCCCGGATCAGAACCCCTTTATGCTTTCGGCATTTCTCGGTTTCTTTTCTTTTCCTAAAGCTGCAGCGATGACGGTTATAAAGAGTCACCTTATGCCCCCGGGCAGCCATTCTCTCTGCCAGAGCTCCCACTGCGACCTCTACCCCTCCCATCCTGGACGGGACTTTTTTCTGGCCGATCATTGCAATTTTCAAATCAAAACACCTTTCCATACCAGGATGTCTCTGGAACATCCATCTACATGATAGACATTATAAAGCAAGTTCCAGATAAGCGCAATACTGCGTAAAAAAGGGAGGCACAATTTTCATCGCGCCTCCGCTTTACTATTTATTCGCTTTCCTCATTTTTATAGGATCCTTTTCGGAAATCTGCTCTGCAGGCTGATTTCTAGTAAAGATCAGAAAGATTATCTGCCAGGATAGCCTGGGTAAGTCCGATACGGTTCGTCTTGAAGTGGAAGAAAGGACGCTCTTTCAGCTGGATGATGTCAACAGGCTGCATATAGTCTTCCAGGCAGTCTTTTACGCCGTCTTTGATATCCTTTACTGTATATCCCTCTTTCAGTACTACAAAGAGATATGGCAGGAAGCATCCTGCATGGTCTTTGTCAGGAACCAGCACGAAAAATTCATCGTCAATGCCTTCAATATCTGCATCGGCAACAATATTTTCCATAGGCAGGGTAGCCAGGTCGCCGCCGCCGTAACGGGGAGATTTTCCTCTGGTCTGAACGTAGATCACCCCGTCTTCGTTCATATAGCCGATGTCTCCGGTGTGCAGCCAGGTCCTGCCGTCTGCATGTACCTGAAGAGTCTTGGCTGTAGCTTCCGGATTGTCATAGCCCAGCATAAGTCCGGGACCGCTGATGCAGACCTCACCCATCTGGTTATATGTAAGCTCATTCTGTGCACCAGGCTCAAAAATGCTGGTCAGGTTATAGAGAAGAGGAACACCTACGTTTCCATTGCCCATTGGATGGGGAGCCATAGGCAGGGACACGTTGGAACCTGCTTCACTGTTTCCATATCCTGTGGTAAAGCGGATATGGCAGTTATGGTCTTCCAGGAATTTCTGGGCACGCTTCATCTGGTTGTTATTGTAAGACTCAGATCCTGCTCCTGCTGCCGTCAGGTGAGACAGATCATAGTCATCAGGAATACGTCCGTTGCGCATTACAGTCTCAATGAACATGGGAATGAGCGGCCATGAGTTAGGACGGTAGCGCATCAGCTCCAGATCCACATCCTTCACTGCAACATAAGGATCCAGGATCAGAAGTTTGTTGGATGCCAACGGCATCAGGGTCATGGCTGCTACTACAGCTACCAGTGCAGGCGGGAAGCAGGTCACCATCCAGGTAGGACGCTGTTCTTCATTGCCAGCATAGAAATTCATCTGGGCAACAACAGCCAGCATTGTATAAGCAGAGTGTATAACCTGTTTGGAAGGACCGGTGGAACCGCTGGTGTAGGCACGGAACAGAGGACGGTTGATATCTGCAGGAGCATCCACCTGGCCTGTATAGGATTTTCCAAGCTCAAGGAATGCATTCCAGTCCATCGTCTTGGGACCATGAGCTTTTTCTGAAGGATACTTGCTGTCCAGATTCTTCTGTACATAATCCGGCATATCCTCCCGATTGCAGGAATTGCATGCATCTAGGATGATGACTTTCTCTGTGTAAGAATCTGATAAATATCTTCCCAGTTCCTGCTGAGACAGATAATCCTGAGCAAAGATCACCTTAGCTCCTGACTTTTCAACAGCTTCCACATTTTCTTTTAATGTGTTGTCCCTGCACAGCACAGATGCGCCGATCTGTTCTGCCGCCAGAAGGAGGTAAAAGAACTCCGGCACCAGGGCAAAAAATACAGGGATCTCATCCCCCTCTTTAAATCCTACAGCCTTCAGAGAACGGGCTGCTGCTTCGGACTGTTCAAAAACGGTTTTCCAGGTGATCTGAGTACCGTAAAAATCCATAGCTGCAACATCCTCTCCCGGGCAGTACTTCTTCAGATACTCTTTTACGGTACATTCCGGAATCTGGATCATCTTCTGCAGTACTTCGGGATAATATTTCATCCAAGGGCGGTCTATACTCGGTTTTCCTGTCATGTTATTACTCATAATCTTTTTCTCCTTATTGCATTAACAATACTTTTCATCCTTCATAATGGACTGGCTCAGTATACCATGTCTCTATATGGAACAACTATAGAATAAATATGAATAAAAATGAATTAAACGTTTTTAAAACCGCTTCATCTTGAATTTTAACTCATTCCATTTTCAGGCCTCCTCCAGCACTCCGCTGAGGACATGTTCAATATTTGCAATGATGGTCTCTTTGTCTGAGATCAGCACATTGCTGTCCTGGGTCTCCCAGAACTCTTTGAACATTTTTCCGAAAGCCTCCCGCATATCCATCCGGTTAATGATATACATATTGTTAAAGTCTCCGTTAAGGCGGAGATAGGAGATGGTATCGCTGAGGAAAATACACTGTCTGGTGCTGTATTCAATATCGGAGATCAGTCTGCCTGAGATCATTTTTATCTCCAGTTCCGGATGTTTCCTGCACAGCTCCAGAAAATGTTTCAGATACCGGACGATCTGTTCTGACGTCAGGCGGACCCTGCAGTTGAAAAAGTCCAGTTCATGATCCACCACCAGGTTATAAAAAGCCGTCCGGTAGATCAAAATCCGGATACGGGATTCCTCTATAATATTTTTTGACATCCGGTGGATATTTCTCAGCTGCTCTTTATTCGGAGCTCCTTCCTCTCCGTCGTCCAGCATTTCCGCGATCTCGTCAAAAAGATCATCCGGAAGGAAATGCTCTGTAAGATGGCCGATAAACCACTGCTGCTTCAAAGCCAGGAGCGCATGGACATACTCATGTTTTAACAGCATCTCCCGCATAGAAGTCTTGCGGAAAAGAAGCCGGTCTCTGTTGCAGAGCTCTTTCAGATTCCGGTACATCACACTGCAGTTTTCCTGATCTTCGGTGATCACCACAGACATACACTGGTCCCGGCTGACCAGCATGCCGGAAATAGCATAGTCATCCTGCACCACAAACACAGCTCTTCCTGCGGCCTGAGGGCTGCCATACAGCTGGAAATCAATGCAGTTATTCCGCTCCATCAAATCTACCAAATAGATTATGTCATACCGGTAGTCCAGCTTATCTCCCTGCACATCCACTACCATAGCGTAGTGAACGTCCTGATACCACTTTCCCTTGGGCACATGCTTATTTTTTTCTTCAGCGATCTGGAGCTGGTATTCCCGCTCCATAGCAAATATATCCAGAGCCGCCACTACGTCCAGGGCGTTCACCCTCCTCAGAACCGGATGGCGCATCTTAGCTATATACTGGGCCAGCTTCATCTCCGGATAAAAAAAGGTCTTCGGAGCCACGTCCACCCCTGCGTTGTTCTGGAGCTCCCTCACATAGAAATATTCAGCCTCCAGATTATCCAGGACAGCCAGTTTCAGATCCTGCGCATTGTCCACCTGGTAGTCCTGCATCAGTTTATCCGCAGCCTCCTGGCCGCATCCTTTCACAATGCACTCACTGATCCCTTTTAAAATCTTCTTTTCATATTTTTCTGACGGTATCATCTGCCCGCTGGTCCATTTGCTGATGTAAGACACATCATACTGAAGTTCCTGGGCAAGTGTATAGTTTTTCACCTCAGCAACTGACATTAAATGTTTCAGCAGCTTACTGAACCTGTTTTTTTCTGCCATTCCTTCATCTCCTAAACTACAATCTTTTCTTTTGTGCCCTCCCTGATGTCTAAAATCCCCTTCATAGATTCCGTTTCTTCTATTTTACTCTCGTTTTTTCACTTACACAATCAAAAAGTTCACATTATATTCCAATTATGTAATTTATTCTCTATTATTTTTCTTTATTCTTCGTTTCTAATGGATATATTTTCATTTTTTCAATACTTTTCTCACTAATCTCCCATATTCTTCCGGCTGACGATTCAGATATTCAAGATGGGTATAGCCTTCTTTGACCATGATCCTGGCATCCGGATACAAGGTTTTGACCACTTTACTGTTCACCTTAATATTATCTTCCTTCCCCCCGAAAATAAGATACATCGGCTGTTTTACCCCTGGCTCCAGGGTATAATCTGCCAGGAGCCGGGCCATTACCCTCAGAGAAGGCTCCGTAAGGGAGGCTCTGCACACCTGCATAATCTCTCCCCAGTCTCCTGCATAAATTTTTTTCAGGTCATTAGCAGATCTCTCTTTATTCTTTTTGGCCGTGTTCATAAAATATCGAAAAATAAGGTAAATAGATGCATGGACCACGCCCTTAACCTTAGACCGGTAAAAATTCACTGCCCCGTCCAGAAAAAGCTTCTTGATCTCCAAAGCAGGATGTTTGGCAAGTCTCACAGAAAAAATAGTCCCCATAGACAGTCCGATGACCAATTCAAAGCTGGTAAGCCCTCTGTCCTGGAGCATACGGACTAATTTTTCCGTCTGCTGTTCCAGCCCTCTAAATTCCTCTGATCCGGGATGAAAGCCATCAAGGGTCACGCATACCAGCCGGTATTCCGGGAGTTCCTGAGACAGCCTGCGGAAACATTCCGCCGCCATAAATACTCCCGGAATGCACAAGATTCTTTTCCCTTCCATATTTCCATATTCAACGATCTTCATGATTCTTTCTTCCCTTCTTCATTTTAATATCCCTAAAAATGTTTCCTTTTCATTTTATCACAATTTATTTTGACTGAGAGATGCAAAATAAGACATTTTTCTTGCCAAAATTGACACAACAGAAAAAAAAGGCAGAAAACAAAGATTTTAAATCTGTTGTTTTCTGCCTTGATGATTCTTTTCACATTAATACAGCAGTTCATGGATATGCTGCTTATTTGCGTCAATATCTAAATCCAGAACCGCCATACCCTCATAATTAATAGAAGTGTAGGATCCGTCCATAGGAACTACCGCCTGCTGCGTCTGTAGGTCACTCACGGCCAGGGCCGAAGCAGCCAGATCATAGATTTCCGTCACACTCATGTTTGTATTTACCTGAGTTATACAGTAATTGATCAAAGACAGCAGCGCCGCCGGATCCCGGTTCTCCAGCACCTTCTGGTAAACGCCGTACATAACGCTTCTCTGTCTCCGTGTCCTTCCGAAATCGCTGTCCAAAGAACGGTTTCTGGCATGTACCAAAGCCTGCGATCCGGTGAGGGTAACCGTTCCCGCCTGGATATCCGGCATTCCTGCGGAGCGGTAATACTCCGCCTCCTCTTCTGTAAGAGTAACCTGTATGCCTCCCAGCTCATCGATCACATTTACCAGACTGTCAAAGTTAATAGTGATGTACTTCTGGATATCCAGGTCAAACACTTCGTTTAATGTATTAATGGTAAGGCCTACGCCTCCATAAGCGTAAGTATGTCCCAGTCTGCTCTTTCCATGGCCGTCAATATCTACCAGACAATCCCTGAGAAAAGATACAATCGTAGCTTTCCCTTTTCCCTGGTTAAAAGAGATCAGCATCATACTGTCCGATCTTCCCATATCCGCGTCCGGGTCTCTGGAGTCCGTGCCTACCAGCAGCACATTGTAGACCTGGTCGTCTTTCTGTTCCTCTTTTCCGATGAGGACTTCCTCTGCAGTAGGATCTACTTCCTCCTGATCCACGATATCCACACTGTTTCCTGTAATCTGGTGATCAATAAAAAGGAACAATCCTACGGCTCCCAGAATCAGCAGCACCAGGATCACTACGAGGATCCTCAGCTTATTCTTTTTCTTTTTTCTCTTTCTTCCGGGATTTCCCATCTCTCCGCCCCCTAGTCTTTAATCACACGGCCGGACAGATCTTCCTTCTTATCCCGCTTTCCTGTGTCCCGGTATCTTCCGTAATGGCCGTAGCTGCCATAGCGCCGGTATCCATATCCGTAGCCATATCCATACTTGCCGTCTCCGGAATTTCTGTCACAGTTAAACACATACCCCAGCATTTTAATCTTGCTCATAGCCAGAGCCTGGATTCCCTCCCGGATCTTGTACATCTTTGTATAGTCATAACGGATCACATAAAGAGCCGCATCTACAAATCTGGCCATCAGAGCCGCATCTGCCAGAAGCTGAGCCGGAGCCGTATCCAGGATGACCACGTCCGCCATATTCTTCAGCTCTGCGATCAGTCCCTCCATCCGCTTGCTTCCCAGAAGGGAAATATCTGTTTTCTCTTCCTCTTCTCCAAGAAGAAGGGTCAGTTTGTTTTCCCCGTTTACATCTATCTCCGTCAGTACATCGGTAACCGCGGCTTTTTTATGAAGAACAGAATCAATACCCGGACGCTGCTCTGTAATCCCCAGGAAATCTGCTATAGAGGGATTTCTCAGATCGCAGTCCACCAGGACTACCTTTTTCCCCTGTCTGACAAGAGATATAGCCAGGTTTACAGCCACTGTAGTTTTTCCCTCTCCCGGGATAGAGCTGGTGACCATGATGGTCTTAGTCTGGTTTTCCTCCACTTCCTTGAGCACCCGGATCCGGAGTCTCCGCATAGCCTCCTGGTAGGAAGCCGGCGTTCTTTCATTGATCAGAGACACCTTATTCTGTTCCGGTTTTTTCTTTCTTTTCTTATTTCGGATATAGGGAAGACTTCCCATATCCGGAAGATTGATCTGGCTTTTCAGCTTGTCCTTGGACTTTACAGTCTTTTTCAGGAGAATATATAGGCAAAGGATCACAAGTCCTGCCCCGGCTCCCATAACGGCTCCTCTTCTGTAAGAGCCTCTTACTACAACCTCCTTCTGAGTATCAGAAGGCACTCCTGTCTCATCTAAGATCGTCAGGCTGGTATTGCCCAGAACAAACTCCGCCACCTCCGGATAACAGTCGATCACTGTGTGGAGAATATCGTAAGCCATCTGGGGATCATCGGAAGTCACCGACATAGTAAGAAGGTTGGTTCCCTCTTCTGCCGTAGCAGAAATGCTCCCCGGCACAGAATCCATCCCCATCTCCCGGGCTACCACGTCCTCCAGAACTCCGCTGGTCAGAATGTAGGGGAAAACCTCCGCCATCTGAGACGCTGTCTGGGCGCCGATGTACTGGCCCCCCGGAGCAGTTACCGACATAGTGGCAGAAGCCACATACTGAGGGGTGTAGGTATAGCTGGTCCTGAAATAAGAGATCCCTGCGCCTGCCAGGGTCAGCACCAGGATCAGCAGCCAGAGTTTTTTCAGTCCATACAAAAAGTCGCCGGCAAGACTTATGATATCAATCTTTTCCGTTTCTTCAATTCTTTCTTTTTCTGTGGATTCCATTCTATCACTCATATCAATCCCTCTGCTTCCTGGTATAATTGCCGTATTTGCCGTATTTTCCATATTTGCCGTACCTGCCGTAGCCATATCTGCCCAGAGAAGTACTGTTGCCGAAGGTCTTTACGCCGTTGAGCACCACTCCCAGGACATTTCCATCCTCTCCCCGGAATCCATCCAGAGTGTCGTTGATATCCGCGGAAAAAATATAATTCTGACGCACTACCAGCAGGACCTCATCCGCATACCTGGCAAAAACCTCTGCGTCTCCCAGGATTCCCGCAGGAGGCGTATCGATGATCACATAATCCGCATATTTTCTGCAGGCATTCATCAGGCGGCCAAGCTGGGGCCCCTGAAGGATCTCCGTAGAGGAAGAGTAACAGTTTCTTCCGCCAATAAACAGCATATTGGGATTTTTGATCTTTTTCAATACATCCTTAAAATCCGCATTCTCTTTCAGAAATTCTCCCAGCTCGCTTTTGTCCTCCATCTCCAGTCCAAAGATCAGGAACTGGGAAGGTCTCTTTAGGTCTCCGTCGATAAGGATCACTCTTTTTCCCTTCTGGGCAAAGCTGATAGCCAGGTTGGCAGCCACTGTAGACTTTCCTTCATTTTCCGACACACTGGTCACAACCAGCATCTTGCTTCCATGCTCTTCCATTTTGTACTCAATCCTGGCCGCAAGCTTCTTATAATTCTCTACAAAAGAAAAACCAGACAGGGGATTCGTGATCAGAAGAGCCGCATTGTTCTTTTTCTTCTGGAATATATCTTTCACTACCTTATATTTGCGTTCAAAGGAAATACTTCCCAGGCTTCTGGCGTCCAGTTTTTCCTCGATCTCCTGCTCTCCCTTTATAGTGTCTCTCATAATAGAGATCAGAGCCGTCAAAGCGGCCAATCCCAGAAAGGCAATGAGAAAGGCTCTCTCCGCCGTATCTCTGGTATTCAGAGGATTCGATGGAGAAAAGGGAATCTGGGGCTCCTGGAGAACATCCATCACCGCGTCTCCCACAGAATAGTAAGCGATACTGGAATAATTTTCAATAATGCCGTTCATAATATCAAAAGCCTCTCTGGGTGAATCAGACGCCACCGTCAGCTCCAGAAGGTTGGTGTTTTCGATCACCCTGGTACTGATGTCCGCATTAATCTCCTCTACTCCCAGCTGGTCGCAGAGAATACTCTGCATGGCGTTGCTCTCAATGATCTTCTGCAAAGTAGTGGCCATGGTATTGGCAGAGCTGAGGCTTGCGTAGCTGCTGGACGAAGAACGGGAAGACACGGCAAAAGTAGCCGATGTGGTATAGGAGGGAACATAACGGACGCTCACCGCTATGTAGGCCAGCATAGCCGCCGCCAGGGCTCCCAGAAGGAGGACCCACCAGTTTACAAGAATGTCGTGGATCAGAATGTAGGGCTCTATTTTCTTGTTTTCCAATAAATCTGTATATTCATTTTCCTTGCTCATCTCTTACTCCTCCACCACTACCGTCATTTTCGTTGTGGCAGTCACGCCTTCCGGAGGCGTATAGCTGAATTCTGCCGTATAGGTTCCCGGTGTATTGTAATCTGTCCCGTCTGTGATACTCACTTCAGTCCCTGCCAGATCCTCCGGCATATCCGGGCTGTCAAATTCATAGACCATGCTTCCTCTCTGAAGGCCTGTGACATAATCTCCCAGAGAAAGACTCTGCCCCGCTTTTGTGTAGACAATATACTGAGAAAGCACAGGATAATACTTCTCATTCTCCTGCTCATCCTCCGGATCCACAATGGTCATCTCCACCGGCACTGAGGTCACATCTCCCGCACTGTTGTTTACCTGAAGGGTGATGGGGTAAGTTCCCGCACCGTCAATATAGCCGTTTCCCTCAATGTTCATCCGGATCTGGCTGGTGATATCCCCATCCAGACAGTCTGTGGCCTGGAAGAGCTGGAGGAAATCCGAGGTCTCCCATTCGTCTGTATCATTCACTTCAAACCGCAGAGGCTCTGTAAGAGTGATCCTCGGAGGCGTATAGTCTGAATAGACCAGCTCTCTGGTCAGGGTCGCAGCCTGATTGGAACTGTCAAAGACCACATAAGTAATATTTCTTGTTCCCGTATCTGTAAAGTTGGACATAGAAGCCACACGGATGTCGTCTGTAATGTCTCCGTCTACATTGTCTTCTGCGCTAAGGCCCTGGAATACATCGGATTCCTCGCCCTCCACGCTGACAGAGACACTGTCGCTGTCACTGGTGATCACCGGAGGCTCTGTATCCGCCTCTATCCTGGTCCTTACCTGATAGGCGGCAAAAAGCGCCGCCGCCCCGATAAAAATAATAATTACCGCAATTCTTAATTTTCTCATATCCTTCTTCCTGCTCCTTAAATCTGGTATGTATCCTGAAAGGAAATCCTGCGGAACCGGATCACTTCCTGTCCTCTGCAGATCCTTCCCGGATTCTCAGTGAACAGTGCCTCCAGATAATCCCTGGGGTATTCCTCCAAAAGAGACTCATAGACGTCCTGCATCCAGGGTGTCCGCTGATAAGGGCTGTGGGCGTCGCTGGCCACTACTGTGACCAGATTGTGGTCCAGCAGTTCAAAAGCCGTCCGCTGGGCAGTTCTTCCGAACCTTCCCATAAAGCTTCCTTTATTGATCTGCACGGCATAGCCTTTGCCCAGCCACCGGTATACGATCTCCGGGTCATCCTGAACAAACGCATACCGCTCTGCATGGGCGATCACCGGAACAGCTCTGGCCTCCCGCACCCTGTCCAGGATCCTGTCCGCGAAATCCGGGTCCTCCTGAAAGTCGAACTCCATCAGCAGATATCTGCTCTTATTCAGCGTAATGATCTTTCCCTCCGCCAGCAGTCTGGGAAGCTTAAAAGTAGAATAGACCTCCATTCCCGGCAAAAGCTTTACAGGAATATGATTCCGCTCCAGTTCCCGGACCGTCTTCCGAAAAAGTTCTATGTACTCTTTTCCGAAATAATTATCATATACCCCTGGGATATTACAGTGGGGGGTAGCTACCATCACTGTAGTGCCGCCATCCGCAGCCATAGCCGCCATCTCCATAGAATCATACAGATCCCTGGAGCCGTCATCGATCCCCGGCAAAATATGGGTATGTATATCTCTCATGACTTCTCCCTTTGTACTTAAAATCCCGTGATACGCCAGTAGTATAGCATATTCTCCTATAAAAATCACTATTTTGATACGGAATTCTTATTTCCTCTTTTTCCTGCTCCTGACAGTTTCCCATAAAATCCCGACAAAAAAGGCCGGATCGGCAGGAGGGCCAGCCAGACGTGAGCAAAAAATTCCCACCAGAAATCCCCCGGCCTTATCTTTTTTCCCTTTCTCTGGACACAGAACACCAGACCGAAGATCTGCTCTCTCCTTACAGGGCCTTCCACCTGGGTCTGGCCGTCTCCCACCAGATAAAATCCATCTTTTCGTACCTTCAGGATCCTGTGCATGACAAACTGCCCCGAATCCCTCTGAAAAAACACCATGTCTCCCCTGCGCAGCTCCCGGTCCGGCTTCCGGAAATAAATATAATCCCTGGCATGTATTAAAAAGGGGGACATACTGCTGCCGGATATAAGAAGAGAGACCTCCCGTCCCTCTTCTGTCAGCTCCCGAAGAGCCGATACATATTCTCTGGTATCCACAAGTCTGGTCATCTGATCCCTCCTAGAAATCCATGGCCATACGGCTGGATTCTTCCTCGCTGAGCTCTGTCACCTTCGTCTCCATGACCCGGTACACTCTCTGGCAGAGGTTCAGCACACTGGGCCTGTGGGTGGTAACAATGCAGGTCTTATTGGGGTGCTGCTGTACGATATTTTTCAGCACCGTCCGCTCCGTAGTCACATCCAGGGCAGAGGTAGCCTCATCCAGCAGGAGAATAGGAGAATCTCTCAGCACCGCTCTGGCAATGGCCACACGCTGGGCCTGGCCCTCGGAAAGACCCCGTCCTCTTTCTCCCACGCTGCTGTTAATCGTATCCGGCAGCTTCTCCACAAAATCCCAGGCGCAGGCTACCTTCAGGGCTTCAATGATCTCCTCGTCGGTGGCCTCTTCCTTCACCATCCGCATGTTCTCCGCAATGGTTCCTGACAAAATAGTATTTCCCTGGGGAACATAAGCAAAAAGATGTCTGGTCTCTGCATTCATAGGAATCTCCCGGCCGTTGGAAGCTCTCAGCTTCACCTCTCCGTCCTCCGGCCGCACCAGTCCCAGGATCAGCCGGATCATGGTAGTCTTTCCTTCACCGGAAGGGCCCACCAGAGCCACGATCTCTCCCGGATTCGCCTCAAAAGCAGAGTCTGTGATCACACGGGTTCCCTGGACATAGGAGAAATTCACATCCTCCATCCGGACCTGAAATCCCTCTTCCGCATACTTATCCATTTCCCCGCTCTCGGGAATATGTACTTCCCTCGGCAGTTCCACCAGCTCCCGGATCCGGTGAGCAGACACAGAACTGTTCAGGAAAGAAGGAATAATAGACACCACATTGCTGAAAGCAGAGGAAAGATTGCTCCTCTGCTGAAGGAACAAAGTCATAGTTCCGTATGTAATATCCCCGGTCCACAGCCGGAACAGACAGTAGCCGAAAGCCGCAAACTGCACCAGAGTTCCCATAATGGACATGAGAATATTGGTCTTAATAGAGAACAGGTTGTACTTCAGGCTGATGTCCCGGAACTTGGACTGCCACCACCGCATCTTCTTGCTGTAATGGGGAGCCACTCCAAAGGATTTAATGGTATCAAAGTTATAGATAGCCTCTACCTCAAAAGTCATCAACTCCGAGCTCATCTCCCGAACCTTCTTGCTGTAGTCCCTCTGCTTCTTGATCATAAACCTGGACATAAGAAGCATGAAGGGAGCGCTGGCAAGAGCGATCACCGCCATGATCCAGTCATAATGAAGGATCACAAAGAAAGTAGCAATAAAATTGTAAACCGCAATAATAATGGTAGGAAGCCAGCTGATGGCATTGCTGCTCACGGTCCCGATATCTCCGTTGAAACGGTTGAGAATATCTCCGTTGGAATACTTATTCAGAGACAGCCAGTCCGCATCTACGATCTTGTCAAAAATATCCGCCTGGATATCATTGTTAATGTCAATGCTCAGCTTGGCCGTGATCCTGCTGATAATACTGCTGAAAGCCAGACTGAATACAGTACTGCCCACCATAATAGCGATCATTACCCAGAGCTTGCTGGTCTCAAATCCTGTAATAATATCAATAAGATACTTGCTGGCCACACTGCTGACCAGTCCCATAGAAGTACTGAAAACACCCAGGATCACATAAAACACAATGGCTCCCTTATACCTGGCGCTGTAACTGAAGATCCACTTCCAGTCCTCTATGATCTCACCAAAGGTCCCGTCCTTCCACCTGGATATGAGGATATCCAGAGATTCAAAGGCCGGATTCTTATTTTGATTCTGATTTTCTTCGTCCATGAAACCTCTCCCATCCAGGGCTGCAGGCTTATACTCTGCCGCCTCTTTCTTCTAGTACAACAGTATAACAGCCCAGGTTCCAAAACGTCAACCATCCAGTTTTTTCAAGGCTTTCTCCAGACAGTCCACTGCTTCCTCTGATATGGTACAGCCCAGATGAAACACGGGAACCCCTTCCGCCAGCTCCTGAATCAGGTCAATGGCATGAAGATGATCCTTCATATTCCATTTATTTACTGTGATCTGACTGTACAGCAGGGGAAAGGCCCTGCCGGGAGGAAGCTGTTCTGCCTGGTTTTCCTTGGCCTGGCTGAGCATCACCACAGCCCGGATGGGAAATTCTTCATTGTGGCAGACCTCCGAAGTGCCGCATACCGGCCACCCCTGGGCCGTCCACCTTCCCTTCCTTTTCCCAAGCAGAGCCCGGTCACCGTTCACAGTCCGGCTGCCCCGGTACTTCTCCCACAGATTGGCCTGGGTGGTCTTCCCTGTCTCAGAAGGAGCAGAAAACAAAATGGCCTCCCCCTGATATACCATATAGGCACAGTGGAGGATGAGACTGTCCCTGGCGATCAACCGCCTCTCCAGTGCAAGAAGAGAAGTAAACACCGGGTCAATATGCAGCCCCTGTATCCGATCCCTGGCCAAAAGGACCCGGGCCTTATGAGAAGCCAGCTCCTGATAGCAGGCATAATACCCTTCCGTCCCCTTCACTCCAATAAGACGGCTCTCCCCCGCCTCACCCTGAAAAACCAGAAGATCCGGCCGCCTGGCCAGGACCTTTCCCTCAGGCTTGGGAAGCTGATCTGTTACTTCTATATAATAAGTATATTCCGGGGCAGCCTCCTCCTGATCTGCTCCCTCCTCCCAGGCAAACTTCAGAAAGTTCTCAGGGGGAAGAGCCTCCGGAGGGCAGACCAGGCGGAACAGAAAATCACCGATCTTAAACTTCTTGTCCATGCTTTATTTTCTCCCATTCTTCTCTTAAAAGCCTTAAAGACTCCTCTGCATACCGGCACATATAATCCGGCACTCCCTCATAGCTCCCGGTCTCCAGGAGAGCGCTGGCAGCACAGGTCCGGCAAAGATGCCGCAATCTGCAGACACTGCATTTAGAATTCAGCAGGATCTTGTCCGTCTCTTCCACCATATACTTCCAGGCAGCCTCAAATCCCACCTCAAAAACCGAAACCGCCGGCTGGCTCAATATCACACAGGGACGCATCTCCCCCTGCCAGTTAATGGTAAAAGAACACTGGCCGGCCATGCAGGACATATGTCCCGGCTCCTCCCGGGCAGGCTCTGGATGATCCGCTCTCATCACAGACTGCTCCACATACTGAGGAAAAAGTTCCGGGCCCATCTCCCGCTTCAGGGCATGGATCCTGGCCACAGCCGCATCCTCCGGGTTCAGGCGGGCCTGAAGATTATAAGGCTTCTCCCGCTCCCGTACAGCAGGCATCATATAAGTATCCACCCGCACAGGAATATCCAGTTCTTCTCCGATATCCAGCAGCCGGTCCAGATCCTCCCGATTTGCTTTAGCAAGGCTTCCCCCTACCTTTACATCTACCCCTTGTTCTCTCAGAAGACGAATCCCTCTTATGGTTTTCTCAAATCCTCCGGGATAATGGCACAGATTTCTATAAGTCTCTTCATTGGTTCCATATAAAGTAATATTCACTCTTCTCGGCTTATGCTTCCCGAGAAACTCCGCCAACTCCTCGTCGATAAGGGTTCCGTTGGTGTTAATCGTGAGGATCATCCCCATTTTCCGCAGCCCCAGATAAAGCCTGGTAAAATCAGGGAAAAGAAAAGGCTCCCCGCCTGTCAGAAGAAGGAAAAGCACCCCTGCATCCTTCATCTGTCTTCCGATCTCCAGCCATTCATCCGCAGTTCTCAGCCGTCCCTGCTTCTCCATCTCCTCCCGGCTCAAACGGACATAGCACATATCGCAGTTCATATTGCAGAGAGGCAGAAGCTCAATACTGCCATTGGCAGGTGTGCGGGTACGCTTGGCCTGGTCCAGAAGCATCCGCTCTACAGTGGTTGCTCCTTCCATAGGTTCCATAAAAAGCTCTCCTTTCAGATAACATGAAAATAGACCGGAGGATAGATCCGGTCTATAGTGATTATGTAGTTATGTATTATGATTTTGCAGTTTCCCAGTCATCTCTATTGAGGTTAGTTGTACAATGAGTATTATCATTGTTGGGACCTCTCCAGACAATAACATCCGTTGTAGTTGTCTCGTAGTGTCCCCATGGCCAATGTCCCACATATTCTTCAGTCACATAATATCCATTCAGAAATGCATCATCTGAATCTGCTTCATGCTGTGTTCCGCAGGCATGATATCCACTCAAATACTGATCGCCACCCCAACCTGTCTGAAGTCCTGGCTGTCCGTTTGTTTCAAGATATACAGTACCTGACTTTCCGCCACCGGCATCACATGTAAATAAATAGGTTGTACCACTGTCTCCACATGCAGCTACATACTCATTTGCTTCAAATTTCTGCACTTCTGTTAATGGACGTGTCCAAACTCTTCTCTCCATTTTTTATTCCTCCTTCAATAAACCATATTTTACGTAATCTTCTATAAAGCTGTAAATCCCTTTTTCTATCTCGCCCTCAGGATCTTCATATTCTTCCTTTGCCTGGGCGATCACATCCTCTGCTGTCCTGGGTGTTTGAAACAGCTTCCACAAAAAACTGCAAGTATCATTTAAAGAAATCAAGCTGTTTTCAAATATCCCCGCCTCTCCCACAGGTATGAGCACGGCCTCTCCTGCAATCTCCCGGAGAATAAAATCCGGATTTGCTCTAAATTTTCTCTTACTCGGCTCCGACTCATAATTCAGGGGATGTGGCTGAAGTTCAGAGTCAGAGAGGGGCTGTGACGACTGTTTGTCTTTCTCCAATCTACTCCTCCTCCAAATAAATTTCCTGTATATGCATATAATATGATAGCACAGTTCTTACTATTGTCAAGTAAAATAAGACACAGTTTTTTCACAATTTTGTACCAACTTTGAGACAAAGGTAAGCAAGAAATTTATTTTATTTTTAGACTAAGATAAGGCTTGTCCCTATCTGCCTGTATATTCTACTACCTATAGGAGTGAAATTCAACCCAATATACAGGATTCCCTGTATTTCCCACATTTTTTCCATGTGTTTCATTTTTTGTCCATTTTTCTCCTTTAGATGCATAAAAAGCGGAGCAAAATCTTCTCCTACAACTTTGCCCCGCTTTTTTATTTCTTTATTGTTTAATGCCCGGAGAAATCTTCCTCCATTCCTCTTCCAGCAGTCTTCCATATTCTTTTGCATACCGGCAGAGATATTCCGGCAGCCCCCTGTATTCACCGGTTTCTAACTTAGCACAGGCCACACAGGTCTTGCATACTGGCCGGAGTCTGCATTTTCTGCACTTAGGGTTCATTTGAAATTCCTTGGATCTGGTTCTTACTTCCTGCCAGGCAGTCTCAAATCCTGTTTCAAACACCGGAACTCCCGGTTCTTCTAAAGTAACACACGGCCGCATCTCACCCTGCCAGTTTACAGTAAAAGAACAGTTCCCTGCCATACAGGAAATCCGGTCCGGATAGACTTTCTTTTTTTCTTTTAACTGTCTGTTGATCTCTCTCACATATGCAAAGAAAGATTCCCTGTCCCACTCAGTTCTCATAACCTCCAGCTCTGTTGCCGCCACTTCCTCTGGATCCAGTCTTGCCTGTTCTTCAAAGGGCTTTCCCCTCTCATGAACCCCAGGCAGCATATAGGTATCCATATGAACCGGCACATCCAGTTCCTGTCCGATCCTGTAAATGGCTTCCATATCCTTACGGTTATTTTTGGTAACACTTCCGTTAATCTTTACGTCTACTTCCCTTTCCTTCAGCAATCGGATTGCCCTCAGGGCTTTTTCAAATCCCCCAGGATAATGGCAAAGTGTTTCATAAGCTGTATCATCCTTTCCGTACAGGGTAATATTGATCCTCCGAGGCCTGTATCTGCCGAAAAAATCCGCCCAGTCCTCGTCTAAAAGAGTGCCGTTTGTATTAATTGTCAGGATCATTCCCATCTGGCGTAGCTCTCGATATAGCCTCCGGAAATCCTGAAACAACAGAGGTTCTCCTCCTGTAAGGAGCAAAAACAGCACTCCTGCCTTCTCCATCTCTCCTGCCAGACGGATCCATTCATCTGCAGTATGGAGTCTTCCCCTTTTCTTCATTTCCTCAGGGCTCAGTCTGATATAGCACATATCACAATTCATGTTACATAATGGAAGAAGCTCCAGACTACCATTCAATGGCCGTCCGCTGGCGGCAGCCCGGCTCAGCATCATCCCCTCTACTGTTGTTATATTTTCTTCATGTTCCATAGAATTCTCCATTTAGCCTTATAATGCAGCTCTGTTTATCAAAAAAAGAACCGAAATATTTCGGTTCTCTTTTAGCATTTTCACTTATACAGGTTCGCATTAGTTATTATGAACGGTTTGGATGATTAGGCGTAGGATTTGTTACTATACCATAGTGATTCCACCTTCTATCCTCATTGCCACTTAAGGTATACCAAAAAATGCTATCACCATCATCAATTGTATTATTGCCATTGTTGTCTATGTAGTGCGTATACCCACCGTTAAGAGAGCCTTGGTCACTGCTATTTTCTGCATAAAACGAAACTTGTCCACTTTCACTAACATTAAACTGATTATTACTTGCTATGCTACAGCTACCAGTGTGATCATGGCAATTACCGCCATAAGGCCGCTGTCCATTCCAATTTCTCCAATTTTGCTCTTGACCATATTCTCCATAATTTCCATTGCCCACTCTACATGCTACCGTCCAGCATACTGCCACATACTCATTTGGCTCAAATTCCTGTACTAAAATCCTTGGTGTTTCCCATTTTCTTTCCATTTCAATCTACCTCCTTTAAAATTTGTCTCCTCAGTGACTCCTGGATAAAGCGGTGCACATCGTCCTTTACTTTTTCTGCAGGTGCCTCATATTCTTCCAGGACTTTGGCAGTCACTTTTTCCTCTGAATTAGGTTCCATAAATTGTTTCCACAGGAAAACCGCTGAATCATTAGGAGACATTACCGCATTGCTGATGGAAGATGCCTCTCCTATAGGAATAATGGCATATTCGCCTCCGATCTGCCGTAAAACAAAGTCCTCACTGATCTGGTATCGTCTTTCCCTGTCTGCATCAGAGATTTTCTTCTCTTCCTCTTTCAATACACATCTCTCCTCTGTTATTTATGCAACCATATAAATTCTGCCTCGAATAACTATTATATTTTAGTTTAGCACTTTAATTTACTAAAAGTCAAGTTTTAATTCACTAACTTGCATATTTTTCACAGTTTTTTCACAGTTTATCGGGACTAATATAAAGGTATCACATCTCTTTTCCTTATATATCATAATCCAGCCACAGATGACATGTTTTATAAAAATCTTTTCCATGGCTTTTGCTATACCTTATATATTTTTATATATACAAATTATTTTAAGGGGAAAATTTTGAGGATTGTAGAAACACCAGTGCAGGGCAACCCAGTATCATAGAAAGTGAAAAATCTTTTGCCTTTAACGTTACAATACTGCAAAAACATGAATCATTCTGTTGTCCGATATGATATGATAAAGGCAGGAAATATTTCTATGCCGCAAGATAGGAGGGAATCGCTATGACCAAACTGGGAGAGATGATCTGGGATGATGGAGTTGAGCAGGGCAAGCAGATGGCTGCTGAGCGTTACAGCAGGCTTATTCTGCTGCTGAGCAAAGAGCAAAAAGAAGATCTGATCATTAAAGCTGCCTCAGACCCTGAGTACCGGGAAGAATTGTATAAAAAATACAATCTCTGATGCTCCTGATCAAATCTGCTGCATTTAGATAGCAAAGAAATCCTTCTGTATTTGACCCTTGACTTGCTGCTCCCGGGAATCAATCCGGCATGGGTTTAGGGCTTCCGGCACTTGGCAGGTAAGCGTCGGCGTATAATACAGAAGGATTTTCTTTTATGAACTCAATTTTCTACCGTATGATCTTATATTTTTTCAGCAGTTCGATCCGCTGGTTTCCGATAGCGATGCTTTCTTTGGCGTCGTTATTTTTTGTTCCCTGGGTTTCTTTCATGTAGTTCAGGATCCTGCTTCCCCAGGCGGCAGGGAGGAGGAAAGGATATTTTTCCAGATAGGTATACTTTCCTGCCATGTATTCTTTATCCGGGAACAGGGAGCTGGCCAGGGAGCCCTTGGCTTTTTTCCCTTTTTTCTCATCGGTTACCGCCGCAAGGGTCATGTTGCTGCTGTGTTTTCGGCTCAGGCTGGAGTCTCCGAAGACCCCGCCCTGGAGAAGATCGTCCAGAAGGGCTTCTCCGTCTGCCTCTTCCTGCTGCCACAGGGCTGGATAGCAGGCCTGTTCTTTATCAAAGTTCAGATATTTCTCTCCGATGTGGAAAAGGGCTGCGGTAAAGTTCTCTCCGTGGATCTTCTGGCATGCCTGGTACAGATATTCCCAGTCAATCTCAGATCCGTATGTATTGGCATAGATCACAATGTCGCACACCTGGCGGATGCCGAATCCGCTGTGAAGGAAATGTTTAAAGGCGTGGAGGATCAGGTACAGAAGGTGATCTGTATGGCCCATGGTATAAACGGGAACTCCCTGGATCTCGGTCTGAATTTTTCTCTGGAAAACATCCCGGAACATTTCGTTCAGTTCTCCGTAAGCCTCTGACTGGGAGGGAAACAGTTCTTTATGGAGCTCTATGTGAAGGAGCCCTCCTTTTTTATAATAGGGAACCTCCCCTTCCTTCTCCGGATCTTTCTCTGGTTCCAGATAGTCCATGGCGTTTTCTCTGAACACCTGGTCGCAGAGAAGGAATTGTTCCGGAGGGATCAGTACGTCTTCATCCCCTGAAGCCCGGTAATCCGGCTCCCGGTACATTTCCCGGCAGATGATTCCTTTTACCACAACGGGTGTAAGGTCTTTTTCCAGGAGTCTGGAATAAAGGGAGAGGAATTCTGCGGTTTTTCTCCCCTGGACCATGACCTGCTGGATCATTCTGTGCTTCAGGTAGTCTTTCTGACTCTCCGGCATAGACTGGAAGGCCGGGCAGGCATAGACTGCCTCGTAGATCATAGGGAGGATCTGATGCTGGATGGCCAGATCAAAAAGGGTTCCCCATTCTTCCGGGGAGACTCCTGATTCCCACTGGACTTTTTCTCCTTCCAGAAAGCTTTTCAGGGCTTCTAATAATCGTTTTTTTATATTTTCGTTCATAAGTATCTTCTCTTTCCTGCTAAATTTTTTACAATGCTTTTCTCGATTTCCAATATTTTCCATTCCATATGGCGAAAAAAATACAGCCCGGAATCTTCTCTTTTTTAAAAATTTTCCGGTGTCTGATTAAATTTTAGCATGAAAAAAAGAGGAACACCTCATACTCAGGTATGAGATATCCCTCTGATTTTTTAGAGATTTATAAAAATCCCTTCTCCCGGCCTTTTTCTACAGCCTGGAGTCTGGTAGAAACCCCTAATTTCTTATAAATGTTATAGATATGGCTTTTCACCGTAGGAAGCTTTATGTTCATCTCCCTGCTGATCTCTCCGTTGGTGCAGCCCTGCTTCAGGTACTGAAGGACCATCTGTTCTGTGAGAGTAAGCTTTTCCGCCGGATAAGCTTCTTTTTCTTCTTTCTTTGTCCCGGGATAGCGGGCCTGGCTTTTCTTGGCTTTCCGCAGGATATAGTCCAGCCAGTCCTTATAGGGCATGTTTTTTACATTGCCGTATTTATATTTTTTCTTGATCCGCACCGGCTCCTGGCGGCTTTTCTCCAGGAACCGGAGGTAATCCTCCAGCAGCTCCCGGCCCTTGGGGCCGTATCCGGTAAAGATCCTTACATACCGCCAGGGCTCTGCTGCCTGGATCGCCTCTGCCGTCCATCTGAGAGACTCTGCTTCCCTTCCCCTGGCCTTTTCCACCATGGCCATCTGGAAAAGAGATTCTGCCCGGTATTTCCAGATGTGATTCCCCTGGAAGAAAGGGATCAGGATCTTCAGTGCCTTTTCCGCCTGGATATAATTCTCCAGATACAGGTGGATCTTTACCTGGGCCGCCATGTGAAAACAGGTCTTTCCCCACTTGTTTTCAATATCTCCCCCTGTATCTCTCAGCCAGCGGAGCATATCCTCCTTTTCCCCCCACTTGGCCTCGGAAAGATAATAAAGGGCGGTGGTATTATACCGGCATACCTCTGACTCTTCTTTTTTTAGATCCTCCACCGTATCCTCCAGAGCCCTCTGAACCTGATTCTTCCCTTCCTCTCCCTCTGCAAAGAGGTAGAGAAGAAACAATTTTCCCAGCCGCAGCTGCCAGGGGCTTTCCGGCCCGATCTCCCGGAGCACTTCTTCCAGCTCCTGGGGCTGGATCCGGTCGGTCTGGAAATCATACTCCAGCTTTGCAAGGCGGTAGGCCAGATAAGTCTCCGGGGCCAGCCTTTCCTGCCACAGTTTTTCCCAGGCCCTGACTTCTTCCCTGGTCCCGGCAAACAGAGGCGTCAGATCCCGGATCCCGCTGAGATAGGAAAAGGATTCCCCCAGTATGTAATATAGCCTCAGCCTTCTGCCAGGCTCTGTCAGTTCCTCCGTCAGCTCCATCCACTCTCTGGTCTCTACGAAGGGGTTCACATAGGAGATATTCAGGAAAACCTCTCTCCACTTTTCCAGATCCTTTCCTGTCCGCTCTGCTTCCTGCCACAACAGCCAGGCTTTCCGGTAATACTTCTCCATCCTTCCCCATTTCTGGCTGAAATAGACCTCCATCCATTTCAGGAAAAAAAGCTCCGGTTTCTCCTCCTCTCTCTTATCCAGAGAAAGGTTCAGCCCTCCGGGCAGAAAGGACAGCCGGTCATAATTCCTCACCAAAAATTCCTGATACTCTGCCTCGCCGGAGATGCTCCTGCAGCATTCCAGAGCCTCGCTGATATAGCCATGCTCTTCATACCACCTTACCGCCTTCCTCCCTGTCTCCTGTTCCGGGCTTTTCCTCAGCGCCCGGCGGATCACCGGATGGACTCTCCAGAAATTCCGCCAAGGCACATAGCTCATGATCCCGCTGGCAAAAAGGCGCTCCTCAGTCTCCTCATCATGGTCTCTCCAGAGGATCTCTTCCAGTTCCCTTTCCAGCCTGGGGCAGAAAGCCCTTTCCATAAGAAATTTCTGTTCTTTCTCAGACAGGATCCCCAGAATCCTGTCCCCCACATATTTCCGTATCTCGTACCGGCTGCACAGCTCTTCAGGACTCCATTTCTCCGGAAGCTGCCTCTGGATCCGGGCCATCAGGGCGATACACCCTGCCCAGCCTCTGGTAAGCCGGTAGGTCTCTCCTCTGTCCAGAACGCTTCCCACAGCCTTCAGATAACGATAAGTCTCCGCCTCTGTAAACCAGAAGCTCTCCGGATAGACCATTTCCATAGCTCCGTTCCAGAGAAATTCCAGCAAGGCCTCCGGCACGATCCCGTCAGCGGCAAAAATCACCTTGTCCCCTTTGGGCATCCTCCGGAAAAAATCCCAGAGCTTCTCAGTAAGTCCCGGATATTCCCTGACCTCCAGCTTCCGCACCAGATACCAGGTGCAGCTTTTTCCCTCGCCGGGCACAGACGGCTCCAGTTCTTCAGCAAAGCAGATCTTCCCCTCCGCCTCCGGATGATTCTTCAAAAGTGTCCTCACCATGGTCTTTTTCCCTATGCCCGGCATCCCGCACAGGCAGATCACAGACTTCCTCTTCAAAAGTTCTTCCACTGATCCTGTTTTATCAATTATGATCTCTGTTTCTATACTCATCTTCCTCCATTGTCAATATACCGTTCCTCCTCAGAAGATCCAGAAATTCCCGGATCTCCCTTACCGCTCTCTCTTCTTCCACCTCATACTGGGCCAGCACAGAAGCAAGAAGCTCCTGAAAATCCGCCCCTCTCTCCAGTTCCTTCCACAGCGCCGCCCCTACTTCATTGACCGTAAGGAGCCCTTCCTGGACGGGGGCTCTTTTTCCGGTGGGGATGATCACATATTCTCCTGCCATTTCTCTCAGGATAAAGTCTTTCTCGAGGTTCATATCCTTCGTTCCTCCTGGGCCGGAGAAAAACTCCTCCGGCAGACTCATGACTGTCCTCACCGTTATTTTCTCTTTTTTACACTGTAATATGCAGAACCGCGATCTCCGGCGGATTGTTAAATCTTGGCAGCGCCTTTTTATTAGTTCCCAGACCGCTGGTAACAAAAAGCTGTATCTTGTCCTTCTGGTACAGTCCATGGACGTAATCAGGAAACCATCCCTGATCTCCCCCATAAAGACCTCCCAGGAAAGGCACCACAACCTGGCCGCCGTGGTCATGGGCGCTGACCACCAGATCCACATCCCACACCTGGCTGGTATCCCCGAAGACAAAACTGTCCGGTCTGTGAGACATCATAATCTTCACACGGTCCGTATCCTGAAACTCCTCCAGAAACTCCCGGACATCTGCCGGAGCGTCATCAGCCTCATTATATCCGCTCTTAGGATCGGTGCCAAAGGCATAGGCATACAGGCCGCCCAGCCTGATCTCCACGCCTCCGGCCTCCAGGTCCGCATATTCCTGATCCAGCACCACAGCCCCGGCGTCCGTCAGTTCCTGGATCAGATCCTTATTACCCCGGGCTATATAATCTTCCTCATGATTTCCCAGCGCATAATATATAGGCGCCACATCCTTCAGCTTCTGGATCAACGTCACCGGCACCCTGGCAGACTCGGAATCACTGTTCAGCATATCCCCATCCATAAGGATCAGATCCGGCTCTATCTCCGAAATTTTCTCCGCCAGCTCCTGGTTCTCCTCGCCAAACTCATGGTCATGAAGATCCCCGATCACAACCACCTTCAGCTCCTTCCCTTCCTGGCCCAGAGTCACCGTATAATCCTCCACGGTCAAAAGGTTATAAGAAATCCACAGGCTGGCTGCAACGTAGATCACAAGAGCCGCCGCAAAAACAAACAATAGGATCAAGATTCTTTTCTTCTTTCTGCTCATCATCAAGCCCCCTTAATCATCGTGTTCCCCTCTGGGCATATCATAATAAGTTCTATGAAAAAAAGCAAGGGGCTGCCGCATTAATCAAAATCGAGAATATTTATACATTTTATTGCTCAGTCTGCGCTGCTTTGAGCCTATGGTCTCAAAGCTATGCTCGACAAATTCGCATAAAATGGATAAATATTCCTGACATATGTTTAATGCGACAGCCCCCTGGGTGTCCTTGGTATTCCTGATCTTTTCCAGATCTATGATATTTCCTTTATAGTTTGTCTATTTCTCTTTTTAATACTGCTGCAGCCTCTGCCTCTGGTCTGCATTTCAACAGGTACACCGGAATGTTTGCAAGCATATCGTCAAATAAATCCAGTCCCTGATTCACTTTATCCTTGTCCCATTGAGGCAGCACCAGATTTTCATACATTCTCTGGAAACCTTCTAAAGGCGTTAAAAGGCGCACTTCATTTTCTTCCGCCTGCTGAAGGACTACGATCGCACGTATAGGCACATCCCTGTTGATATATTCCCCGGAACTTCCGCACCAGGGCATACCGTATCCCGTCCAGATGCCGTTCTTTTTACGGCAAAGAGAACGGTCGCCATTAATAATCAGCCCGCGGTAGTTGTCCCTCCAGAAATGGGCATGAGTGGATTTTCCGGTACCGGATGGGGCGGAAAGGATGATTCCTTTGCCATCGTATTCCATAAGGGCACCGTGGATAACCAATGCTTCCTTTTGAAGCAAGCAAAAAGGCAAGAGTCTCCCTAGCATCTCAAAGGTGAAAATACCATGTGTTTTCGTATAATCATTTAGAACAATTATCGCTTTCCAGTTATGCCAGATAAGAGTGCTGAATACTATTTCCTTTTTCTTATTCCATAGTATATACAGAATACCCTTCTTGCATTTCCGAAATTCATAGTGAACAGAAAACATTTTACCGCTATAAATAATAGGAAAATCTGGTATCCAATTTTGTAAATTTTCCCTTTTTATAAAATAAAACCTAAATCGGATATCCGCATTTTGATTTGATATACAAAAGGCATTATATTTATATGGAATTTGAAAAATATTTTTTGAAATCAGTCGTGAATCATAATGGAAAACAATGTCCGCAATTTTTAAATACATTTAGCTCCAATTACCTGGCCGTCCAGGAAAGTCGGAAGGATTAACTGGTTCTCCAGAATTTCCCCCAAATCCATACATCGCTTCTGTTAATTTATCAACCAAAGGATCATCTTCTTCTAATAACTTACATTCATTATTTCCTATTATCTTATCTCCATTCATATCATAATAATAATAAACATTACATGGCATTCCACCATCGCAACCTTTTCCATTTCCAAATAAAGCAATCTCTTTAGCCTTTTTATCATTTTTAGCAATCTCGAAGCTTACATATCCAGGCCCTTCTAAATCATAATAATATGTTGGACTTGGTTTATTATTCACAGCATACGCCCAACACGGACTTGCTACTTTTTCCGATGGATTCAAACTAATAAACTGAATTTCTGGCTCTTTATATTCTTTCATAATTCAAAACCTCCTGTTTTTATTTATCAATATATCTAACATACTCTTTTGTTGTCTTACAAATATAATCAGAGACTTCTTCGAAATCACCTGCTTCTGCATATCTGGAAGCCGCACAACTCCAACAAAAATCAATTTCTTTACAATTTGCGCATTTAGGATTTGTATACTCCTTTCGCTTCACTGTAAAAGGATACTCTCTCCATGCCTGCCAAAAGCCATCTTTAACAACATCCGTTGAAAATTGTCCGAGAATCTGGCATCCCTGAAGTTTTCCATCATATGCAATAGTATAGTTATTCATTCCTGCGTTGCAGCCAAAAAGGGTAAGCCTTTCTCTTTCGTTCTTTTGCTTTTTAGCATCGGAATCGATCCGATATCTGACACAATCAGCATCAAACTGCTCTGCTCCCACAAGTTCTTTCATCTCTTCCATACTTCGACGAAAATATAGCTCAACATTCTGCTTTGGTGATAATCTGCATTCCTCCACCTTCGCACATCCGCCTCGTACTGCTTTCATAACCATCTGGGTCTGGGTCAAAGTTTGAGATGAATGGAATTCCTCAGATACCAATTTTTCCATATTTTCTATATCATAGTAATTATCCTGGATAACCGTAGTGCGATAATCTATTATGGAAGGCAACTCCTGAAACTGCTTCACTGCTTCTACCATCCTGTGAAAGGCTTTCCCATTGCCACAAACCTTGTCATAGGTTTTCTCGGAAGCGCCATAGATGGTAACTCCAATCTGATGGGGCGGATATTTCCGCAGCGTCTCCATAATTTCCGGTGTGACCATAGTTGCATTGGTATAGAGCTGAAGAAAGAAACCCATATGATACAATTCTTTCCATATTTCACAGAAATCCGGACGTATCATCGGCTCTCCGCCAGTAATTAATAAATGAAGAGTTCCTGCATCAGCTATCTGCTTTCCAAGTGCAATCCACTGCTCTGCTGTCAGTTCCTTTTTCTTTAGTTCTTCATTTTCAC
>DWYL01000244.1 GCA_019118685.1 Candidatus Blautia merdipullorum
GTATGAGTATGAAGATGTTGGTTTAGCATATTATGCTGGTCTAAGAGGGGATAACTGGAACAAAAGAGCTCTTGACTTTACATTTGAGGGTACAGACAAGGATATTTCCGTATTAAAACGTGCAGATAAAAAATTAAAAGACGCTATTGGAAAAGCTCTTAAACCAAGCGAGTCTGGATTCCTCATTAGAAACGTTGTTTATTTTGATGCGGATGTTTCATTGGAAGATGTAGAAAGTCCTTCGTCTAATGAGGAAAGATTAAATTGTGATATTCAAACAGCCAAAAATGTTCTCAATGATTTAGTCCAAATAGGAGAACGTGTATGTTGGAATGCTTTATTCAACGCTGAAAGTTCAGAAAATAGTATCAACGATTATTTTAGGGATATGTTTTTTGCTAAGGGGTATCTCGAAGTAAAAGATCAATCTCGACACGGTGTGTCTGCGAGCGGCAAAGATGCTGCTGAGGTTGATATCCTGTTAACTAAGGACGGGAAAGAAATCGGCATATTTGAAGGTATGAAATTAAATAGCGTAAATGCCGATTATATAGACAGACATATCAGTAAATCAATAACGAATTATAATGCTTTAGGTACCGCTACTTTTATTGTAGCCTATGTTAATTCAGCAAATTTTGAAGCATTTTGGGAAAGGTATTCTGAGCATATTCTGCACTATGATTTTCCACTTCAGATAAAGGAAAATTTTTCTCCGTTAGTTCATCCTAATGCTGCGACACGGATAGCGTCAATGATTCTTACCAGAGACGGCTTTGATTTCCCGGTGTATTTTATTGCACTTAAAATAAGTTAGAAACTGAAAGTGCATGATTGAAAGGAGGTGCGCCGATGCCGGAATACAAATGGAACTTGAAGGGATATTCCTCAAAATATGGATTTTATACCGGTGAAAACTTGTCTCGCATGGAAGCAGAGCGCACCTTACAGTTAGAACCGGAGCCGCCTAAAGTATCTAATTTGAATGACTATATCATCCAGGCACAGCAACAGAATAATTTGAGGTACCTGTCTTTCTTTCTGCATCACTATGAAAAGATGCTCAATGGACGGATTTATAACTTTTGGTGCAGCGACGGCAATGAGCGATATGATCCGGAGCGCTTCCTTGATTATAAAATGGCCTGCGTTGTGGCTGTGATTGAGCGCTTTTTAGATTATGATCCCAGCATAGGAGCTGACTTTACAACATATTTGTATCCTTTTATCACAGATGCTCTTCTTTCTTGTCGTATGCTGGAAGAAAGTTGGTCTGTGGATTCTCTGGATCAATACAAGAAAATTCGAGGAATTGCATGGAAATACCGCACATCGGGAGAACATGCACAGAAAACCATCTCCGAATATGCGGCTGAAAAGAACTGTAAGCAAGAAACGGCTGCTGAATATCTGAAGGCGGCAAAAGGGCTTCGCAGTCGCCAATCATTCTATGTTTCCCGACAGATGAAGACAGCGAGGAAACCGGTGAAGATGTCAGCCGAGACGATCACTGGGACTACGCCGAAATCCTCTGGAATGGCATCAAAGCTGAAGCCATTCAAAAAGCTTTTGATACTCTCGACTATCGGGAACAGACTTTGCTGGAAAAACGCAATGCTATCTGTATGCACTGCGGCAGAGTAAGTCCTATGAGCAGCCGTTCTTCCTTTGAGGAGCTTGCTACTCTGTTTGAGGGAAGCGGAACCAGTGGTGCGGAACGTGCATATCGTAAGGCACTGGACAAACTCACCACTATTTTGGTAGAAGAGGGTATTCTGCACGCTGTGCATCTAAAACGCAAAAACATTACCAGAAAGAAAAAAGAAATCGCCACCGCAATCTATCTGTATCAGGTAGACTTCGATGGCGAATGGGGCGAAATATATTTTGATTTTGTGAACCAGGTTGCAGAAATTCAGCAACTTGCGGAATGGGATCGAATGATAAGCAAAATATTTGCTAAAAAAGCGATTTGCTACATGCAAAACAATTCCATGCTAATTAACTTAAAAGAACTGGAAATCCCATTCTTTTTGTAGGGTATAATTCGTGATTCTGTATTGAACAAGTTCGTTCAAACGAATATAATGGAGATAGTAATTGTTTGCTTTTACTGGAGGTACGTTCAATGCTGAATGGCTATATTACGACACTGGAAGCCGCACAGAAGTGGAATATAAGTGCCCGACAGGTACAAATCCTTTGTAAGAATAATCGTATAGAAGGCGCTGTGCAAATCAATAGAATATGGCTGATACCTGCCAATGTCAGCAAACCCACGAACACCTATAAATATCAATCACAGCATGGTTTATAAATTATAATTGCAGTCGCAGACAGAAGGAGGACTGCTGTTTTGAAAAAGAAAGAAGCAAGTGCAAGAATTAAAATCAATCATCTGTTAGAAGAAGCTGGCTGGCGTTTCTTTGATGATGAAAACGGGCCTGCAAACATACAGCTGGAACCAAATGTCAAAATGTCCAAAGCCGATTTGACAGGCTTGGGTGAAAATTTTGATAAGGTGAAGAATGGCTTTGTGGATTTTCTGCTCCTTGATGATAAAGGTAAGCCTTTTATCGTGCTGGAAGCAAAAGCGGAGGATAAAGATCCCCTGGTCGGCAAGGAGCAGGCCAGAGAATATGCCAAGTCGCTTTATCTCAAGTATGTGATCCTCTCCAACGGAAATCAGCATTATTTCTGGAATATTTACAAGGGAAACTCGCAGCTTATCACGGCTTTCCCCAGCTATGAAAGCATTCGGGAAAGCAAAGCAATGAACGCTGACCCAGCAAAACTATATTCTGAGGAAATTGGTGCAGATTATATTGCCGTAATCAAAAATCCTCGATATATGGAGGCACCCGAGTACATAAATCCTGAAACTCGTCAGCAATTCTTATATGATAATGGGCTACGACTTCTCCGTCAGTATCAGATCAATGCGCTGAAAGCCTTGCAGGAATCTGTGCGACGTGGAAATCAGAGGTTCCTGTTTGAGATGGCAACCGGTACAGGTAAGACTCTCACTTCTGCTGCCGTAATTCGTCTTTTCTTGCGTAGCGGAAATGCGAATCGGGTGCTTTTCCTGGTGGATAGAATTGAGCTTGAAAATCAGGCCAAGAAAAATTTTCATAACTATCTTGCTCCCGACTATCACACGGTCATATTCAAGGAGAACGTAGACGATTGGCGGAAAGCGGAGGTTGTTGTTTCCACCGTACAAACGCTTATGTTCAATAATAAATACAAGCGTTTCTTTAAGCCTACCGATTTTTCACTTATCATTGCCGATGAGAGTCATCGTTCCATCAACGGAAACAGCCGTGCCGTATTCGAGTATTTTCTCGGTTATAAGCTGGGATTGACGGCTACGCCCAAAGACTATATCAAAAATATTGATGTAGAAAGGCTGAAAGCTACTGATCCACGGGCATGGGAAAAACGGCAACTGCTAGACAGCTATAAAACCTTTGGTTGTGAAAGCGGCGATCCAACATACCGCTATTCGCTGCTGGATGGTGTTCGGGACGGCTATTTGATCAATCCCACAGTAGTGGACGCCAGAACTGATATTACAACAAAATTATTGGCAGATGAAGGTTATGCCGTGATTTCGCAAGGGGATGAAGCGGATGAAGAACAGGAAGAAACCTACTTTGCCCGTGACTTTGAAAAGAAGTTTTTCTCCGAAGAAACCAACAAGATGTTTGTCAAAACTTTTATGGACAATGCACTCCGTGACCCGATTACCGGAGAAATTGGCAAAGGCATCATCTTCTGCGTAAGCCGCAAACATGCAGCAAAAATCACACAGCTGCTAAACGTGTATGCGGATATGATGTTCCCCGGCAAATACTGTTCGGATTTTGCTATGCAGATCACATCAGACGTTATGAACGCACAGACCTATACAATCAACTTCCAGAACAATAATCTGAGCGGAACAACCAGTTTCTTGGAAGGGTATAAATCATCCAAGACCAGAATCTGTGTCACAGTGGGCATGATGACAACCGGGTATGACTGCGAAGATTTGCTGAACATCGGGTTACTGCGCCCTATCTTCTCTCCCACAGACTTTATTCAGATTAAGGGCCGTGGTACACGAAAACATGATTTCATTTTCAAAGAGCGAAACGGCGGTCAGGAAATCGTCCATAAGTACCCCAAGGAAACATTCAAACTGTTCGACTTCTTTGGG
>DWYL01000245.1 GCA_019118685.1 Candidatus Blautia merdipullorum
ATGGTCAATGTACTGCTGGCAGAGGGCTGCAATGATCTGCTGACCGATGAGGGCAAGATCGCAACCGTACTGGACGCTGCCTGTGGTTCGGGCGGTATGCTGTCCACTACCTATGATTTCCTGCGCCGCAAAAATCCCTATGTGGATGTGCGCTTGTTTGGACAGGAAATCAACCCCGAATCCTACGCCATTTGCCTGGCAGATATGCTCATCAAAGGGCAGGATGTGAAAAACATCATGGGTGATGAGGAGGCCAACACCCTGAAAACGGACTGCTTCCCGGATCAGAAAATGCGGCTGGTGATTATGAATCCTCCGTTTGGTACACCCTGGGGAGGCAAAGATGCACCGGAAGGACAGGAGAAGAACGTCCGTGAGGAAAACAAGAAGGGCGGACGATTTGAGCATGGTCTTCCTGGAACCGGCGATGCCCAACTGCTGTTCATGCAGCACGCCATCAACAAGCTGGACGAGAAAAACGGGCGTGCAGCAATTATTACCAATGGCTCGCCTCTTTTCTCCGGTGGAACCACCAGCGGTGAGAGCCAGATCCGGCGCTGGATGCTGGAGGAAGATTTGATTGAGGCCATTATTGCCTTGCCTACCCAGCTTTTCTATAACACCGACATCGGTATTTATATCTTCATTCTGTCCCGAAACAAGCGCCATGACCGTCGAGGAAAGGTGCAGCTAATCAATGCAGTGGATATGTGGAAGCCTCTTCGCAAATCTTTGGGCAAAAAACGTCGTGAAATCGACCGGGATAGCATGGTAAAAATCACCGAGCTGTACTCCAACTTCGAGGAAAACCAGTACTGCAAGATTTTCCCCAACGAGGAGTTTATGTACAAAGAGTATGCGGTTTATCAGCCGTTGCAGCGCCGGGGTGTGCTGGATGAGGAGAGCATCGAGCGGCTGCGGACCAGCAGCTACTTCACCAGTAACTCCAGCATTTTCAATGAGACGGATTTTGAACAGCTGAAAGAGATGAACCCCCGCAGCGCTGCCGACGAGAAAAAATACCAGAAATATCTGGCGGGCCAGCAGTTTGTGGCGGATGTGTTGACCATTCTGGAGGCTAACCGTTCTGACCAGATGTTTATGGATTATGGCGAGTTTGAAAAGTATCTGAAATCTCTGCTGGGCAAGGTTGAGGGAATGTCTGCCAGTCGTTTGACGGGCATTGCCATGGTGCTGGCGGTGATGGACAAAACTGCCGTGGTGCAGAAAGACCGCAAGGGCGAAATTGTCAAGGATACCACCACCAAGGACACCGAGATCATCAAGCTCACCCAGGACCCGGAGAAATATTTTGAGGCGGAAGTATATCCCCATGTACCGGATGCTATCTGGACCTATGAATTTGACCCGAAAAAAAAGGAGAGCGCTACCAACAAAGAAAAACTGGGCGCAGAGTTCCCGTTTACACGATTCTTTTACGAGTACAAAGAGCCGGAAAAGGCAGATGATCTGCTGGCACAGTTTATGGAACTGGAAAAATCCCTCTCCGAAAAAATTGCAGCCTTGCAGGAAAGTGAGGGAGTGTAATGGCAGAGCAAATGAAACCCAGTGGGATTGATTGGATTGGGGATATTCCAAAAAGTTGGAAAGTCACACGGTTACAAACTCTTTTTGATCAGGTCAAAGATAAGAACTCAGGTACAAAGGAAAAAAATCTGTTATCTCTTAGTTATGGTAAGATAGTGAAAAAGGACATAGAAGGTGCCTTTGGACTAATTCCTGAAAGCTTTGATACATACAATATCATTAAAAAGAATGATATTGTACTTCGATTAACTGATATGCAAAACGATCAGGTAAGCTTGCGAACAGGATTAGTCAAGGAAGAAAAAGGAATTATTACATCAGCGTATGTCACGATACGTTTGAAATGTGGTTCTCCCTCCTATTACCATTGGTATTTATATGCATTCGATACAAGCAAACAGATTTATGCCTTTGGGCAAGGCGTTAGACAAAGTTTAACTTTTGAAGAATTAAAAAAGATGCTTATTTTGTTACCCTCGCCCAAAGAACAACAAGCTATCGCCGATTTTCTCGATGAAGAATGTGCCCAGATTGACAGCATTGCCGCAGATTTGGAAAAACAGATTGTACTTTTACAGCAATACAAAAAATCACTGATCACCGAAACGGTAACTAAGGGATTGGACAAATCTGCGCCAATGAAAGATAGCGGCGTTGAGTGGATTGGGAAAATTCCGGAACATTGGCAAAAAACTCGTATTAAATTTGAAGCTTCAATAATTGGTAGCGGAACTACTCCGGATTCTGGTAACTCAATGTACTATGATAATGGAGAACATTCGTGGATTCAGTCTGGGGATTTGTATGGGAAAGATTATATTTATGAAACGGAAAAACAATTAACTAACTTAGCTATTTTAGAATGTCATGCTCTTAATTGGTATACCAAAGATTTTGTGGTGGTTGCAATGTATGGCGCATCCGTGGGGAATGTTGCAATTTCTAAAATTGATTCATTTACTAACCAAGCTTGCTGTGTAATAAAGCTAAACGAAAAAAATGACAATAGATATTTGTTTTATTTTTTGAAAGCTGCCCAAGAAGAAATGCTTTTAAAAGCTTTTGGTGGAACTCAGCCCAACATCAGTCAAATAATAATTAAGAATCTTAACTTCCTCAATGTGCCATTGCTAGAACAAATAGAAATAGCTGATTTTTTAGACAGTAAATGTGATATGATAAATGAAATGTTGAAATCAAAAAAGGATCAATATGATATTTTAATCAAACACAAAAAATCTCTCATTTACGAATATGTCACCGGCAAAAAACGAGTAAAGGAGGTGCAGTAAGATGGCCATCAAAGCAGGACAATTAAAGGAACGGGCAGATTATCAGGCATACATTCTGGAAATGCTGCGGAAGGAAAACGGCTATCAGGTCCGCCCATCTACCGCTTACGATCCCGGCTACGGCATGGATGTGGAGCTGCTGTTCTCCTTTTTACAAGCCACCCAGCCGGATGTATTGGCACGGCTGGAAAAGCTCTATGGCGGCAAGACCCGCCAGACCATCCTTAACTACATCAATAATGAGGTCAACAAGAAAAGCCGCAGTCTGCTGGATGTACTGAAGCACGGCGTGGAGTTTGATAACGGTGTATCTCTGACCCTCATGTACCGCAAGCCTGCCACCACCTTCAACCAAAAAGCGGAGGCGCTGTATCAGCAGAATGTACTCTCGGTGATGGAGGAAGTATGGCACAAAGAGGGCGAGCGCATTGACCTTGTAATCTTCCTCAACGGCATTGCCATTTTCACCTTTGAGCTGAAATGCAACACCAGCGGGCAGAACTATGAGGATGCGATCCGTCAGTATAAG
>DWYL01000246.1 GCA_019118685.1 Candidatus Blautia merdipullorum
GCAACTATGTCGCAGATCTCATCGATCATTACAAGAGAGCCTGTCTTCGGCATGAGCAGTCCCGCCGCGACCACGGCAAGTACAAAAATGCATAAAATAATCTCATAAGTCTGTATTTTTCTTTTCACCAACTTGTTATCCATTTGAAACTAGTCCTCTCGTCTCCTGATCCGCTTGTACTCTCCATTAATCTCCTGATAGGTTTTTCCGTTTATGGATCTATAAAAGACAATATCGCCTTTTAGTACATTCTTCAGTTTTTCTATGGAATCACATATATCTTTCTCAGTAAGATCATTGCTGTAATCAGTCAGTTTCTTCAAAGCAATATAAGCGTCATCGTCTTTCGTTATCCTAACATTAAAACAGTTAAATTCTCCTTCAAATTGAATCATATATGGTTTCGGTATATACTGGAATTTCAACAAAAACCATCCATGATGCTCCCAGGCGTGCTTTTCCTCCTCCAGCAATATTTCGTCTCCAAACTGCCGGTGCATTTCTTTCTTTACACAGGACATTGCCGTATGCCCTGACATATATCTGCCTGACCGCATGCCATAAATCACCTTCTTTTATAAACTTTCGGTATCACAGAAATATTTTATCTCTCGTCATCAAACCGAAAAGAAAACCGCCTGTTTCTTCCGCACGTTCACGGACATATCCGTTCAGGATTGATTACTTATAATGGACCAGATCGTACGGGTAATAGGGCACATGTTCCATGCCTGTATCGTCTATATTCAATATTTTTGCCACAGTCCCGGCTTCAAAACTCCAATACCCATAATATATCTTCTGGCTGCTCTTATGCGCTTCGTAACATCCGCAGTCTTCCCTGTACCAACAAGACAAGTATTCCTGTAGAGATTCTCTTCTATTATGAGTCAGTACCACCTTCTGCAGCAAAGAAAAATCTTTCGGAAAGATCAGATCAACGTCTTTATTTTCCATTTCAATGTCTGTCCATGAGCACAACAGAAAACTCAAAAGCCAATCATCAATGTTTGCTGCTTTCAGCATAGCTTTCATCTCTTTTGCCAATACGATATCTCCCTCAAACAAAACTCCCAGTGAGATCATTTTCAGGTTTTTATTATAATTATCCGGTTCCCATACCTCTCCCCAGCTTTTCAATAATTCTGTATATTCACCTTCCAATACCGAAAGTTCGTCCCCTCTGGAATATCTGGCTGTTAATATTCCCAGCTTTAAATCATGTATTTTTGTTTTTACTGGCAGTTGCCTCTCCGGTTTTACTTCGCCATTTGCCAGCTTATCTGAGAATCTGGTTATCCTCGCCAGCTCCTCTTGCAAAAATTCATTAAAATATTCTCGATCTTTTATCTGATCTCTCATTTGCAGTCCTCTGTTCCATTCTGAAAAACTTCGGCAGCTTTGACCCTTATGGGCATCAGAAGCATCGTCTCAACAAATTCTTTTTCTCAACTGTACTCTCCTGACAAAAGCAAGAATAAGCGCGATTACCTGAAATGCTATAGCAAATACAAGTAAAATACAACTAAGTGTCAGGTTCTCCTCTGAAATGATAGAAAACGGTGTCATAACCGCAGAATCACCTGTAAGGCTTCCGCTTGCAAGCATCCACACCCCGATCTCTACTATTGCAGTTATTATTGTAAAAAAAGCAGTGAGAACACATTCTGCTGTTGCAAGAACCTTTCCTGATTTCTTCAGCCGTTCCGAGCGGGACAGATTTTCCGCAGATACTTTATGGCTCAATTTGATCCTGACATTTGCATTGATGTCAACACAAAGGATAATAATTATTTCTACCAGTGTGAATATACCAAACAATCCCACATAAGGATTTACAAATGAACACACTGCTGACAATATTAATGGAATAAGAATATACATGAACACACCTTCCGCTTTATCTGCTCCCTATCTGACTCCTGAGATACTTAACACAATGTTCCACATCCCCCTGTATAAATCCAGTCTTTTTTACCGGCAGGATAAGATTCCCCCGCAAACATATCACTATCATATCAGGGGTTTCCAACACTTTTTTAATATCTGACAGGGATAAATGTTTTTCTTTGTCCTCTATTCTGTAAAGAATATCCTGACCTATTTCGATATGCATCAAAGGTACCGTGTTCCTGTAATTTACCTGATATCTTTCTTTTTCTATTTTAATTGCCCTGCTGACCTTGACTCTTATGAGCAGCAGGAGCAGGATCGGCAGAAGTTCCAGAAACAGATAAACAAGATTTCTCCGTATGATCAACATCAAGAAAAAATACAGGAAAACCAACGCTGTTAAGATATAAGATACTATCAGGTTTTCTCTCCACCACCGTTTCAGATATTCCGGAATACATTCTTCTGTGTATTGAAATTCACTTACAAAAAAATTATCCATTTCTGATTTTCCCCTCTCTTAATACGCCTGTAGCCCCTGCTAATCTCCTGATAAACTTTCTGTTTATGGAGAACTTTCTGCTTATGGATCTATAAAAAGCTACGGCAAAATGTCGATATCATATCTGATATTTCATGTTTCCGGCAAATGT
>DWYL01000247.1 GCA_019118685.1 Candidatus Blautia merdipullorum
AGTGTGGAAAAGCCATGTGTTTTCTGGATTTGGTAAATACAGCCATATAGGATTGGGCTGTCTGTGAAAAAAACTTGTCTATTTTGAATGAAATACTTGAAGTATTGCAAATTTTTTAGTAGAATATACACATATTAAGATTGGGAGGTATTACATATGGACGTTTTTAGAACCGACAGAATTAGAAATGTGGTCCTGCTCGGCCATGGCGGTGCCGGTAAAACAAGTCTGGTAGAAGCGATGGCTTATTTATCGGGTATTACAAGTCGCTTGGGGAAAGTGACAGATGGAAACACCGTGAGCGACTATGATAAAGAGGAGATAAAAAGAAAGTTTTCAATTTCCACATCTGTTGTACCGATCGTATGGGGAAAAGTGAAGATCAATGTATTGGACACACCGGGTTATTTTGACTTTGTGGGGGAAGTTGAAGAAGCTGTTTCAGCAGCAGACGCTGCGATCATCGTGGTTTCCGGTAAGGACGGCATTCAGGTGGGAACCCAGAAAGCATGGGAACTTTGTGAGAAATATAAGCTGCCCCGGATGTTCTTTGTGACAGAGATGGACATTGATGACGTCAGCTATCGTCAGGTAGTAGAGGATCTTACAGAGATGTACGGCAAAAAGATTGCTCCCATTCATATGCCGATCCGCGAGGATGGAAAATTCGTAGGATATGTAAACATTGTAAAACAGGCTGGCAGAAAGTATATTGACAGAGGCAAAAAGAAAGAGTGCCCGGTACCGGATTATCTGAAAGACTATCTGGAGAAATATCATGAGATCCTGATGGAATCTGTGGCAGAACTCAGCGAAGAGTTTATGGACAGATATTTTGCAGGAGAAGAGTTCTCTGTAGCAGAGGTATCTGCAGCGCTGAAGATGAATATCTCCGACGGAAGCATTATCCCGGTATGCATGGGATCTACCATCAATATCCAGGGTGTGGCAAATCTGCTGGACGACATCTGCGGTTACTTCCCAAGTCCTGATCAGAGATCCTGCAAGGGGATCAATACCAAGACAAATGAAATCTATCAGGCGGATTATGATTTTACAAAAGCAAAATCTGCTTATGTGTTCAAGACCATCGTAGATCCTTTCCTGGGTAAATATTCTCTGGTAAAGGTTTGCTCCGGCGTTATCAAAGGAGACGATGTCCTTTACAATACAAGTAAAGAGGCGGAGGAAAAACTGAATAAACTTTATGTACTGGAGGGCTCCAAACCTATCGAAGTTCCGGAACTTCATGCAGGAGATATCGGTGCTATCGCAAAATTGGCCACAGTTGCTACAGGGGACACCCTTTCCACCAAAAATACACCGATCCTTTACGGAAAAACAGAAATCTCCACACCTTATACCTATAAGAGATATAAGACAGTCAATAAAGGAGATGAAGACAAAGTTTCCCAGGCTCTTAACAGGATGATGCAGGAAGATCTGACCCTGAAGGTTGTAAATGATTCTCAGAACCGCCAGACTCTTCTCTACGGAATCGGCGAGCAGCACCTGGATATTGTAGTAAGCAAATTAAAAGAACGGTACAAAGTAGATATTGTGCTTTCCGAACCAAAAGTGCCGTTTAAAGAGACAATCCGGAAGAAAGCAGACGTAGAAGCAAAATATAAGAAACAGTCCGGCGGACACGGCCAGTACGGTCATGTTAAAATGATCTTCGAGCCTTCAGGAGATCTGGAGACTCCATATGTGTTTGAACAGACCGTGGTAGGCGGAGCAGTTCCGAAGAACTACTTCCCGGCTGTTGAAAAAGGCGTTCAGGAATCTGTAGCAAAAGGACCTTTGGCTTCTTATCCAGTAGTAGGCGTTAAGGCTACTCTGTACGACGGATCTTATCATCCGGTAGATTCTTCTGAAATGGCCTTTAAGACTGCTGCTATCCAGGCTTTCAAAAAAGGATTCATGGAAGCTTCTCCTGTACTTCTGGAGCCTATCGTTTCCATGAAAGTCAGCGTTCCTGACAAATTTACAGGTGACGTTATGGGAGATCTGAATAAGAGAAGAGGCCGTGTGCTGGGAATGAACCCGGATACAGAGCACAAAGGAAACACGGTCATCGAAGCAGATGTGCCGATGCTTTCCATCTATGGATATTCTACAGATCTTCGTTCCATGACAGGAGGAAGCGGACTGTTCTCCTATGAGTTTTCACGTTATGAGCAGGCTCCTTCAGATATTCAGGAAAAGGAGATCGCTGCAAGAGCAAAAGCAGAAGAAGACTGACATCTACTTAGATAACTCTCTTTCTTATAATTATAATAGGAGACCGCCTGTACAGTGGATCACTGTACAGGGCGGTTTCCGTCAGGGGTATTAGCGCAGTTGGGAGCGCGCAACATTCGCATTGTTGAGGCCACGGGTTCGAATCCCGTATACTCCATACCGAGGGCTGTTGTACTAAATGCAACAGCCCTTTCTAGTTGGTTATATTGCCGTTCCTTCAGTATGAAACAAAAAAGGGAGATTATGCAGAGAAATCTAATGACAACCTATCAGGGGAGTGATACAATGGTACAACACAGACAAAAAGAACTGTGTAGAAAGGTATGGTATAAAATTTATGAAAAAGAAGATCGGAGCAGGATTGATTGTCATTCTTCTGGGCTTTATTTACTACTATGTGGCACTTCCTGCTGTGAACATCCACGAAAGCGGATTCTGGGTCTTTCTGGGGGGATTGGTGCTGCTGATTCTTGTGATCTACGGTTTCCGGAAAAGGATCACCAGCATTTACCAGCTAAGATCTGATAAGGTACTGAAAGGCGGATTCGTGCTGCTGCTGGCTATCATCATCGTCTATGGAGCGGGAGCGCTGCTGTCCTCGCCGGTGGTCAACGCAAAGAAATATCAGGCTTTGATGGAACCTGAGGAAAGGAATTTTGCAGAAGATATCAAGGAGATCAGTTACGATCAGATCCCACTTCTGGATAAAGATTCGGCAGAACTGTTAGGAAACCGTAAGATGGGAAGTATGGTGGATATGGTCTCCCAGTTTGAGGTAAGCAGTCTTTACTCTCAGATCAATTACAAAGAACAGCCTTACCGGATAAGCCCGCTGGTATATGCAAGTCCTATTAAATGGCTGACCAACCAGAAAGACGGCATCCCTGCCTATGTGCTGATTGATATGGCTACCCAGAATACAGAACTGGTAAAACTGGATGAGGGGATCAAATATTCCGAGTCAGAATATTTTAACCGGAATATTTATCGTCACCTCCGGTTTAAATATCCTACTTATATGTTTGACCAGTTAAGCTTTGAGATCGATGATGAGGGGACTCCTTACTGGATCTGTCCGGTGAAAAAGTTTAATATCGGCCTTTTCGGGGGACAGACCATAGGAAGAGTAGTGCTGTGCAACGCTCAGACAGGAGAGTGCCAGGATCTGAAGATCGAGGACTGCCCCAAATGGGTGGACCGGGCTTATCCCGCAGATCTGCTGATTGAATTGTACGATTATCACGGCATGCTCCAGAACGGATTTTTAAACAGTGTGCTGGGACAGAAAGGCTGTCTCCAGACTACGGAAGGGTATAATTATCTGGCTTTAGATGACGATGTGTGGGTTTATACAGGGGTTACTTCTGTAAGCGGGGATAAATCCAATGTAGGATTTGTTCTTATGAACCAGAGGACTATGGAAACCAGGTATTATGCCTGCGAGGGAGCCCAGGAGCGTTCAGCCATGGACTCTGCAGAAGGCCAGGTCCAGAACCTGAAGTATACGGCGGCATTTCCTCTGCTTTTGAATATTTCGGATCAGCCTACGTATTTCATGGCTTTGAAGGACGGAGCCGGCTTGGTGAAAAAATACGCTATGGTCAATGTCCAGAAATATCAGAATGTAGCCATAGGAGATACAGTTCAGGAATGTGAAAAGAATTATGAAGAACTGCTGGAAAGCAGTGGTATTGAAATTAATGGAGCTTCAGAAAATGATCTCACCGCAGAAGGGGTGATCTACCGGATGGCCCAGGCGGTACTGGACGGCAACTCCCACTTTTACATTACCCTGGAGGGCCAGGATCAGATTTTTGATGTTCCGGTGACAGAATTCCCTGAGATTGTAGGCTATGATCTGGGGGATCAGATCTCTCTGCGGTATGTGCAGGGAGACAGGATCTGTACGGTGACTCAATTAGAAGGCCAGGAGCCTCAGGAGGATTCTACAGATCCGGAAGATGGACAGGCGGAATCTCAGGATATAGAAGAGGCAGAGGCGTCTTAAAAACTTAATATAAGCAGAATGGCAGCTGCGGAAGGAAAAGGGGTTGACAAAAAGAGAAACCCTGAGTAAAATGTGTAATAGTTTTATAAGCAAAAACTGTGAAGAGGATTATTAAGAACCCCTGCGTGTTAAGAGAGCTGCCGTCTGGTGCAAGGCAGTCACGTAAGCTTCCCAACTGGCCTCGGAGTTCCCAAATCGAACTTTCCCCATTGGCGGATCAGTAGATGCGGGCGGGATTTCCCGTTACAGAAAAAATGAGTGCACAGAATAATTTAAACCTGTGAATTAGAGTGGTACCACGGAATTTAAGCCCTTTCGTCTCTAGCTGGAGAAGAGAGGGCTTTTTGTATTGCCGGTACGATCAGAAACCGGCAGAAAGAATAAGGAGGAAAAGAAAATGGCAGTACCATATAATCATAAGGCCATTGAAGCAAAATGGCGTAAGATCTGGGATGAAAAACCAGTGAACGTAGATGACGGCAAAAAGCCAAAATATTATTGCCTGGATATGTTTCCATATCCATCAGGAAACGGACTTCACGTAGGACACTGGAGAGGTTATGTAATCTCTGACGTCTGGAGCCGTTACAAATTAATGCATGGATATTATCTGATCCATCCTATGGGCTGGGATGCTTTTGGTCTTCCAGCAGAAAACTATGCCATTAAGATGGGCGTACATCCTGCAAAATCTACTGCAGAAAATGTGAAAAATATCAAGAAACAGATTCAGGATATCGCTGCCATCTATGACTGGGACAGAGAGGTAAATACTACAGATCCTAATTTCTACAAATGGACTCAGTGGATCTTTGTAAAAATGTTTAAAGAAGGTCTGGCTTATGAGAAGGAATTCCCCATTAACTGGTGTCCTTCCTGTAAGACTGGTCTGGCAAATGAAGAGGTAGTAAACGGTAAATGTGAGCGCTGCGGTGCTGAAGTGACCAAGAAAAACCTTCGTCAGTGGATGCTTCGTATTACCAAATACGCAGACCGTCTCTTAAATGACCTGGACAAACTGGACTGGCCGGAAAAGGTTAAGAAGATGCAGACCGACTGGATCGGAAAATCTTACGGTGCAGAGGTAGACTTCCCTGTAGAAGGAAGAGACGAGAAGATCACTGTCTATACCACAAGACCGGATACCCTTCATGGAGCAACCTTTATGGTATTGGCTCCTGAACATGCTCTGGCAAAAAGCCTGGCTACAGATGAGACAAGAGAAGCTGTAGAAAAATATATCTATGACGCTTCTATGAAGTCTAACGTAGACCGTCTTCAGGATAAAGAGAAGACCGGCGTATTCACAGGAACCTACGCCATCAATCCACTTAATGGAAAGAAAGTGCCTATCTGGCTTTCTGATTACGTACTGGCTGATTATGGTACAGGAGCTATCATGTGTGTACCTGCTCATGATGACCGTGACTTTGAATTTGCAACAAAATTCAATATTCCGATCATCCAGGTAATCGCTAAGGACGGAAAAGAAATCGAAAATATGACAGAGGCTTATACAGAAGCTTCTGGAACTATGATCAACTCCGGAGACTGGAACGGCATGGAATCTGCAGTTCTGAAGAAAGAAGCTCCTGAAATGATCGAGAAGATGGGAATCGGAAGAAAGACAGTAAATTATAAGCTTCGTGACTGGGTATTCTCCCGTCAGCGTTACTGGGGCGAGCCTATTCCCATCATCCACTGTCCAAAATGCGGAAACGTACCGGTTCCGGAAGACCAGCTTCCTCTGACTCTTCCAGAAGTAGAATCCTATGAGCCTACCGGCACAGGAGAATCTCCTCTGGCTGCTATTGATGAGTGGGTAAATACCACTTGCCCATGCTGTGGTTCTCCAGCCAAAAGAGAGACCAATACCATGCCTCAGTGGGCAGGTTCTTCCTGGTATTTCCTCCGCTATGTGGATAACAAAAACGACAAAGAACTGGTATCCAGAGAAAAAGCAGACAAATACCTTCCGGTAGATATGTATATCGGCGGTGTAGAACATGCAGTTCTTCATTTGCTGTATTCCCGTTTCTATACCAAGTTCCTCTATGATATCGGCGTGATCGATTTTGACGAACCATTCCAGAAGCTGTTTAACCAGGGTATGATCACCGGTAAGAACGGTATTAAGATGAGTAAGTCAAAAGGCAATGTGGTTTCTCCAGATGATCTGGTAAGAGACTACGGCTGTGACTCTCTGAGACTTTACGAACTTTTCGTAGGTCCGCCGGAACTGGATGCAGAATGGGATGATAGAGGAATCGACGGCGTTTACCGTTTCCTGAACCGTTTCTGGAAGCTGGCTATGGACAGCAAAGACGCTGATGTAGCTGAGACAAAAGAAATGGTGAAGATCCGTCACAAATTGGTTTACGATGTTACCCAGCGTCTGGAAAGCTTCAGCCTGAACACAGTTATCTCCGGTTTCATGGAGTACAACAATAAGCTTATTGATATGGCAAAGAAGACTGGAGGAATCGATAAAGAGACGATTGAAATCTTTATCCAGCTCCTGGCTCCATTTGCTCCTCATGTGGCAGAAGAACTGTGGCAGGAATATGGCCATGAGGATTCTGTATTCCATACCCAGTGGCCGGAAGCTGATGAGGAAGCAATGAAAGACGACGAGA
>DWYL01000248.1 GCA_019118685.1 Candidatus Blautia merdipullorum
TACTTTTTAGAGGACCTTTCAAGTTTCGAGCTGGTCCTGTGTTTCTAGAAATAGATTATAATGTGCAAATAAAAGGAGGTCTTACAAATATTTGATTAAAAACTACGATATTATGACTTTTCGGAAGAAAAATGTTTTCGATATTGAAGTGGGGTAAAGCCAGTATCCTTTTTAAATTCCCGGAGAAAATTTCCAAGATTGTTAAAGCCACAGTCCAGACAGATATCCATAACTGGGGAATCCGTAGTCTGGAGAAGAATGATTGCCTGCTTGATCCGGTATTCATTAATATAAGTAATAGGAGATTTGCCCAGGATTTTTTTGAAAAAACGGCAGAAATACTGTTCATTCATACTGGCATTTTCCGCAAGATCCCGGATATAGATTTTCTCCTGATAATGTTTGCGGATGAACTCAAGAGAAGATTTTATGATCTGAACTCTGTAGTCATCCGCCTTTTCAGGCTGGGTAAGAAGGGAAAAAGAGGAAAGAAACCCCAGCATTTTTAAAAGCCCCGCCCTGATAAAAAGCTGAGATGCAATATCTTCTGTAACGGTCTGATATTCTGAAGATAAAAACATGCCAGTCTGATGAAAAACATTTAAAATATCCAGATACTCTTTCTTTATTTTATGGAAAGCAGGATGAGAACTGTCTAGGAAACGGGGCAATTGGATTTCCCCCTTTGTAAGAGGCTGGATAAGCTGCGTCTGAGCCAGATCATAATGTTCGAAATTCAGGATGCAGGGATGAAAAACAATGGCAGACTCTGTGGCAGGGCCGGAACAATCCACAGAATGTATTTCCCCTGGATTTACAAAGAAAAAACATTCCTCTTCTACAGGAAAGCTTTCCATATTGATTTTTACTTTGAAATTGCCTTTCATGAAATAGAGGATTTCAATTTCATCATGCCAATGGTGCTTTACACCTTCCCAGGGAGCATTGTCAAAGACTTCATAAAGGCCGCAGGGAAATACAGAGGTGCCATGATCTTTCTGTTCTTTTAGTTTTGATGTCTGGTTCATAATATGCTCCTTTTTGTACTTTCATAGGATAAAGATAACACAGATGATCTGCCGGAACAAGAAAAAGTGCCATAGGCTTGACAAAGTACTGCCTGAGGACTATACTTATTAATAAGAAATAATCAACGCGGGGTGGAGCAGTCTGGAAGCTCGTTGGGCTCATAACCCAAAGGTCGTAGGTTCAAATCCTACTCCCGCTATTTAAAGTATGAAGAAAAGCCAGTGACAGGAAAGGAGTCATTGGCTTCTTTTTTACACAGATTTAGGTGTAGTTCCTGAAAAAATATGTTAAAATGGGTTAAAAAGGGAGAGGGAGGGGGAGCTATGAAGTATACCTGCAGCCTTTGCGGTGGAAAATTGAAAGATGGTATCTGCACAGAGTGCGGCATGAACAATCAAAAGTCTGATGAAATGTATCGGGACCGTCTGAACCGGTCAGAATACGATCATGCTTCCATGGAGTCCATGAGTCATGTCCATACAGAGCAGGGGGTAAAACAATATAAAAAGCCGGTGCTGAATAAAAGGGCTGAGACGGCAAAAGCAGAAAGTCCCAAGCTGAGCGCAGGAGCGGCTCCAAAGACTGGAGCCAGGGCCAAAACTTTCAGGCAGCAGACCGGGGCCGGACGTTATCAGGGTACCTCTAAGACGATAGTCCTGGTGGCTGTTATGATCCTGGTGATCATACTGGCAATGGCAGGTCTGTCTGTGTTTAGTTTCGTCCGGGAGGCCGTAGATGGAGGCGGAACCGCAGTAAACTATAACTATGATGAAATACAGGAACAGCTTCCGGCCCAGGGAGAACACTGGGACAACCAGCTTCCGGCAGGAATCTATATGGTAGGAACTGATATACCGGAGGGAGAGTATACGGTGGCCGGTTTGGAGGGAAGCAGCTTTGAAGTTCACGACAATACCCATTCCATCTACAGACAAGATTCATTTGGAACAGAAGAATATGAGGTTGAACGGGCAGAAGGGATTCCCCTGTTTACAGGAACACTGGTCTGTGTGAACGGGATGAATCCGGTGTCCTTTGTAGCAGAGAATGCTCAGACTCAGGACCTGGAGGAACGGACTGACAATCCGGTTACTGAGACGGTAGATGTCAGCGGTACTATGACGGCAGGGACAGATTTTCCGGCAGGAACTTATGATATTCAGGCAGTAGGTGAGGGCTTTGGTTACGTGACTTATGAAATTCCTTGTGTAAGTCCATACAATGAGGATGAGCAATTGTATTATTCCTTTGGAATCATGCTGGAGAAGAATCCTACGTCAGAGTATCCGGCATATTGTTCCGTGTATAAAAATGTGGTCCTTCCTGAGGGGGCAGTTGTAGACTCTGAGGATTATTCATGCCGACTGGTACCCAGCAGCAGTATCGTTTCGGAGGATTACGAGGGGTTTTATGAAAACATGTATTAAATAGACAGGAGCAGAACATGAGCAGAGGTAAGAAAAAAAGAAAAACAGTAGGGGATATTTTACGGTACATTATCTTGATCATTGCCGCTTGTGTATTTGTGTTTTCAGTTGTACAACTGGTACGGATATTCCTGGAGTACCGGGCAGGAACCCAAGAATACGACCGTATCCGGAAATATGTCCAGGAGGATCCAAAGGAGGAAACGGAACAGCCGGAGGAGGGAGAAGCCGAAGACCGTCCGGTGCCGCCTGCAGTAGACTGGGAGAGTTTGAAAGCTATCAATTCGGATATTATCGCCTGGCTGCAGATTGAGGGAACGGAAATCAGCTATCCGATAGTGAAAGGAACAGACAATGATTACTATCTCCATCACACCTTTGAAAAAAATTATAATTCGGCAGGATCCATTTTTGTTGAGTATACCAACAGCAGTGATTTTCAGGACTGCAACACCATTATTTACGGGCACAATATGAGAAACGGTTCTATGTTTGGCCTGCTCAAGAAGTATTTCCAGAGCCAGGATTCCCTGCCTGGACAGTATGTATGGATATGCACACCGGAGAAAGACTACCGGTATGAGATATTTTCCAGTCATGTGGTGGATGCGGCAGGAGAGGCATATACGCTGTTTTCTGCTCCTGATCAGCAGTTCCAGCAGTATCTGGACAATATGAAGGCTCAGTCGCTGGTAGATTTTGGAGTGGATGTTACAAAGGAGGACAAGATCATTACTCTTTCTACCTGTACCGGAAATGATGCCACCCGTTTTGTGGTTCAGGCAAAGAGAGAGGGAGAATATTAAGATTCCCAAAGAGAAAAGACCAGGAGGGGAAGTTATGAGGAAAGGCCTAGTGGATGAGCTGCAGAAAATTATTTCAGAGAGCAGTAATATTGTATTTTTTGGAGGAGCCGGAGTATCCACAGAGAGTGGGATCCCGGATTTTCGCAGTGTGGACGGTTTGTACCACCAGCAGTGGGACTATCCACCGGAGGTGATTTTAAGCCATAGTTTTTTCATGAAAAATCCGGAGGAGTTTTATCGCTTCTACCGGGCCAAAATGCTTTGTGAGGCTAAGCCTAATCCAGCTCATAAAAAGCTGGCGGCCCTGGAGAGGAGAGGAAAGCTAAAGGCGGTAATCACTCAGAATATTGATAATCTGCATCAGATGGCAGGAAGCCGAAATGTTCTGGAGCTTCATGGAAGCGTTTACCGGAATCACTGCATGAAATGCAGAGCCTTTTATGATGAGGAATATATTAAAAGCACTCAAGGAGTACCTAGGTGTCCGAAATGCGGCGGGATCATCAAGCCCGATGTGGTCCTCTACGAGGAAGCCCTGGATTCTCATGTGATCCAGGAATCTGTCAGCGCTATTTCTCAGGCGGAGGTCATGATTATCGGCGGTACCTCCCTTTCCGTTTATCCGGCAGCTTCCCTCATCGATTATTTCAGAGGAGGTCATCTGGTGGTGATAAACAGAGATTCCACACCCCGGGACAGCATGGCAGAACTGGTGATCAGTCAGCCTATCGGAGAAGTGTTTGCACAGATACAGGAGTGATGAAAAAAGTTATGAAGTTTAATTATGAAGTAGGAGATATTGTTAAATTAAAAAAACAACATCCCTGCGGGAGCAGGGAGTGGGAGATTCTGAGAGTGGGAGCGGACTTTCGGCTGAAGTGCACCGGCTGCGGCCATCAGATCATGATCACCAGAAAAGCTGTGGAAAAAAGTACCAAAGAATTGAAAAAAAAGGCTTGAATATCTCTTGGTCTTATGTTAGAATAAGCAACCGTGATATATTATTTCAGGACAGAAAAGTGTTTCCCGACACTTTCTGCGATCCTTGTTCCCTGGGAAACTCAGGGGGCCAAAAGACCAAAAGGAGGTACAACAAGCATGAACAAATACGAATTAGCATTAGTTGTTAATGCAAAGCTGGAAGACGAAGCTCGTGCGGAAGTAGTAGAAAAAGCAAAAGGCTATATCACCCGCTACAACGGAAACATTACTGAAGTTGAAGAATGGGGCAAAAAGAGATTAGCTTACGAGATCCAGAAAATGCGCGAAGGATATTACTACTTCATCCAGTTTGAGGCTGATGCCACAGCACCTGCTGAGATTGAGCGTCATGTCCGCATTATGGATAATGTGTTAAGATATTTAGTTGTGAAAAAAGAAGCGTAATCCGCAAACCGCAGATCAGAATCCATTTAAAATTCCTGATTCTGGATAATGTATATTTGAATATTATATGAGGTGATTATATGAATAAGGTAATTTTAATGGGTCGCTTGACAAGAGATCCTGAGGTGAGATATTCCGCAGGAGAAAATTCAATGGCAATCGCCAGATATACTTTGGCTGTTGACCGTCGTTTTAAAAGGGACGGAGAGGCTGCGGCTGATTTTATCGGCTGCGTGGCTTTCGGAAGACAGGCAGAGTTCGCAGAAAAATATTTCCGTCAGGGAATCCGCATTGTTGTGACAGGGCGTATCCAGACCGGAAGTTATACAAACCGGGAAGGAAATAAGGTTTACACAACAGATGTTGTGGTAGAGGATCAGGAATTCGCAGAGAGCAAGGCAGTGAGCGACAGCCATATCGGCCGCGCTCCGGCAGGAACTCCTGCTCATTCTGAGGCTCCATCCCCCAACACTGCTTCAGCAGACGGATTTATGAACATTCCTGATGGGATTGACGAGGAGCTGCCTTTTAGCTAAAAGGACAGTGAATATGGATAGGAGGTAAAAACCATGGCTTACGAAAAAGGTAACAGACCAGATTCTCCAATGAAGAGAAGAGGCGGACGCAGAAGAAAAAAAGTTTGCGTATTCTGCGGACAGGAGAACAATGAGATCAGCTACAAAGATGCAAATAAATTAAAAAGATATGTTTCTGAGAGAGGAAAAATCCTTCCCAGAAGAATTACAGGAAACTGTGCAAAGCATCAGAGAGCTTTAACAGTAGAGATCAAAAGAGCAAGACATATGGCTATCATGCCTTATGTACAGGACTAAGTAAAAAACAGGGCGTACTGCTTCGGCGGTGCGCCTTATTTGATGCATAGGAAACTTTGAAATACAGGGAAAAGTCATCCTCTGCGATCCTGCCCAGGGCAAATTAAAAGTTGTGCTGTTATAAAAATAATGGTATAATATATCAGAATATCTTTTTGTGGAGGACTGTTACAGACGTTTAAACGTGCAGGCAGGTGAAGGTTATGGACGGAAAAATAAAAATCAAAGGCCAGCTGAAGTTTTATATGCAGTGGCCGTTTATACTGACAATTCTGCTGGTGATTATGGATATCCTGGTATTTATTGTCAATGCTAAGGCCGGAACATTAGTAAGTGTTTTTGTTGCGGTTTATATTTTGATTGTGGTTTTTCTGTATTTTCACAGCAGGGCGGTGATCATGAACGAGCTGATCTCCTTTGCCACCCAGTATGGGCAGGTTCAGAAAGTTTTGCTGAAGGAATTTATAGTGCCCTATGCATTGCTGGATAATAATGGGAAAATCCTATGGATGAATGATGCTTTCGCGAAGCTCTGCGGAAAAACACGCAGGTATCGAAAAGGAGTGACCAATCTTTTCCCTGATTTGACCAAGGACAAGCTGCCCAAAGAGAATGAGGCAGAAGAGACTTTTCAGTACGACGGAAAAGACTACAGGGCGATCATGCGGACTATGTCTATTCAGCGTCTGCTGGAAGAATCCGGACTTATTGAGACAGAAGGACATAATGATCTGACGGCTCTGTATTTATTTGACGAGACAGAGATGAATCAGTACATCCGTCAGAAAGAGGATGAGAAGCTGGTCACAGGGCTTTTATACCTGGATAATTACGAAGAAGCCCTGAACAGTGTAGAAGAGGTGCGGCGTTCGCTTCTGGTGGCTTTGATCGAGAGAAAGCTGAATAAATATTTCGGAGAGGTGGACGGTCTGATCAAAAAGCTGGAAAAAGATAAGTTTATTCTGGTAATGCGCCAGCGCTCTCTGGAAGAATTAAAGAAAAACCGGTTTAATATTTTGGAGGATGTGAAAACTGTCAATATTGGAAATGATATGGCAGTTACCATCAGCATCGGTATCGGTATTAATGCGCCTACTTATTCCCAGAATTATGAGTATGCCCGCATTGCCATCGATCTGGCTCTTGGCCGGGGAGGCGATCAGGTAGTGATCAAAGACCGGGATCAGATGACATACTTTGGCGGAAAATCACAGCAGATGGGTAAGAGTACCAGAGTAAAAGCCAGAGTAAAAGCCCACGCTCTCCGTGAATTTATGGTGAGTAAGGATAAGGTGGTCGTTATGGGGCATAAGATCCCGGATGTGGATTCCATAGGAGCAGGGATCGGCATTTACCGGGCTGCAAAATCTCTGAACAAAAAAGCCCATATTGTGGTGAACAATCCTACCATGTCAGTGCGCCCTATTATTGAAAGCTTCCGCGATAATCAGGACTATGACGAAAATATGTTTATCAGCAGCGATGAGGCCAGGGATATTGTAGATGATAATACGGTAGTGGTAGTGGTAGATACGAATAAACCCAGCTATACGGAGTGCGAGGATCTGCTCCATATGAGCAAGACCATCGTAGTTCTCGACCATCACAGACAGGGAAGTGAAGTGATCCAGAACGCGGTTCTTTCCTACATTGAGCCATATGCGTCTTCGGCCTGTGAAATGGTGGCGGAGATACTTCAGTACTTTTCAGATGATATCCGGATTTACAATATTGAGGCGGATGCTCTTTATTCCGGAATTATCATTGATACCAATAACTTTACTTCCAAGACAGGAGTCAGAACCTTTGAAGCGGCGGCATTTCTGAGAAGATGCGGCGCAGATGTGACCAGAGTCAGGAAGATGTTCCGGGACGATCTCCAGTCCTACAGGGCAAAGGCGGAGGCCATACGCCATGTGGAAACCTACAAAGGCTGTTTTGCCATAGCGGTATGCCCTACAGAGGGAGTAGACAGTCCTACGGTAGTGGCTTCCCAGGCTGCAAATGAACTGCTGAATATTGACAGTGTGAAAGCTACTTTTGTCCTGACAGATTACCAGAATAAAATATTTATCAGCGCAAGGGCGATCGATGAAGTGAATGTACAGCTCATAATGGAAAAGATGGGAGGCGGAGGCCATATTAATATGGCAGGCGCCCAGCTTCCCGGAGCTACTATCGATGAAGCTATCGGACAGCTGAAGGAGACTATTGACCAGATGATTAAAGAAGGAGACATAGAGATATGAAAGTAATTTTGATTCAAGACGTAAAAGCTCAGGGAAAAAAGGGAGATATTGTAAATGTCAGCGATGGATATGCCAGAAATATGCTGTTTCCTAAGAAGCTGGCAGTGGAAGCTACCCCTAAGAATATTAATGAACTGAAACTCCAGAAAGCACATGAAGAAAAAGTGGCCCAGGAGAATCTGGAAGCCGCCAAAGCTTTTAAGACAGAGCTGGAATCTAAACAGGTGACAATAGGGATCAAAGTGGGAGAAAACGGAAGAACATTCGGTTCTGTTTCCACAAAGGAAATTTCCGAGGCAGCGAAAACCCAGCTTGGCTATGACATTGACAAGAAAAAGATGCAGCTTGCATCTCCCATCAAAGAACTGGGGACTGTCATGGTGCCTGTAAAGCTTCATCCCCAGGTGACAGCAGAGCTGAAAGTTGTGGTTCAGGAAGCGTAAAGAGAAGGGAGCATCCTCGGTATGGAAGAGGCATTAATGAAAAGGATACTGCCCCATAGCACAGAAGCGGAACAGTCGGTGATCGGATCTATGATCATGAGCAGAGACGCCATCATCGAAACCTCAGAGATCATTACCGGGGCGGATTTTTATCAGCAGCAGTACGGGATAGTCTTTGAGGCTATGATAGAGCTTAACGATGAGGGAAAAGCAGTAGACTTGGTAACGCTTCAGGAGAGACTGAAGGAAAAGGATCTGCCGCCGGAGATTTCCAGCATGGAGTTTGTGAGAGACCTTCTTTCTGCAGTGCCCACATCGGCAAATGTGAAATACTATGCGGAGATCGTAGCGGAAAAATCCATGCTGAGAAAGCTGATCAAAACAACGGAGGAGATCAGCAATGCCTGCTACCTGGGAAAAGAGAAGACCCAGGATATTCTGGAAACCACAGAAAAAAAGATTTTTGATCTGGTCCAGAACCGGGGAAGCCAGGAGTTTGTTCCTATCCGCCAGGTGGTTCTGAATGCTATTGAAAAAATAGAAAAGGCTTCCAGAAATCAAGGCAGTGTCACCGGGATCCCTACGGGATTTATTGATCTGGATTATAAAACATCCGGTTTTCAGCCGTCGGATCTTATCCTGGTCGCTGCCAGGCCCTCTATGGGAAAAACGGCTTTTGCCCTTAATATTGCCCAGTACATGGCATTCCGCAATAACGTGACAGCAGCTATTTTCAGCCTGGAAATGTCTAAGGAACAGCTGGTGAACCGTCTTTTGGCTCTGGAATCTAAAGTGGATTCCCAGAATATCCGTACAGGTAACCTGGAAGATGAAGAATGGGCAAAGCTGATAGAAGGAGCTAATATTATCGGAAATTCTCATCTGATCATAGATGATAAACCTGGAATTTCTATTTCCGAACTTCGCTCTAAGTGCAGGAAATATAAAATGGAGCACAATCTGGGGATTATCTTTATCGATTATCTTCAGCTGATGACAGGAAGCGGACGAAGCGAATCCAGACAGCAGGAAATTTCGGAAATCTCAAGATCGCTGAAGGCTTTGGCCAGAGAGCTGAATGTTCCTGTGGTGGCGCTTTCCCAGCTGAGCCGTGCAGTAGAACAGCGTCCGGATCACAGACCTATGCTTTCCGACCTGAGAGAATCAGGAGCTATTGAACAGGACGCCGATGTGGTAATGTTTATCTACCGTGACGACTATTATAATAAAGACTCTGAAAACAAAAATATTGCGGAGATCATCATTGCAAAACAAAGGAACGGCCCTATCGGAACGGTAAATCTGGTATGGATGCCAAATTATACCAAGTTTGTGAATATGAAAAAATAACAAGAGGCTTTTCAGATAAATCCCTGGGCGGGCGTTTATCTGGAAAGCCTCTTTATCATAAGGGAAATCCTTATTTATCACTCATCGTAGATACTTACGATCTCTCCTTCTAAGATCCGGTTCATATTTTTAACAGCGCAGAAGTTTCCGCACATACTGCAGGTGTCTTCTTTTTCGGGCTTGGCCTGTGCTCTGTATCGTCTTGCCTTTTCGGGATCAATGGCTAAGCGGAACATTTCTTCCCAGTCCAGATTTTTTCTGGCTGTGCTCATCTGACGGTCCCAGTCAGCGGCGCCTTTAATGCCTTTTGCGATGTCTGCAGCATGAGCGGCGATCTTGGAAGCGATGATCCCTTCTTTTACGTCGTCTACATCAGGCAGGCGGAGATGTTCTGCAGGAGTTACATAGCAAAGGAAAGAAGCGCCGTTGGCCGCAGCGATAGCGCCGCCGATGGCTGCAGTGATGTGGTCATATCCCGGGGCGATATCCGTTACCAGAGGACCCAGCACATAGAAAGGCGCTCCCTGACAAAGAGTCTGCTGGATCTTCATATTTGCCTCGATCTGATTCAAAGCCATATGGCCGGGGCCTTCGATAATGACCTGTACATCCTTTTCCCAGGCCTGTTTTGTCAGTTCCCCCAGTGTGACCAGCTCTTCAATCTGAGAAATGTCTCCTGCATCGGCGATACATCCAGGTCTGCAGGCGTCTCCAAGGCTTAAGGTCACGTCGTATTGCTGGCAGATTTCCAGAATATGATCAAAGTGTTCATAGAAGGGATTTTCTTCTCCTGTCATTTCCATCCAGGCAAAAATGATAGAGCCGCCTCTGGAAACAATATTTGTGAGCCGCTTGTTCTTTTTGAAGCGCCCTGCCGTAGCCTTGTTGATGCCTACATGGATGGTCATAAAATCGACTCCATCTTTGGCGTGCATTTCTACAATATCGATCCACTCTTGAGAAGTGATTTCTTTTAAGGGTTTGTGATAATAGACCACAGCGTCGTAGATAGGCACGGTCCCTATAATGGCAGGACACTGGGAAGTCAGTTTTCTCCGGAATTTCTGAGTGTCTCCAAAAGAACTGAGGTCCATAATGGATTCAGCGCCCATTTTCACGGCGTCATTTACTTTTTCTAATTCCATATCCAGATCTTTCCAGTCTCTGGATGTCCCAAGGTTTACGTTGATTTTTGTTTTCAGCATAGAGCCGATTCCGTTGGGCTCCAGACAGGTGTGCAGCTTATTAGCCGGAATAACGGCTTTTCCCTGGGCCATAAGCTCCCGAAGTTCTTCTGCTGATATCTGCTCTTTTTTTGCCACTGCTTCCATTTCAGGGGTGATGATCCCCTGGCGGGCAGCGTTCATCTGCGTTGTGTAACTCATACATTATCCTCCATCTGAAAAAAATCCGCGCCACAGAGGGCGCGGATATATGATCGATCCATGAATTATAGAGTTATGGTATGATATATAAACACTCCCTACGTTGGCATGACCCAAATCAGGTAATACAGGTCGAAGTCTCAGTCGCTTCCTCTCAGCCCTTCAGGGCTCCCTGGTTTTTTTAGTGTAACATTCTGTATAGGACTTGTCAACGGTTTTTGTCGAACATATTTTCTTGCATTTTAGGACAGGTCTGCTATAATGGTTGGAGAGGAAATGTGAAAGGGGTCAGTATATGGAGGAGACCATTTATTCAGTTTCTCAGGCAGTGAAATTTTTAGGGATCCAGTCTCATGTACTCCGGTATTGGGAAGAAGAGCTGCTGCTGCCTATTAAGAGAAATGAAATGGGACACAGATACTACACCCGATGGGATATTCAGGTATTTCTGAGTATAAAGGAACTGAAGAAAAGGGGGTATTCTCTGAAGGAGATTGGAGAACTGACGCCCTTTTTTTATAAAAACGAAGACCTTTCTAAAGGGGAACCGGCAGAGAAGGGGAAAAAGCCGGAAGCGCCTCTGAAAAAGAAAAAACAGGAAAAAATCCCTCCGGAATTTATGGAAATTGTCAGCAGACTTGTAAAACAAAGGCTGAAAGAACAGGATTCAGAGGAGGAACGTTATAAAAAACTGGATGAACGTATCCGGAACTGCCAGCAGTCCAGGAGAGAAGTGGCCGCAGCGGCAGAAAAAAATATGGGAAAAAGAAGAAAAAGGAAAAAAAGACGGTAGAAAGAAAAAGGGCCTGAGGAAAAATGGATTTATACTTTTTCTCAGGCCTTTTATAGTATTCAGATATAACAAGCATTAAATCATTAAAAAGGATACAGCATTATATTAAATAAAAAATGGAAGATAAGCGGGCAAAACTGTAAAAGTAAAGTACGGAAGGAGTGGATATATATGGCTGAAGAATATCAGGTAACGTTGGAGGAGAAAAAAGATTTATACCTTAATGTGTTTCATGAGGAACACAAAAATTATAAAATATATCGCCGTAGAGAAAGAGGAGTATTTTTGACCGCATTGATTTATTTCCTTTTAGGATGCCTTTTTAATTGGATAGATGCCATGCGTACGGGTGCTTGGGATAGAGAGTATTTTGTTGGAGTGCTATTACTCCTATTGGGGGGCGGATATATTGCTGCACGCTTTACCAGCTTTGTGATTATATCAAGTGCATATGATGAATATTGGGTATTGAGAGAGTACCTATATAGTGAGAATATTTATACAGAAAAGATTATTTTTTCATGCGATGGGATCCAAATTTTAGG
>DWYL01000249.1 GCA_019118685.1 Candidatus Blautia merdipullorum
ATTTCGTTTTTACTTACTTTATAACGAATAGCATCTTCCGGTCCATATTTTTCCTCCGTATTGACCAGAATCTGGCGAACCGTACTGCAAAGCATATATTTCCCATCCTTTCTCTGCTTCAGAATCAATTCCCAGCAGTAAGCTTTTCAAGATAATCTGCAGCTTCCTGTACTGTACGGATATTCATAGCCTCTGTCTGCTCGATCTCTACATCAAACTCATCCTCAATTTCTCCCAGCATGCTCATAAAATCATAGGAAGTAAATCCCAGATCCTCCATGAACCGGGATTCCGGACGGATGTTATCTTTTTCCACTTCTACATAACTGCAGATAATATCAACTAATTTTTCAAACATAATCTTTTCTCCTTCTCAATTTATTTTATATCAGCTTGATGATCTCACCGATGGTCAGATCCGGGTTCTCTGTTCCTTTGAACATGATCTTGCACAGATAATAATAGAGATATTCCAGTTCATCTCTGGATACTGCCTTGATCTGGTGCTCAAAGTTAAAGTCCAGTCCATTGTCCTCCGGACGGTGCATAACCGTCAGATACATTCCCTGAGGGCAGGTTCCATTGGGATACCATTTTGTCTTATAGCGGATATCCCCCAGCTCTGTAAGGCCGTTTTCCTGAAGGGTCATCGGCTGATAAGTAAGGGAGATTGGTTCATAGGTCAGGCCTGCATGGGGCTGGGGATAGATTTTGGAGCGGTAAGCAAAGTATGCCGTAGGATCATAATTTGCATGGCGGAAAATCTCATTTTGTTTATCCCTGATAGCATAAACACCGTCAATGAATTTCATATCCTCTGAAAAGACAGTCCGGATAGGGAAGGAATGGATCCTTGTGCCGCCGGCTTTCTTCTCTTTCAAAGTCGCCCTTCTTGCAATGGCATTATTGATAGACACATCTTCAAATCCGTTCATCTTCTGGAAATATGTACGCAGTCCCATAAGGAGCAGGCACGCCAGAGACACATGATATTTCTCACAGAAATCCATAAGTCTCTTGGTAGGATCTGCTTCCAGATGGAAGATATCCAGGGCAGACTTTGTATCGTCAGAAGCGTTAAATGCAGTGCGCAGTTTCGGGTTCTTAAACATGGCCCGGGCAGCCTCCAGCTTGTCTGTCCCATGGATGCCGTTGTAAATAGGCTCTCCTTTTTCTATCTCTCTCTGGAAAAATTCTATATCTCTTAACTGTGCCTTGCTTCCCGCTTCATAGGCAAGATCTTTCTTAAGCTGGTCGATATAGGAAGCCATATCCTTCGGATAAGGAACTCCTTCATATTTCTCATTACAATAGAGTTCAATAATATCTTTCATAAAGCAGATCAGAGACTGGGCGTCTGCGATCATATGATGTACCAGGAAATAGATTCCATTAAATCCGTCGGGCATCTGGATCATAACGATCCGGCTCATCTGGGAATCTTCCATCTTAAAAGGCACTGTAGTCCACTGCTGCATGGTGGATTCAGCCTCTTCCATGGTCCCTTTAGAGAAATCTACAAACTCAATCTTCATCTCTTCCGGGTCTGCCACATACTGATACCAGTTTCCCTCTTTATCTTTTGCAAAACGGATCCGCATGCCTTCGCTTCTTGCATAAGCCTTATTAATGGAGCTTGCCAGAAGGTCCCAGTCGATCTCGATTTCAATAGTTACGCTGGTACCGATATTCAGCACTGCTGCACTGGGGCAGAAAGGCAGGTAGTACAGATGGAATTTCTGTGCTACAGTCAACGGGTATACTTTGTGTCCTTTTCTTGTTCTCATCATTTCATTATTCCTCCGATAAATGAATCAAGGGCCTTTTCATATGCTGCCGTATCCTTATAATAGCTCTCTCCGTGGCCTGCATCTTTTACAATCAGTTTCGTCTTCGGCGCTGCGCAGTTTTTGTAGATTTCCTCACACATCCAGCAGGGAACAAAAACATCTTTTTCTCCGTGGATAAAAAGGAACGGCGTTTTTGCCCTGCGCACTTCCCTGGCGGCATTACACTCATCCAGGCCGTACCCGGCATTTTTCTTATTCAGCTTATCTGCGATCTGGATCATGGGAAAAGCCGGAAGATGATACATGCTGTGCAGTACATGGGTAAATACATCCTTTGCAGAGGTAAATGCACAGTCAGAGACAATTCCCTTCACCTGGGACGGAAGTTCCATTCCTCCCATCATGCAGACAGTAGCGCCTCCCATAGAATTTCCATGAAGAAGGATCTGGGCGTCCTGGCCGATCTCCTGGATCATCCATTTAATCCACTCCATTCCGTCATACCGATCCATGGTACCAAAGCCAATATATGTTCCCTCACTTTCTCCGTGAGCCCTCTCGTCAATCAGCAGCATCCGGAATCCATGTTTCAGATAATAATAGGAAAGACTGCCGTAGTCATTCAAACCTTTGCTGGTATAGCCATGGAAACAGATGACTGCCTTTGTCCCTCCATCACCTTTGAAATAGGTGCCGTGGAGTTTCAGGCCGTCTCTGGAACGGATCCATACCTCTTGATGAGGCTGTTCCATCATCCAGGCGCTTCTCTTGTGCATAATGGGAAAATATTGTTCCCAGTCCACGCCGGACATCTTCATGGTACGTTCTGTCTTGGCATTATAGCGTTTCATGGTCCTTCTGTAAAAATATGCGGTGCCGGCTGCTTCTGCCGCCGCCAAAACTCCCAGAAGTCCTGCTGCTCCTTTCAGTAAATTACCCATTTTCTTCACCTGCTTTTCTGAACATCCTGTTTTCAGTTACTCAATTATTTTTTGCTGTTCTTCTTTTTGCTGTTGATCAGATCTTTCAGTTTTAAGGCTTTGTCAATATTGCCTTCCACTTTTAATTTTCCCAGAGTTACCGCAAGGATAGGATCGGCCTTTCCATCTGCGATCTTAAACAAAGTTTCTGCGGAACAGGTAAACATAGCGTCTCTGTCAAAATACTCATAAGGCTCCACATACAGCTTGCCTTCCTTTACCTCGGCATAGAAAATTCCTTCCGCTTCTCCTGTAATGTTAAACTGATATGCCAGATGTTCCTGAATATCGCTGACATCTGCGTCCATCAGCATTCCTTTTACCTTTGAAAACATATCTGCGTAGGTCATAGTATCCTCCTTTTCGACCGTTTTCAGCCCTTTTCGACCGTTGGTCGTCTTTCTTTTTATGTTAGATTACCATTTTTTCGGCCAGCGGTCAATCATGGTTCTGTTCAAAATATTTTTAAATTTTTCCTGTTTTTTTGTTGGTTTTTATTGTTTGTTCTTTTCCTCTATCTGTGTTATAGTAAGTGATAAGCTATTGTTCTCACATCTAAAATAGAGAGGTGATGATTATGCCAAATCCGTTGAAATACAACCAAATCCTGGACGCTCTCCAGGAACTTCTGGCCAATCAGGAACTGCAGAGTATTTCTGTCAGCGAAATCGCCCATACCGCCGGCATCGGGAAAGGGAGCATCTATTATTACTTTCCCTCTAAGGACGCAATCCTCCAGGCCCTGGTAGAACGCAATTATGAGAAGCCTCTTCAGACCGCAAAGTCTCTGGCCTATCAGACAGAAATCCCTCCCTTTACCAGAATGGCCATGATCTTTCAGGCCTGCCGGAACTCTTCCTCAGAGTTTCTGAAATCCCAGGATCATAGTGATTCCAGCACACAAACCAGGATCTACATTCATCAGAAATATGTGAATCACATCATTACAGAATTAAAGCCTGTGCTGGCCGAGATCATCCGCCAGGGGATCCAGGGAGGTGAAATCCACTTTGAAGATCCTGAATCTCTGGCAGAGATTGTTTTGATCGTACTTACGGTAAAAATGGACAACACCCTGCTTCCTTCCTCCCGGGAGGAGATTGAAAATACCATCAGCGCTCTGATTTCTCTTCTGGAAAAAGGCACCGGAAATCCTGCAGGATCCCTGAATTTTCTGAAAAGCCAGACTCCATAATAATCCGCTTGCCGGGCTTATGGCGCACCAGCGAAAAGAAGCAGCCGCATTAATGCGACTGCTTCTTTTTTCTTTCTCTTCTTACTTATTCTTCAAAAAGTCCTTTCATCGCTTTCACACAGCCTTCGATTCCAAGAGTACCTGAATCAAGGACAATGTCATAGTTTTTCTTGTCGTCCCAGACCCTTCCGGTATTTGCCCGGAAATAAGCGGATCTCTTTTTATTATAATATTTTCTGGTAGCTTCTACATTCTGGGGAGCTATTCCATATTCTTCCACGATCCGTTTTTTTACATCTTCTTCATTGCTGCAGTAAATGAATACCTTCGCTACTCCCCTCTGGTTCTTCAGAGCGTATGCAGCGCAGTGGCCCATAAAAATTCCCGGACCGTTCTGAGCCAGCCTCCGGATCTCCATCTGTTCATCCAAAAAGACCTTCCCTTCCTCTGGCAGCATATTGGCATCTCCTGACTGCACTCTGTTCATGAGAAACAGAGAATAGATCAGACTGCCTGTAGCCTTTTCTTCATACTGATCAATACGTTCTGTAGAAATTCCTCTTTTTTTTGCCACAGTTTCCAGGATCTCCCGTCCGTAACAAGGGACGTTGCAGACCTCCCCCAACTTCTTTCCAATCTGAGTTCCACCGCTTCCATATTCTCTCTCAATAGTAATATATCGATATTTCATTTTGATTCCTCCTATTCCATGTTCTAAGCCACATTTGTTGACTAATTCTCACAAATATAGCAATAGACCTCTGTTGATTGTTCATCATTATAGTATTATAATGAAAAAAAGTCTTTACAACAATAAACATTGATTAATTATTGTGGTTTATTATACATTTTTTAAAAATTGTGGTGTAAAAGGAGCGAAAATAAAATGAAACAGCAGCCTAAGCAGGATCTGCGCTATATAAAAAATGAAAATCTGATACGTGAAACCTTTCGTAAAATGATCTGTGAAATGGATTATTCGAAAATTTCCATTAAAGAGCTGACTCAGAGAGCCCAGATCAACCGAAAAACCTTTTATCTCCACTACTCTTCTCTGGATCATCTCCTGGCTATTCTTCAGCTTGAGATCATGGAACCCACAGTTCAGATGATCTCGGAAACAAAGTTTCCAAATGATGTGGAGATCATTATCCAAAAAAGCTTTGAGATCATGGCTTCTCTGGACTGGACAGACAGAAAAATCCTGGCTACCAAAGGTGATTTTCCTGAAAAGAAGGGGCCCTCTGACCTGATTCTTGATCAGTTATTTCAAAAATATGACCATCTTGCACAATACGGCTCTTTTGAAAGCAGCCTTATCCTTACTTATTTTTCTGTTTGTCTTGGTGTGATCTTCCGACAGTGGGAAGCAAACAGTCAGAAGACTCCTATGGAAGAAATGGTCCATCTGACTACTAAACTGATCCTCCATGGGCTGGACGGAGTCGGTCTGACACCTGAAAAGAAGGATCTGTCTCATTGACATAATTTTCAAAGTAATGCCCGCTTACCGCTTAATTTTTTTAATACCTCTCCAATGTCCCCGTCAATACAGACCGCCTGTTTTTCGATCTCCCTGGGTGCTGCCGCATCCCCGTAATTTACGCAGGCATAAACTGCCCTGGGATTCTTTGCCGTCATCTGCCAGAAAGGATATTTGATGATCACCGGGGT
>DWYL01000250.1 GCA_019118685.1 Candidatus Blautia merdipullorum
CGGAGAACTGGTGCGCCTTGCAAAGGAGCGTTTTGACTGGAAAAAATCCACTACTTATACTGTGATCCGGAAGCTCGCAGAGGGAGGCTTTCTGGAGAATAAAGATTCAGTAGTCACACCTCTTGTGTCAAAAGATGAATGTCAGGCAGTAGAATCGGAGTATTTTGTAAAGCGTACTTTCGGCGGCTCTCTTCCAAAGTTTTTAGCTGCATTTTTAGGAAATAAGAAGATTTCGGAAGAGGAGGCGAAAAAACTGAAAAGGCTGATCGACGCTCACAGGGAGGGGTGACTATGGGGTGGCTTAGAGATTTATTTACAGCGGTTCTGAATATGTCGGTTACCGGCGGAATCACGATCCTGGCAATCCTGGCTCTGCGTATTCTGCTGAAGAAAGCACCCCGGAAATATCTGTATGCCCTGTGGCTGGCCGCAGCTTTCCGGCTGCTCTGTCCCTGGGCGCCTTACAGCGGGATCAGTCTGTTTAATCTGGAGATATTCAGATCTGCAGATATGAAGGGGCAGACATTAACCTGGTACGTGCCTGAGGGGAATGGTCAGGCGGCTGAGACTGCATCCGATGTTCAAAGGGTTTCGGAACCCAGGGAAGAGAACTCTGTATATCCAGAAGATCAGGGGGAAAGTATGGAGAAAACCGGACAGGAGAGCCGGCAAAATACAGGTGCTTCGGCAGATACGGAAAGAGAAAATTCCGGCGGACAGGAAGTGCAGGAATACACCCGGGAGAATTTATGGCTGTCCGGGCTTTCTCTGATCTGGATTTCAGGGATGTTTCTTTCCCTTTTTTATCATCTTTTCTGCTGGATAAAAATTAAAAAATCTGTCAGACAGGCTATCAATACAGAGATAAATGTTTATGAATGGGACGGCGGGGACACCCCTTTTGTTATGGGAATTTTCAGGCCCCGGATCTATCTGCCTTTCCGGCTTACACAGCCACAGCGAGAAATGGTCCTTCTCCATGAACGTTATCATATCCATCGGGGCGATCATGTGGTAAAGGTTTTGGCGGTCCTTCTTCTGGCAGTATACTGGTTTCATCCCCTGGTCTGGGCTGCCTTTTATTTTATGACGGAAGATATGGAAATGAGCTGTGATGAGGCGGTTATGAAAAAGTTGGGAGACAGAGGGAAAGCCGACTATGGAGAATGTCTCCTCAGTTTTTCTGTTGAGAAACGTAAACTGCCGGGAACACTGGCTTTTGGAGAATCTTCAGTGGGCAAAAGGATAAAGAACGTTCTCCGCTTTCAGAAAATGAAACCTTGGGCGGGCATCGTGGCAGCGGGGATCTGTATTGCAGCAGTAGCCGTTTTAGTGACCAATGGACTAGGGGGCACCCCGGGCCTGCGGTACAGAGGGTTCCTTCAATATGGAACAAAGGAGGGAAATTTTTCCAGCCAGTCACAAGGGATGGGTTATATTTTGGATCCTGGTACGAAGACCGTTGCCTTTTACCGTGAATTATGTAGGGAAGGAGAACTGGAAGACTATGAACTGTTGGATGTGCGAAGGGTCGGCGACCGGGAGGATGAGTTTCCGGACACAGGCCGTTTCACAGCAGAGTGGACTTATGATTTCTCAAAAGAAAACAGGTGGGAGATGTCATCAGATCTGTATTTTGAGGGAGAGAGCGGAGGAGAGAGAAAGAAGATTTCAGATACCTATCAGATGACAGGAGATTCCTATAGCTGCGGAGGCTTAGGAGCCAATTTCCGTGTAGAGGAATATGAAAAATTTCAGGAACTTCTGCCAGAGCAGGATCTGGTGCTGGCGGCATATCATGTGGGATACGGTAATAACGATGGGAGCGGAGGACTGTATTCTTTTTCCTGTGAGGATCTTGATGACCCGGGAAACGGATTTTATTGGAATAGAAAAAAAGAAAAGGCTAACAGCCAGGAACTTCTTTACCGTATGGCAGTTTCTGAAAAATCTGTGGCAGAGCTGGAAGAAGAGTGCCGGATTTCTCTGGAAACGCGGAAGATTTTTGCAAGCAAAATTTCTTATATCGGGGACGCCCCTGGAGTTATGAAACTTTTGAATGTTCTCCGTATGGAAGAATTGGGGGATTTTTCAATAGAACTACAGATAGACGCAAAGCCTTATACCCTTACTTTGATTTTCCAGGATGAACCGGAAGATACGGCCAGATGGAACCTGAAGATGGAGAAAAAAGCAGTTCTTCTTCTGGCTCTTATTGAGAATGCCGGCCAGATTGAATGGAACCATCCGGCAGAAAACGGAAAGGAAACGTACCGCTGGAAAATGGACCTTGAGACGGCCGAAGATCGAACAGAAATCTATGGTATTAAAGAAAACATGAAAAATGCCGAAGATTTTCAGAGTCTTTGGGAAAAGACCGGAGCAATGGAGAATAATGGAAAATGGCTGGAGCCTCAGTGGACGGAAGAGGGATGGGATACAGGAGACGGTTCTGTCTATCCCTATAGATATTATACTGCAGGAATGCTGCCTAATGCAGAATACGCAGGGATCGCTGAGATACTTGCCGAGGAAGACGGACTTACCTATGAAGAGGCAATGGAACCAATGCTTTCCAGCACATGGAACCCAGGCAGTCCAGAGGTCAGGATCCTGTGGCTGGGGTAATGCCCTATTTCCTTTAGCGAAGCTCCAGATGCATATGAAAAGGAGAGGAGACAGAAAATGGATGGTTCAATATATAGAAGTCCGGACATCTTTTCCGGGTGTGAAGGAATGTTTCTTAAGAAAAAAGCGGCGATTGCCGCTTGTTCCAACGGGTTCCCTGTCAGCCGCCGCGTCCAGGTAGAGAGGCTGGTCAGGTTTTTGAGAAAGATCGGGTTAGAAACTGTGGTTTCCACTTGTCTTTACCAGCGTGACGGAACACCTTTTGGAGGATCTCCCAAAGAGCGTGCCCAGCAGCTGATGAGCTTTTATAAAGATCCGGAGGTAGGCATGATCTTTGATATCTCCGGCGGAGATGCAGCCAATGGGATCCTGCCATATCTGGATTTTGACCTGATCCGAGAGAGCCGGACTGTTTTTTGGGGATACAGCGATCTGACAACGATCTTAAATGCCATTTATTCAGAGACAGGACAACCTTCTGTACTCTATCAGGCGAGACACCTGCTCTGCGAGGAAAGAGAAAAATACAAGGAGGAAGGTGCAAGCGGCCAGGAGCTCTGGCAGGAAAGGGCATTTCAGGATCTGATTTTTGGAAGGAAAACAGATTTGCTGGAGTTTTCTTATCAATTTATTAATAAAAACAGTATGGAAGGCAGGATACTGGGAGGAAATATGCGCTGCTTTTTGAAACTGGCAGGGACAAAGTTCTGGCCGGCTATGGAAGATAAGATCCTGCTTCTTGAGGCATCAGGGGGAGAGGCTGCCCAAATGGCTTCCTGCCTGGCCCAGCTCAGACAGATAGGAGTCTTTGAACAGATCCGTGGAATTCTTCTGGGAACCTTTCTCAGTATGGAGGAAAACAGCTGCCGACCCTCTATAGAAGAACTGGTGATGGAGTATACAGAAGGCAAAATTCCTGTGGCCAGGACGGCTCAGATCGGGCACAGAAAAACTGAATTAAAATAAAAAGAACACTTGTTCGATTTTGGTTTTTGTGCTATGCTTAATATGAGGATAATACAAGGAGGCCTGGAAAATGTCAGAGAGAACTTACATTGCTATTGATCTGAAGTCGTTCTATGCTTCTGTAGAATGTATAGACCGGGGATTGGATCCCATGACCACCAATCTGGTAGTGGCGGACAAAAGCCGGACAGAGAAGACCATCTGTCTTGCAGTGTCTCCATCCCTGAAAGCCTATGGGATACCAGGGAGAGCACGGCTTTTTCAGGTGGTGCAGAAGGTCAGGGAGGTCAATGCCAGGCGGCGGCAGGCTGCCCCGGGGCATAAGTTTACCGGGTCTTCCTGTCAGGCCCCGGAGCTTCAGCAAGATCCCTCTCTGGAGGTGGATTATATAACGGCTCCTCCCAGGATGGCCAAATATATGGAGATCAGCGGGAAAATCTATCAGATCTATCTGAAATATATTGCTCCGGAAGATATCCATGTTTATTCCATTGATGAAGTATTTATGGACGTTACCGATTATCTGGAGACCTATAAGACCAATGCCGGAGAACTGGCAAGGAAGATGATCCTGGATGTGCTGCAGACCATCGGTATCACAGCTGCGGCAGGTATCGGCACCAACCTGTATCTCTGCAAAATTGCCATGGACATTGTGGCCAAGCATATTCCGGCAGATGAAAATGGAGTGCGGATCGCCCAGCTGGATGAGATGTCCTATCGAAGACTTCTATGGTCTCACAGGCCCCTGACGGATTTCTGGCGGGTGGGAAGAGGCTATGCCAAAAAGCTGGAGGATCATGGTCTGTATAGTATGGGAGATATTGCCCGGTGCTCTCTTGGAAAGCCAGGGGACTATTACAGCGAAGACCTTTTGTATGACCTCTTCGGGGTCAATGCAGAGCTTCTTATCGATCATGCCTGGGGATGGGAACCATGTACTATTCAGGATATCAAGGCTTACAAGCCTCAGAGCAGCAGTGTGGGATCCGGCCAGGTGCTCCAATGTCCTTATCCTTTTGGAAAGGCCAGGCTGGCGGCCCGGGAAATGGCGGATATGCTGGCACTGGATCTGTTGGATAAGGGGCTGGTCACCAACCAGATCGTGCTGACAGTAGGGTATGATATCGATAATCTGAAAGACCCTGAACGGCAGAAGCAGTACCGGGGCGAGATTACTACGGATATGTACGGGAGAAAAATTCCCAAACACGCCCACGGTACCATGAATTTAGACGGGTACACCTCTTCTTCCGGACAGATCCTCCAGGGAGTTACGGAACTTTTTGACAGAATTGTGGATAAGAATCTGCTGGTACGCCGTATCAATATGTCGGCGGAACATGTGATCCCGGAATCCCAGGCACAGGAAAAAACGGAGTTTCACCAGCTGGATCTTTTTACGGATTACGCCGCTGTCCAAAAAGAACAGGAGAAAGAGGCTGCTAAGCTGGAGAGGGAGCGTAAGATGCAGAAGGCTGTGCTGGAGATCAAGAAAAAATTCGGCAAAAATGCAGTACTGCGGGGGATGAACCTGGAAGAGGGAGCAACGGCCAGAGACAGAAACGGACAGATCGGAGGTCACAAAGCATGAAGGAACAGGATAAGGAGAGGACTTACGAAGATATTATAAATCTTCCTCATCATGTGTCTGCGGTCCACCCTCCTATGCCCCTGTCAGACCGGGCGGCCCAGTTTGCACCTTTTGCCGCACTGACCGGATACGGAGAGGTGATAAAAGAGACCGCCAGGCAGACGGACAGAAAGCCGGAGCTGACGGAAGACGAAAAGCAGGCACTGGATTATAAGCTTCAGATGGCAGTCTCCCTTCCGGGGGAGAAACCGGTGGTCACCGTTACTTATTTTGTACCTGACGGGAAGAAAGCAGGAGGCTCCTACCATCGGATCCGGGGGAAGATCCGGAAGACAGATACAGACAGCGGAAAACTTATTATGGAGAACGGAGAGCAGATAGAACTGGATTTGGTGGTGGATATTCACATCGGCAGCACTTGAAATTTTTCAAAAGACATTGTTACAATAGAAGAAAATACTGTTTTATAAGGAGGGAGTCCCATGTTTGATCCAAAACCTATTATGGAAGAAAGAAAACTTCAGGAACCTGTTCCCACATCGGATCCTGCAGCTTTTCCCAGGTCAGAGGAAGTGCCGGAAGGCTGTATTGTGCTGGAAGATCTAAAAGATGAATGGGGATGCCAGGTGGATTTCCATACGGATGTTGTATATGCCAAAAGAGAGCCGGAAGACTGGTACGCAGATCCGGTACACTGCACACTGAAGATGCATATTCTGGAGCCTGTGGTTCATGCCGGCGTCCCGGTGGAAGAGAAGAAGAAGGAAAGAAAGTGGCCCTGTATAGTCTATATCCAGGGGTCTGCCTTCCATAAACAATGGCTGTGGGACCACATTTCCAGGCATATCCGTATGGCAGAGCATGGCTATGTGGTAGCCATTGTGGAATACCGTCCTTCGGAAATCGCTCCTTTTCCCGCACAGATGCAGGACGCCAAGACTGCTGTAAGATTTTTAAAGAAACACTGTGAAGAATATCATATTGATGTGGATCATATGGCCATAGCCGGGGATTCTTCCGGAGGTCATACCGCTCTGATGGCAGGATTTACCGGGGATGAGGGACCGGATACCCGGCTGTATGGAGAATATTCTGCCAAAGTAAACTGTATCATCGACCTGTATGGCCCTACGGTTTTTTCTCTGATGAATTATTATGAAAGCTCTCAGAATCATTACCATCCGGACAGTCCGGAGGGGTATGAGATCGGAGGAAAAAATGTTCTGGAACACCCGGAACTTGCGGATCTTACCATACCGATGAACTATTTATCAGAAGAAAAGGAGACTCCCCCTCTTCTCCTCATTCATGGGGGAAGAGACATGCTGGTGCCTTTCAACCAGAGCTGCCAGCTTTATTATTATATGCGAAAGCTGGGAAAAGAGGTGACTTTTTATAAAATACAGGACGGCAGCCACGGAAGCCTGGGATTCGACAATGACCGGATCCTGGGGATCGTCCTGGACTTTTTAAAAGAACATATTTGAAAAATATGAAAACGAGGCGTTGTCAGACAGCCCAAAGGCTGCCAGGCAGCGCTTTTTTTGTGCGATACGCCCGGCAAGGGACTGCCGTGCTTGCACGGGCAGGCATTTGCCGGGCAACGGACTGTTTTAATTTATAAAATTTTTATAAAAGAAACACAAAAACTCCAATGAAAGAACACAGAGAGCAGATAAGATGGACACAGTACAAATTGCGCAGAAAGGACAATAGAGGGATGATTGAAGTAAAAAATCTGACAAAGTATTACGGAAATCACAGAGCGGTGGACCATATTTCTTTTTCCATTAAAGAAGGTACTGTCTGTGGTTTTCTGGGACCTAACGGGGCGGGAAAATCCACGACTATGAATATCATGACAGGCTGTCTGTCGGCTACTTCCGGCAGTGTTTCCATAGGAGAGTATGATATCTTTGAACAGCCCATAGAGGCCAAAAAGCTGATCGGCTATCTGCCGGAACAGCCTCCCCTTTATCTGGAGGAAACCCCCAGGGAATATCTTAGATTTGTGTCCCAGGCGAAGAAAATCCCAAGAGGATCTATAAAGGACGAAATTGAAAAGGTTATGGAAGAGACGCAGATCACAGAGGTAGCGGACCGGCTGATCAAAAACCTTTCCAAAGGCTATCGGCAGAGGGTAGGAATCGCCCAGACCCTTCTGGGCAATCCCAAGGTGATCATTCTGGACGAACCTACCGTAGGTCTGGATCCCATCCAGGTTATTGAGATCCGGGATCTGATTAAATCACTGGGGCAAAAACATACCGTCATATTAAGCAGCCATATTTTGTCTGAAGTCCAGCATATGTGCGATGAGATTCTGATCATATCAAAGGGGAAACTGATTGCTTATGATACCGCAGAGAATCTGGAAAAAATGATGGCGCCGAAAACTTCTATCGAAATCCTTACGGATGCTTCTGAAGAAGAAAGCCACAAGGTGCTGGAGGCTGTGGAAGGAATTGAAGAGACAGAGTATATCTTTCAGGAAGACGGGACGCTGCAGGTGCTGATCTATACCACTCCCCAGGAAGAGTTTGCCGTCCGCAGGGTGCTTTCCTTAAAATTTGCGGAAATCAAGAAAGCTATTTTAAAGCTGGATATTGTAAAGGCAAATCTGGAAGATATCTTTATCGAGCTGACAAATCCTGAGGAGGACAGGTCTCGGGAAGATTCCAGGGAAGAACCGGAGGAGCCGGAAGATATTTCAGAAAATAATATTGCAGAAGAAGAGAAAACGGAACAGACCAGAGAGGAGGAGTCATTATGACCGCTGTATTTTTCCATGAGATCAGACTGCTTTTTTCAGGTCTGACCGCTTATGTGTATGGGGCTTTTTCCTTGTTTTTTGTAGCAGTTTATATGATGTATTATAACCTGAGTGCTGCTTATGCAAATTTTGAATATGCCCTGGCAGGTGCATCCTTTGCCTTTATCCTGATGATTCCCATTATCACCATGCGGATCATTGCAGAAGAAAAAAAGCAGAAGACCGATCAGCTTTTATACGCACTGCCTATCACAACAACCCAGATTGTAGTGGGAAAATTTCTGGCAGTATTTCTCACCTCGGTAATCCCTATGTGTATTGTGATCGCTTATCCTCTGATTCTTCAGAATTATGGGAATCTCTATCTTCCTACTGCCTATGGCTCTCTTTTTGCCTACATTATGACAGGGGCAGCCTTGCTTTCCATAGGGATTTTCATTTCCTCTGTCACAGAATCTCAGGCCATGGCGGCAGGAATCTGCTTTGCCGCCATGCTGCTGAATTATTATATGGTTACCCTGGCTGAGTATGTGGCATCTTCTGCCTACGGCTCTCTTGTGGCTATCCTGATCCTGGAGCTGATCATTGCTCTGCTGATCAAAAATATGACCGGTAATCCTTTGCTGTCTAAAATTTTCGGAGGATTGTCTATGGCAGCCGCAGTGGCTTTGTATGTGTATAAGAGTGAATGGTTTGAGGGACTTTTTCCGAAAATTTTGGAGAATATTTCTGTTTATGAAAGATTTTATGAATTTGTGGACGGTATCTTTGATTACACCCATGTAGTGTATTTTATCAGCGTGATCGTATTTTTTCTGTTCTTAACCGTTCAGTCACTTGAGAAAAGGAGATATAACTAATGAAAATCCCGATAAAAGATTACATAAAAAACACCAGGGAGCAGTTTGGAACCCGCTCCAGCAAGATGGGAAGCTACAGTTTTTTCCTGACGGTGGTTGTCCTTGCCATCCTGGTGACCGTAAATATTGCCCTGAGTTTCCTGCCGGACAGCTACGTCCAGGAAGACCTGACAGCCAATCAGCTTTATTCCATTTCCAGCCAGTCTAAGGTGATGCTCAGCTCTCTGGAAGAGGATATTACCATTTACTGGGTGGTAGCAAGCGGGGAAGAGGACGAATATGTGGAGAAGCTTCTCCACAATTATGAAGATTACAGCAGCAGGGTAACTGTGGAGAAAAAGGACCCGGATCTGAACCCGGATTTTACCAATAATTATACAGATGAGACGATCTATAATAATTCTGTGATTGTAGAATGCGGAGATAAATATCGGTATATCAGCTATCAGGACATGTATGAGACAAGCAGTATGTCTTATTATTCTATGTATTCCAGCGCAGACGAGTTTGCAGGAGAAAGCCTGATCACCTCTGCCATCTCTTACTGCACCACAGAAGAACTTCCGGTAATACATATCCTGGAAGGCCATGGAGAAGCGGAGCTGACAGAAAGCTTCCAGGAAGCCTTAGAGAGAGACAATCTGGAAACGGAGACCTTATCTTTGCTGAATTCGGAGACCGTTCCTGAAGAAGTATCCTGTATTCTGGTCAATGCACCGTCTACAGATATTTCAGAAACAGAAAGAGATATGCTGCTGGACTTCATGGAAAGGGGAGGAAGGGTGCTGATCATCAGCGGAACCGCAGAAGAAGAACAGCTGCCAAATCTGAAATCCGTTATGGAAAATTACGGGATCTCTGTTCTGGAAGGTGTTGTGGTAGAAGAAAATACGGACAATTATGTGTACGGCAATCCGGTCCTTCTTATGCCGGAAATGAATTCCAGTGATATTACAGATCCCCTTATGGAGGACAATTATCAGGTGGTGGTGCCTGTATCGAAAGCCCTGGATGTATCGGAAGCTTCTGAAGATGTGACGGTGACCTCCCTTTTAGAGTCTTCCGAAGAATCTTTCCTCAAGGATGAGGGATATGATATTGAGACCTACGAGCAGGAAGAAGGGGATATCCAGGGTCCCCTTACACTGGCAGCTCTTGTTACAAAGGATCTGGAGGACGACCAGCAGATGCAGCTTGTATGGATCGCCTCATCCATGATGCTGGAGGAGGCATATAACTCTTATTCTTCAGATGCTAACGAAGATTTTATACTCAATGTACTGGAAATGATGTGTGAAAAAGACGACAGCATCTCTGTCCGGTCCAAGAGCCTGACAAATGAATATCTGACTATCAGCACGGCAGATTCCTCCATGATCAAAGTGGCGACCATGGGTGTGATCCCAGGGATTTATCTGATCACGGGAATTGTTGTGGCAGTAAGGAGGAGAAAGAGATGAAACGGCAGAAAAGAATGATCATACTTTTAGGGATTCTTGCTGTCTGCACGGCAGGAACGGTAGCTGTCTCCAGAATCGACTTTGAAGAGAAAATGTCAGAGACCGAGACTGCTATTATAGATATTGACAGCGCAGATATTACCCGACTGGCCTGGAATTATGAAGAAGAAGTATCCTTTGTACGGCAGGACGGCGAATGGCAGTACGAAGCAGATGAAAAGATGGCGGTGGATCAGGAACTGCTGGATGAGATCGCAGAGAATCTGTCTCAGATCACCTCCGATAAGATGGTAGAAGAAGTACAGGCCCTTAGCGTTTATGGCCTTAGCGACCCTGCTTACAGCATTACGGTAGAGACAGAAGAGGAGACCTATGAGATACAGATCGGAGACGAGACTTTCTCTGACGGAGAAATCTATATTTCCATAGGAGATGACTATGTTTATCTTACAGACGCAGAACTGACAGATGAGATCGCCTATTCTCTTCTGGACTGCGTACAGAAAGAGGAGATACCGGAAATGGAGAGCATTTCCGCTTTGACCATAAACAACGAAGAGACGGTAGATATGGTGTATAAAGAAAACAGCGGTTACTGCTACAGCGATGCTTATACCTATTATCTGAAGGAGAATGAGGCATACCGGAATCTGGATAATGAGAAAACAGAAAGTGCTTTTGCAGATCTATCTGAATTTTCCTGGGAGGAGTGTGCAGATTACTATGCAGAAGACTCTGAACTTGCCAGCTATGGGCTGGAGGAACCGGCTGCAGAAGTCTCCATTGTTTACACTCCGGTCCAGGAAGAGGGAGAAGAGGAGGAAGCAGAAACATCTGAGGACAGTGCTGAACAAACCGAAGAAGAGCAGGAATTCTCTTACCAGGTGGGCACGGCTAATGATACCTATTATGCAAAACTTACAGATTCCAATATTGTCTATACCATCAGCCAGGAGGTTTATGACGCTGCTGTAAATGCTTCCTATGAAGAATTGAAACCGGATGAAGTGATCCTTTTGGATTGGAGTACGGTGGACAGTATAGAAATTGAATTTGATGGAAATGTATACGCTGTAGAGGTAGAAAACGGCGGAGAAGAAGATGCAGTCTATACCTTTAACGATTCGGAGATGGAATTTGGTGATATCCTGGAACAGCTTTCCCAGATTACGATCTCAGAGGATCAGGAAGCGGAATTAAGCGACAACAAAGAGGAACTGGCCCTGACGTTCCATCGGAATACAGAAGAGAATTCTACGGTAGAACTGGTCTTTTATCAGTACAATGGTTCTTACTGCATCTCTGTGCTGAACGGAGAAGAGACCAACTGTGTGGACAGAGAGTCGGTCGTGGATCTGAAAGAGGCTGTAAATTCTGTGATCCTGGATACAAATTATGAGGAGTAGATATGGAGATACTTTCAATTATGAATGGGGCGGCAGATCCTGAAATACGGGAAAAGATTAAGAGATTTGCACTATTGAAAGGTTTTTTGACCTGGACGCCGGAAACAGGACCAGGCAAAGCAGGAGTTCCCCATAAGACAGTTCTGGCAATAACAGATATGGAAGGGGTTGAAGTTTATAAAAGAGACATGGAAAGATTATATAAAAAAGAATGTCCGGGAGCCATACTCTTTTCCAGAGAGAAAGCAATCCGGTATCCGGAGAAAAACAGAGAATTGGCAGCCATATGTATTTCCTGCAGCCTTTCTTTTCAGACATTTCAGAAGATTCTTTTCGGAAACATTCAGGAGGATGTAATGAAAAACCGAAGATACTGTTTTGGAAAGCTGCAGATGGAGAAAAAGCAGCATCTTCTTATAGAAGAAGGCAGAGAACTGAAAATAGGACCCTATGAATTTGACGTTTTATTTTTTCTGCTGGAACATATGGGAAGAGCAGTGAGCAGAGAAGAAATTAATAAGATCCTGCCTCAGAGGAAAAGAGAAGGAGGCAGAAATGTAGATACCCATATAAAAAATCTCCGGCGCAGATTAGATCTGAATGATGTGATCCTCAGTGTCCGGTCTGTAGGTTACCGGATCGATGAGGAGAGATTTTATCAGAAAATGACGGAAAAACAGGAGTAGGATTTGTCCATAAGTATTGCTATAATAAACAAAGAGTTTATATTATGGAGGACGGATAAATGGCAATGATTTTGGGGATTGATGTTGGCACCTCCGGCATCAAGGCAATGCTTTTGGATACAGAAAAGGGCGTGACGGCAGTACACGCAAAGTCCTATGAAGTGGATATCCCCCGGCTGGGATATGCCCAGCAGGATCCGCAGATGTGGTGGAATTCTCTTTTGGAAGTTCTGGACTGGCTGCACATACACTTTCGGGATGAATATGAGAAAATCTCCGCAGTGGGATATTCCGGCCAGATGCACGGCTTGGTTCTTGCCGGAGAAAATGGAGAGCCTCTGTGTCCTGCCATCATCTGGCTGGATCAGAGAGCAGAGAAACAGATGGAGAAAATTTACAGCATATATACAGAGAAAGAAATGGGCCGGCTGCTCTGCAACCGGGTCAGCAGCGGCTTTGCATTTCCTTCTCTTTTGTGGATAAAAGAAAATGAGCCGGAGATCTTTTCAAAGGTGAAGAAAATCCTGTCACCCAAGGATTATCTCCGCTTTAAGATGACGGGAAATATAGGAGGGGAAGTTACTGATGCCTCTGCCACCGGGATGTTTTCCACAGCCAAAAGAGACTGGGCCTGGGAGCTTTTAGAGAGATTTGACCTGCCAAAAGAGATTTTTCCTCCTGTGGCAGAGTCTTCCGATATTGCAGGGGTTATCAGCCGTGACTGTTCCAAGAGGACCGGACTGCCCCAGGGGATCCCGGTGGTTTACGGGGCCGGAGACCAGCAGGCACAGAGCATAGGAAACGGTGTGATCCGGCCGGGAAAGATGATTTCCAATATTGGTACCGGAGGGCAGATTTCCGCATTTTTTTCAAAACCTGTCTACGACCGGAAACTGCGGACCAATACTTTCTGCCATGCAATAAAAGGGGCTTACACCATATATGGCGCCACCTTATGCAGCGGTATGTCTATGAACTGGATAAAAAATAAGATACTTGGCATAGAAGATTACGGAACAATTAATGAATTGGCCGGAGCTGCGGGACCGGGGTCCGAAGGGCTTCTCTATCTACCTTATCTTTCCGGGGAAAGGACTCCACATATGAATCCGGGAGCAAAAGGAGTGTTTTTTGGCATGACACTGGCCCATGGACCAGGGCATTTTCTCCGGTCCGTGATGGAAGGGGTTACATACAGTCTGAAAGACTGTATGGAGATCCTGGAAGAGCTGGGAGCGGAAGCTTCCAGTGTCATCGCCTCAGGAGGCGGAGCCTCTTCCAGGCTGTGGCTTCAGATCCAGGCGGATATCTTTGAAAAACCGGTCTATGTAAGCAAGGTAAAGGAGCAGGCCTGCCTGGGTGCCTGTATCCTGGCAGGGGCAGGTGCTTCTATCCTTCCTTCGGTGGAGGAAGGGTGCAGGAGATTTGCTTTGCTGGAGGATGAGGTGTTTCTTCCTCAAAGGGAAAATCAGGGAGTGTACCGCCGGGGATACGAAAAATACAGAGAATTATACAAAAGACTGAAAGACCTGATGAAATAATCTTAGCCGGCAGCGGGATTTTTTCGTAAAAACCAAAAGACTGCTGTATCAGATGAAAAGGCGCCGCCGCATTCGTCAAAATCCAGAATGTATAGATATTTCTGAGATATGACTTGCGGCAGCGCCTTTTACGTAGTTAAAAGATAGGATTAGTTTTATTTTTCAGGAAGGTGCCATTCCCAGTTGCGGATTTCTTCCAGATCTTGTCCGTTGTCTGCAATATACTGTCTGTGCTCGATCAGTTTGTCGTTCATTTTCTGGATCAGATGAGAACCTTTATTTCCAAGCTGAGGCAGATGGATAATCGCATCTTTTACCAGATTGAAACGGTCGATCTTATTCTGCACACGCATATCGAAAGGTGTGGTAATGGTTCCTTCTTCCAAGTAACCGTGAACAGAGATGTTGTGATTGGTCCGCTCATAGGTCAGCTCATGGATCAGAGTAGGATAGCCATGGAATGCGAAGATGATAGGTTTATCTTTTGTAAAGATCGCATCATATTCTGCATCGCTGAGTCCGTGGGGATGTTTATGATCAGACTCCATCTTAAACAGGTCTACCACGTTTACTACACGGATCTTCAGGTCCGGCATTTCGTCACGGAGAATGGTTACCGCAGCCATAGTTTCCAGTGTAGGAGTATCGCCGCAGCAGGCCATTACCAGATCCGGCTCTTCTCCGCAGTCATTGCTGGCCCACTCCCAGATTCCGATACCCTGGGTACAGTGTTTTACAGCCTGTTCCATAGACAGCCACTGGCAGCTTGGATGTTTGGAAGCCACAATAGCGTTTACATAGTTTTTGCTCTTGATACAGTGATCAAAGCAGGAGAGGAGGCAGTTAGTATCCGGCGGGAGATACATGCGGACAACATCTGCTTTCTTGTTGGCAATGTGATCTAAGAAACCGGGATCCTGATGAGTAAATCCATTGTGATCCTGCTGCCATACATTGGAGGTCAGGATAAAGTTCAGAGAAGCGATAGGCTGTCTCCAGGAAAGCTGGTTGCAGACTTTCAGCCATTTTGCATGCTGAGCGGCCATAGAATCTACAATACGGATAAATGCTTCATAGCTTGCGAAGAAGCCGTGGCGTCCGGTGAGAAGATATCCTTCCAGCCAGCCTTCACACATATGCTCGCTGAGCATTCCGTCCATGATACGTCCGTTTCTGGACAGACAGTCGTCTGTATCCAGCAGCTGGGCGTTCCAGTCACGGTTTTCCTCTTCAAATACTTTATACAGACGGTTGGACATACTTTCGTCCGGTCCGAAAATACGGAAATTGTGGTTTTCTTTGTTTAATTTGAAGATATCACGGATGTAACCGCCCAGTTCGATCATATCCTGGGCTTTTGTCTTTCCGGGATCCACTTCGATTCCATAAGTGCGGAAATCAGGCAGACGGAGATCTTTCAGCAGCAGACCGCCGTTTGCATGAGGATTGGCTCCCAGACGGGCATTTCCTTTAGGCGCTAATTCCTGGAGTTCCGGAATCAGACGGCCGTTTTCGTCAAAGAGTTCTTCTGCATGGTAGCTTTCCAGCCATTCTTTTAACAGTTCCAGATGCTCAGGAGATTCCATAGTAAGAGGCACCTGATGTGCACGGAAGGAACCTTCAATCTGCTGGCCGTCTACTACCTTGGGACCGGTCCAGCCCTTTGGTGTACGCAGAACGATCATTGGCCAGACTGGACGCTCCGGATTGTTGTTTTCACGGGCATTCTTCTGAATGGCTTTGATCTCTTCGATGACGGTGTCCATGGTTTCTGCCATCTTCTTGTGCATGGTCATAGGATCGTCGCCTTCTACAAAATATGGCTTCCAGCCGCAGCCTTTAAAGAAGCTTTCAATCTCCTCATGAGGGATACGGGAGAAGATGGTAGGATTGCTGATCTTGTAGCCGTTCAGGTGCAGGATCGGCAGTACCGCACCGTCTGTTACAGGATTCAGGAACTTATTGGAATGCCAGGAAGTAGCAAGAGGACCGGTTTCTGCTTCGCCGTCTCCCACAACTACAGTGGCGATCAGATCCGGGTTGTCAAAAACTGCTCCGAAGGCATGGGCGATAGAATATCCCAGCTCACCGCCTTCGTTGATGGAGCCTGGTGTCTCAGGCGCACAGTGGCTTGGCACGCCGCAGGGGAAAGAGAACTGTTTGAACATTTTTTTCATTCCTTCCTCGTCACGGCTGATATTCGGATATACTTCGCTGTAACTTCCGTCAAGATAAGTATTTGCGATCAGGAAGTTTCCGCCATGTCCGGGACCGGAGAG
>DWYL01000251.1 GCA_019118685.1 Candidatus Blautia merdipullorum
CGGTGATGGTTTGGAAGGGATTGAGATATTCCGAAGATGCAATCCGGACCTGGTGCTGCTGGATCTGATGCTGCCGAAGATTGACGGGTTTGCAGTCTGCGAGATCCTGCGGAAAGAAAGCCTGACGCCGATCATCATGCTGACGGCACGGGACGATGACGCCAGCCAGATGAAGGGCTTTGATGTCCTGGCAGATGACTATATTATCAAGCCCTTTTCCATGCCTCTTGTCCTGCGCCGGATTGAAGCGGTGCTGCGACGGACGGAACAGGGAATTGAGGAGGACCCCTCTGTGATCCGGTATAAAGAGATTACATTGGACACGGAAAATTATGAGGTGCTGGTAGGAACGGATGAGGTATCTCTCACCAGCCGGGAGTTTGAGATCCTGAAGCTGCTTTTGGAAAATCCGGGAAAAGTGTTTTCCAGGGAGAGTCTTCTGGACAGCGTATGGGGATATGAGTATTATGGCGATCAGAAGATCGTGAATACGCATATCAAAAATATCCGTAAGAAACTGGGCGTAGATTATATCGAGACAATCAGAGGAGTGGGATATAAAATTGAAAAAGAAAATCAGTGAAAGTATTCAGGCGAAGACCTTTCTCAGTATGCTGGCATTGTTGCTGGCCTGCTGTATCATCATTTATGCTGTGGTGATGGTCTTCCTGCCGAAAAATTACCAGACGGAACTGGAAAGCCAGGCAACTTCCGACTTCTACAGGCTGATGGAGACTCTGGAACGGAGTGGCTGGGAAGCAGGCTCGGAGGAGATCCTGGCATTTTCCATGAAAAATAATGCTACGGTGCGGATCACCGACACGGATGGAAGCGATGTGTTCTCTGTAAATTATGCAGATCCGGAAAATTGGGAAGAGACAGACAGAACCATGACCTGTTCTGCTACCTTTCAGGAAGGATGGCAGACGTACCAGGTTTCTGCTGATATTTCCCTTGTTGCGGTATCCCAGTCCTATGAAATCCTTTTAAAACTCATCCCGCTGATTGCAGTGGTGATCCTGCTGATTTCTGTTCTTGCGGCGCTGGTCTGCTCCAGATATTTCTCCAGGCCACTGATCCATATCTGCAGTGTGGCAAAGCGGATGACCAGCCTGGATATGACCTGGAAGTGTGAGGTAAAGCAAAGGGATGAGATCGGTGTTCTTGCGGACAGCTTAAATGAGATGTCGGAGCGCCTGAACAATGCACTTGTCAGCCTTCAGGACGCAAACGAGCAGCTGCAGAAAGATATTGAACGGGAGCGTGAACAGGAAAAACAGAGGATTGACTTCTTTACCGCTGTTTCCCATGAACTGAAGACGCCCATAGCCATTATCAAGGGGGAACTGGAGGGAATGATCTACCAGGTTGGGGAATACAAAGACCGGGATACTTACCTGCGGCACTGTATGAAAACCGTCAATGACATGGAGCGGATCGTTAAAGACATCCTATCCGCAGCCAGGATGGGCGGCAGCGATTTCAAGTTGGAACGCACGGACCTGGATATCAGCCGGATGCTGCAGAAAGCCTGTCGCAAAGTCATGGGACGGATAGAGGATAAGGAAATGGAGCTGCGCCAGGATATCCAGCCGGATTTTCATTATGAGGGAGACGCACGGCTTATGGAAAAGGTGTTCGCCAATGTGCTGGATAATGCGGTTGCCTATTCGCCCCGTGGAGCCGTAGTCACTGTGACCTTGCAGGATGGCGTTCTGTCTGTGGAGAACAGCGGGATACACATTGAACAGGAGGATTTAGAGCAGCTCTTTACACCATTCTACCGGGTGGACAAATCCCGGAACCGGAACAGCGGGGGAAGCGGTCTGGGGCTGTATATCACAAAAACGATCCTGGACCACCACGGGATTTCCTATAGTATGGAGAACACGGAAAATGGCGTGCGGTTTACAGCGCTTTTCAGATTGTTATAGTATGACCGGTCATGATATAATCAAGAAAATCAGTAGCTGAAGTGTGCAGCAAATAAAAGAAACTCTTGATTATTCTGAAAATTGTTAAGGGATTTTATATGCAAAAAAATAAGATTGGCATAGAAACTGTCGTTAAAATCATAAAAAAACTATATTGGTTAGGCTTGATTGGTATTGCCGGAAGTGTTTTTGATATTCCAATTCTGAAATTATTCTATTTATTTTTTCTGCTTGCCATAATAGATTTTATTTTGTCATTGATTATTGTTTTACGAACAGAAAGTACAGATGAAACGATAAATGAATTAAAATTTTTATTTCAGAACTTAGGTATGCTGATTGGAATACCGTTCATTTATATACGAAATATGTTTCGATTACCCAATGTAGATACTTATATGCCGGAGGTTCATTATAGTCTTCCCTTTTTAGAATGTTGGACTGTCGCTAATGGCGGGAATAATAAAGAAACCTCACATTCATGGAGTATTTGCAATCAGAGGTATGCTTATGACTTCTATATCCAAAAGAATGGTTCAACCTTTTCAGGCAATGGGAAAAATGTGACAGATTATTTTTGTTACGGGAAAACTGTCTTAGCAGCTGCGGATGGCATTGTCATAGAAATAAAAAATCTTTTTGAAGATACACCAATTCCTGAGAAAGAGGAGGTTGACTGCCATGCTTCTGATGTGCGGGGGAATTATATAATCATTCAACATTCAGAGCATGAATACAGCACCATAGCTCATATAAAAAAGGACAGCTTTTGTGTGAAAGTAGGAGATAAAGTTTATCGAGGACAGCAGATAGCTCGTTGCGGTAATAGCGGAAATACAAGTGAACCACATATACATTTCCAAGTACAGCAAGGGAAAAGTTTTCTTTTATCAGCCAGTCTACCGATATGGTTTGAGAAAATTAGAAATCACAGCATATCTCATAATAGTCCTCATATTAGCAGAGGAGATATTGTGGAAAATCAAAATAAATAGAATGTCAGTTTTTCAGTTGTTATGATAGTTTGGTTACAGCAAACCGACGGTTTACATCTGGATGTGTTGGGTGCTTTAATGGGTTTACAAATCAGATAAAAACCTTATGGTAAGCGCAGTTGACAAATTGCCAACAGTTATTGCTTGCTCTTATACAGCTTCTCAATATATAATTTGGACACCGAACACAAGGAGGATTTTTGAAGAAATGAAATTCAATGAAAAACTTTTATCTATCAGAAAGAAGAAGGGGCTGTCTCAAGAGCAATTAGGTATGGAACTCCAAGTTTCGAGGCAGACCATTTCCAAATGGGAAGCAGGTCAATCTTATCCGGATTTCCAACGGCTCGTCATGCTAAGTGACTATTTCGATATGACATTAGATGAATTAGTGAAAGATATAGATGTTCAGGATGTCAGAGAGAAAAGTTTGACCGATGAGAAAGTGAACTCTATTTATTT
>DWYL01000252.1 GCA_019118685.1 Candidatus Blautia merdipullorum
TCATTTTTCGCAATCAGCACGTAATAAAGATACCACATTTTAGACAAATTATCTAGTCTAAACATGTTTTTTCCATGTACAAAAATACTTTTTTATATATGAAGCTCTTATATCTCTATCTCAAAGGGAAGCTGAGCGAGAATGTCCTGTTCCATATCTACTCCCGGATACACTTCGATAAGCTTAAGTCCTTTAGGCGTCAGACGGAAAACGCACCGTTCTGTTACATACAGTACTTTCTGCCCATTGGCGATGGCTCTCTTTGCCGAAAAACTGATGCTCCTCACATGGTCAACGAATTTAGGGACGGAGCCATCCTGATGAATGGTCACAACTCCTTTTTTCTGGGAAACCTCCAGGCCTTTTGTGTTAAAGGTCATGCAGAACACCACTGTAGGCGTTTTTGCCGTAATATTAGCAAATCCTCCGATCCCGGCAAAAGCCCCTGTTCCTCTATGTGCGTTCACATTCCCCTCTTTATCCACTTCCAGAGCACCCATAAAGCAGATGTCCAGACCTCCGTTGTCATAAAGATCAAACTGATTGGCCATATCATAAACGGAAGAGGCGCCGATCATAGCTCCGAATACCTCTCCGGAAACAGGAAAGCCTCCGATCCCTCCGGATTCAACGGTAAGGGTCACCATATCCAGCATCCCGTTTTTCCTGGTGTGTCTGGAAACCATTTCCGGGATTCCGATACCAATATTGACAATATCGTCCACCCGCAGCTCCTTGGCCGCTCTCCTGCCGATGATATTTCCCACCACACTGTTTTTCGACTGCTTTGAAGAAACTGTATCTATTTTCTCATTCCACATGCTCCAGTCTTCGTAGGGGATCTCAAAACTTCCGGTCAAAGCCTTATAGGCTTCATTCTGCTCCTCCGGCTCCGCTACTACGATAGCGTCTACCAGACAGCCTGGGATAATGGCATTTCTCGGACGGGAAGGGGTATTCACCAGACGGTCTACCTGAACGATCACTTTTCCATGGTTTGCTTTTACGGCCTGGCAGATAGACAGGGCGTCCCCGGACATAAACATATCGTCAAAGGAAATATTTCCCTTGCGGTCTGCTGCCGTTCCTTTGATCAGGGCAACTGTGATCTTCGGCAGTTTATAATAGAGAAATTCTTCTCCGTCTACTTCTACATATTTGACCAGAGAATCATCAATGGAAATCCGGTTGATGCCCGGTCCCTCTTTTCTCGGATCCACAAAAATATCCAAGCCTACCTTTGAAAGAGCTCCCGGAAGCCCTCCCGCCTGAGCCCGGATCGCATGGGAAATACAGCCCAGAGGCAGATTATAGGCCTCAAACCTGTCTTCCAGCACCAGCTTTTTGGTGCTCAGCATCGCCCCGAAATGACCGCAGATCAGCCGATCCACCGCGCCTTCCCGAATATAACCTTCCGCATTATGCTCTTCATCCCAGACCCCAAAACCGGCGCTGGAAATGATGGTCAGGTGGCGGGGGGACTGCATCCTCTGGTACCTCCTGTAAATTGCCTCATGGAGTTCCACCGGATTTTCAATGCCCACAAAAGAATTCACGCAAATACAATCTCCATCCCGGATCAGGCGGATCGCCTCATCCGAACTCATTATTTCATACATACTATGCCTCTCCCTCTGAATATTCTGATGATAATACTAGCAGAATCTTTTTTCAAAGTCCAGGGCAATCTTTTTTATACAAGTTCCCGGTATAATGCTCTGTCCACATCTTTAAATACATTAAAAAGGATCCTGTCAAAATTTTCCTCATGTTTTTCCAGAAACTTTCTCACCTCTTCTACCGCGATCCTGGCAGCCTCATCATTTGGAAAGTGAAATTCTCCTGTGCTGATGCAGCAAAAGGCGACGGAACGGATTCCATGTTCCACACAGCATTTCAGGATATTTTTATAACAGTTTCTTAAATCCCCTTTCAGATCTTCTGTAAGCTTTCCATATACAATAGGGCCTACTGTATGGATCACATGCTCTGCGGGAAGGTTATATCCTGCTGTCAGTACTGCCTGTCCGGTGGGTTCTTCGTAATCTTTCCCATACTGAGCTCGTCTGCGGTCCATATACTGGCTGCATTCCTCCCTCAGTTCAATTCCTGCCACACTGTGAATGGCATTATCAATACATCCGTGGCAGGGATGGAAACAGCCCAGCATCTGAGAATTAGCCGCATTCACAATAGCGCCTACCTGAAGTCTGGTAATATCCCCCTGCCAGACAGAAATCTTATCAGCGAAAGGACGCCGGCTTCCAAACTGCCGGGCTGCTGTAGGGATCTCTTCTAAAGCAACGATTCCTTTCTCCACAGCCTCCTCCCGAAGAAAATCATCCTGCACCGCTAAAATTTTCGGGTCCATACTTCCCGGCATCCGGATATTCATCAAAGAGCGGAGAGCCCTTCTTTTCTCTTGATAGTCATCACTTGTTTCCAGGTCCTTATACCAGATGGAATCTTTCTTAAATTCCTCCAGCAGATAATCCAGTCTTTCTTCCTGTTTTTTATTGATCATTACAAATTCATCCTCTTTTCTGTGTTTTTGGAAAGCTATTTCGTGTTGTATGCGCGGTAAAGCAGGAGTACGCCCAGAAATACAGGGACAATAAAGGCTTTTCCTACACTTACATAGTCTGGGCCTGACTGAGTCACTGTTGTAAAAGATTTTACAGTTCCTTTCTTTTGAAGAAAGACCAACACTAATCCCACAATAGCCAGAACTGTGGCAAAGATCAGCAATCCTGTAAACAAAATGTTATCCTCCATAAGATCCCCTCCTCTTATTTTTATCTTACCTAAATAATACCATAGCTCAGGCAGTAAAACATCTCTCCTTAGATTTTTCCTGCCCCATCTGATACAATTTTCTGGCTGCTATCGCCCAAAACGAGAAAAACTCTGTGCAAATGGTCAGCCTATAAGGTTATCCATCCACGCAGAGTTTTTCTTATTATTTTACATTATTTTACAGCTCCAATCAGCTGATAAATATCTTCAATCTGATTTTTCTCCATATATTCCCGGATTCCGTCAATGATTTCCAGTGTGGCGTAGGGGTTTATGAAGTTGGCTGTTCCCACTGCCACTGCGGAGGCACCTGCAAGGATAAATTCCAGAGCGTCCTCTGCATTCTGGATACCGCCCATGCCGATTACCGGGATATTTACTGCCTGGGCAGTCTGGTAGACCATACGCACTGCTATAGGCTTAATACAGGGACCGGAAACTCCCCCGGTCTTATTGGCCAGAGCAAAGGTCCTTCTATTTACGTCAATTTTCATTCCCGTAAGAGTATTGATAAGAGAAACTGCGTCTGCTCCTCCTGCCTCTGCCGCTTTGGCAATCTCGGCGATGTCTGTCACGTTAGGGGTCAGTTTCATGATCACCGGCTGCTTTGCGATCTTTTTGATTTGAGCCGTCAACTCCTCCACATGTTTGGGATCCTGTCCGAAGGCCAGGAAATTGGCGTTTACATTCGGACAGGAAATATTGATCTCCAGCATATCCACCGGCTCCTGAGCCAATCTTTCCACTACTGCCAGATATTCTTCAGGGGCATGTCCGCAGACATTAACGATTACCTTTGTATCAAACTGCTGAAGATAGGGAATGTCCCTTTTGCAGAACACCTCAACTCCCGGATTCTGGAGGCCGATGGCGTTCATCATCCCGCTGTGGACTTCTGCAATACGAGGGGTAGGATTCCCTGTCCAGGGAACATCTGCCACGCCCTTGGTGACCACTGCTCCCAGCTTGTTTAAATCTACAAATTCACTGTACTCTGCTCCTGAACCGAAGGTTCCGGAGGCTGTCATAACCGGGTTCTTTAATTCCACTCCCCCGATTTTTACTTTCATATTCATCAAAGCTCCACCTCCGTACTTAAGAATACAGGACCGTCCTTGCAGATCCGCTTATTGTGTACCTGGGAATGGGCGTCCACCTCTTTTGACTTGCAGACACAGGCCAGACAGGCGCCGATGCC
>DWYL01000253.1 GCA_019118685.1 Candidatus Blautia merdipullorum
GAAAAATTTCAGAAAAAGTATCCGGGATTATTCTATTTACTTTTTTACTATGATCCTGGGGGTGGCGGTTTTCTATATCTTTAATGCCATCGAGACCCAGACAGCCATGATGGAGGTAACCCAGACGAAAGCCGCCATTATCAGTACGATGAACGGGGTCCTGTCGGGGGTGAGTGTTTTCGTATCTCTGATCCTGGGGTATCTGATCGTCTATGCCAGCAGGTTTATGCTGAAGAAGCGGAAAAAGGAATTTGGGATCTATCTTACCCTGGGTATGGGGCGGATCAAACTGGCGGCTATGCTGTGGCTGGAGACCATCTGGATGGGCCTGATCTCCCTGGGAGTAGGACTGCTGGCCGGGATGGGCCTTTCCCAGCTTATGTCTCTGGTGGTCTCCAACCTGTTTCAGGCGGATGTATCCAGATATGAATTTGTGGTCTCCGGCCAGGCAGTGGGGAAAAGCATCCTGTATTTTCTCCTGATCTACCTGGTGGTCATGGTCTTTAATACCTTTTCCGTAAGCCGGGCCAGACTGGTGGAGTTTATCACTGCAGGGAGAAAAAAGGAGAAAAATTTCCTGAAGAATCCTATACTCTGCGGTCTGGGCTTTCTTGTGGCGGCGATGCTTTTGGGAATTGCCTATTACAATGTGACTATTAACCAGCAGGCTATGACTACAGAAATGGACGTTCTCACCCAGGTGATCCTGGGAATCCTGGGGACCTTTCTGGTATTCTGGTCCCTGTCCGGTTTTCTCATGGCGACAGCAGGGAAATTCCGGAAGCTGTACTACCGGCGGCTGCATTCTTTTGTGGTAGGGGAATTGTCTAATAAGCTGAATTCTACAGTGATGGCCTGCAGTGTGATCTGTCTGCTGATCTTTATGACCATCTGCCTTTTGTATGCTGCCATTGCCAGAAAAGAGTACAAAGACCAGGAGGCTGAGAAATTGGCTCCTGTGTCCATTTCCATGTCCAAGGAAATGACAGACTCTTATTCGATTTTTGACATTATGGAAGGCCAGGAGATTCCTTTAGAGGATTTTCAGGATCTGGTCAGTGTATATACCTACCAGATCCCGGAACTGACCAATGAGACAGTGACAGGGCAGAGCCACGGGGAAGAGGATTACTACGGATCGCTTTTTGACCAGACCCCGGTAGAGGTGATGAAAGTGGGAGATTATAACAAGGCGGCCAGAGCCTATCATATGCCGGAGTATGAGCTGGACCAGGATGAGTATCTGATCGTCGCCAACCAGGAGGGTGCTGTGTGGAGATGGAATACGGGACTTTCCCAGCGACAGGAGATTATGGTGAAGGGAAAAACCTATCATGCCAGAGAAAATACCTGTCAGGACGGTTATCTCCAGATGTATTATCAGCCTCAGAATGCCGGGATCCTGCTTCTGCCCGATTCCACAGAACTTGGAAAAGAAGAGCGGTATAGGAATTATGTCATGGGAGATTACCGGGATAAGAGCAAAAAGTTTGCCCAGGAAATGGATCAGGACTTTGCCCGGAGACTGAACCCTGAGGGGAGCAGTTATGCCCCCGTACAGGTAACTATCCAGTCCGCCATCTATGATGACAGTATCGGCACCAGCGCCATGTATATTTTTCTGGGCCTGTATCTGGGGATCTGTTTCCTGATCTCCGGGGCTGCAGTGCTGGCCCTGAAGATCCTGTCTGACAGTGCAGACAGCAGAGGAAAATACCAGATCCTCCAGAAGCTGGGCTGTGAGGAGAAAGAGATCCGGAGAGCCTTAAGACAGCAGAACGGCCTTCTCTTTCTCCTGCCTCTTGCTCTGGCAGTGGTTCATTCCATCTTCGGGATCCAGGTCTGCCGGGAAATGCTTGGGATTTACGGCTCTCAGGGTTCGGCCACGGCCTTGGCCGTCACCGCAGCCCTGACAGGAGCTATTTATGGAGGATATTTCCTGCTGTCCCATAAGTGTTCTGTAAAGATCGTGAAAGAATAAAAACTCAGGATTCTTCCAGCACCAGGAAGGTTACGGAAGCAGGAGCCAGGGAAATGGTTCCTGCTTCCTGCATTTTTCCCTCAAGAGAAGGAAGCTGGGCAGTTCCCGTAAGTTCCAGAGGCTTTCCGTTCAGAAGGATCTTAGGGGAACGGAGATAGTCGGCGGTCAGGGCGTAGACAGTGCTTTTACAGGGCAGTTCCACCAGGGCGGGCTCTGAAGGGGAGTTATTGACGATCATATAGACATATCCTTTTTTCCCGTCTTTTCTGGAGTGGACATAGCAGTGGAAACCTTCCCGGATCTTCTGACCGGAGTCATAGACTTTAGATCCCATCAGCCGGTTCCACAGCAGGGCAAGCCAGTAATTGGGCCGGGGCAGATGGGTTTCAAAGTCCAGATAGCCATAATCGGAAGCCATAAAGGTGTTGTGGAAGATCACTCCGTCTGTAACTGTGCAGAAACGGCCAAGTTCGTCAGCAGAGCGGATCACGTCCAGAAAAGTGGAGGCCCAGGTGTTTCCTCCGCAGCCTGCGTCGCCGGATTCGGTGACCCACATCTGGGCTCCGGGACAATACTGATCCCGCAGCTTTTTGTAATAGCAGGCAGCTTCCCAGGGAATCCCCAGATATTCTTCCGAAAGGGCCTTGTCCCCCGGCCAGTGTATGCCCAGGAAAGCTCCTCTTTCAGAAAAACAGTTGTACATATGATAGCTGTATACATCTGCCTGCTCTTTGCAGCCTTCCAGGAGATCTTCCGAGGGAATCACGGATAAGCTGTGATAACCGACATAGGGGCTGAATTTCTCCCCGCTGGAGCAGGGACCTACGGTAAGGATCTCCGGATAATTTTCCCTGAGAAAGCGGAAGCAGAGATCCTGATCCCGGCTGAAATCTGCTGCTGTATAGTTGGAAGGCGTTCCGCCCAGAATGGTGGTGTTGGGCTCATTCATAAATTCTACGGCGGCCACGGGAACGCCATAGTCCCGGCTGTAGTCCAGGAGAAGCTTCAGCTGACCGGGATTCCAGGTTCCGTCAGGGTTCCGTACTCCGTCACAGTTGGCCGGAGAGATCAGCAGTTTGCCGTCTGTATATTTTACGAAATCCAGAAGCCGGTCCCACTGGTCCCGGGTAAGAATGCTGTGGAAGCCTTCCGGCACCTTTCCGCCGGTATGGCCGTCAAGATCGTAATAGGTGGTGGTAGCCCAGGAACCGCTGACCCGGATATAGGCAGACCCCAGGGCTTTAGCCAGATCCAGAGCCCGCTGGTCCTGAAGATCCGCCGGGGGAAACATTTCCAGGAGAGAGCCCATCTGGGACAGATCGGCAAGCTGGGGAACTTCCTCTTTGCCTTCTATCTGTGCGGGAGTATAGAGTTTCCAGAAAGTGCCTCCGGTTACTTCAGTCATTTCTATATTGTAGGAGATCAGCCGGCTGTCCATTTCCCTTAAAAAGGGCAGGCCGTCAGCGGGAAGTTTAATTTTGGTCATAATGAAAATCCTCCTTGCTCTTTTGCATTTTAATAGTGTTCTATGATTTCTCATTATACGAGACAAAAGAATTTTCGTCTATACAGGACAGAGGATAAATGTTTTTTGACTCATTGCTTTGCGGTATCTTTGTGATATAATAGCCTCAGTGTGGAACTGTGCTGGGTTCCATGTGAGAATATCTAAAGGAGTGAAGTGTATTATGAAATTTATATATCCGGCAGTGATCAGAAAAACAGAGGAGGGAAAGTTTCAGGCAAGTTTTCCAGATCTGGAGTGCTGTTATGCAGTGGGAGATACCCTGGAGGAAGCTGTGGATAATGCCAATGAAGCGGCCTACGACTGGCTGTATCTGGAAATCTCTGAGGATGGGGATCTGCCTCCGGTCTCAGACCTTCATGATATAGAGCTCCAGGAGGGAGAAGAGATCCGGAATATTGCGGTGAATATCCGTTTTACAGAAGGCTGGGATGAGTGATGGAGAAAAATAAGAAAGAAGTAAAGATCCGCATTGCAGGCATGGGTGCTCTTGGAGTCATGTACGGAGATTTTATCAAGGAGCAGGGGGGAGATATCGCCTTTGTGATGGACAGACAGCGGCTGGAAAAGTATCAGGGACAGGAGATTCTCTGCAACGGCCGTTCACAGACTTTTCAGATGGAAGAGAGCAGTCAGGCCTCCCCGGCGGATCTTGTGATCGTCGCAGTAAAGTATGGAGGACTACAATCTGTTATAGAAACCATTCAAAACTCTGTGGGAGAAAATACGGTAATTTTGTCTGTAATGAACGGGATCATCAGTGAGGAAATGCTGGCAGCCAGATATGGCTGGGATAAGGTGATCTATGCCATAGCAGAGGGAATGGACGCTATGAAATTCGGCAGCCGGCTCCGGTACACCCGGATGGGAAAGATCGTGATCGGAGGGGTCAGGCCAGAACAGGAAAAGCAGGTGGAGAAGGCCGCCGGCATCTTTAAGAGTCTGGGCCTGCCTTATGAGGAAGTACCGGATATCATGCACCGGCTATGGGGGAAATTCATGCTGAATGTAGGCGTGAACCAGGTGTGTATGGCTTATGGAACAGATTATGAAGGGGCTCTGGGAAAACACCAGGAGGCCCATGAAGATATGCTGGGGGCTATGAGAGAAGTCATTGCCCTGGGAAAGGCAGAAGGAATCCCCCTGACAGAAAAAGATATGGATTACTATATCGGACTTCTAGAGCAGCTGGACCCCGAAGGAATGCCTTCTATGGCCCAGGACCGGATCTCCAGACGGCCTTCAGAGGTGGAAATGTTTGCCGGAACTGTAATCCCATTGGGAGAAAAACACGGGATTCCCACCCCTGTAAACCGAAAGCTTTATGAGAAAATCCTGGAGATCGAGAAGGACTATTAACTGTGGAGCTGCTGGATCTGCTTCTGGATCAGGACCCCTGCGGCCTGGGAAAGCTGATCCGGTTTTTCTATCCGCACATAATCCTGCTGGTAGATCCTGGAGGCGGCAAGGGTATCGGCGTCGCTGCCGTTTAGTATGGCCATGACCTTTATCCCTTCCTGTTTCAGACCATAGACTTCCCGGGCAGTATCTTCAATCCCGGGTTTTCCTGAATAGTCCTGGCTGAGGACCCTTCCTTTGGAAGGATCCGCGGGGATCCGCCGGTCGTCATTGGGACTGGCGTCTGTAAGGACCATGAGGATCCGGTTTGCGGCAGGGGAAGACTCCAGAAGATGCCCCGCTCCACGGAAAGCCAGTCCGTCCCGGTTCCAGCCGGCAGCGCAGTAGCCGAAGATTTCTTTATTCCGGTCTTTATCTTCATAACTCAGGAAACGGCGCATAACGGTAAAGCCTTTCAGACTGAGAAAAGAATAGACCTGGAAAGGAATCCCGCATTTCTGAAGACTTTCGGCGATAATGTATCCCTGGAGGGCGATGATCTCCTGGCTGCCCAGACGGGAAGCAGAGGCGTCCAGCATCAGGTCTACAGAGAAATCTGGTTGTTCTTCATCCATGGTTTCCATAAAGATCCGGTCGTCGTCCAGCCACAGGGCTTTCCAGACTTCTCTGGGAAAGATCTTCCCGGAACGGCTGGGGATTTTTAAGGGCTGGGGATAGACCAGCATAGCATTTTTGATCTGCTGGGTCAGATGGTGGATGCTGCTTTGACAGAAATCCCGTCTGCTCTGATAATAACTTTCATTTTTCTGCCTTTGTGCCTCCGAATCCCGGAGAAATTTCTGCACAAGGGCATTTTTTTCTTCCTGGACAGGGAGCTTTCCATCTGTAAAATAGAGCCTGCAGTTTTCGTGGGTGTCTGTACAGAGCAGATTTTCCAGCTGAAGGGAAATCTCCTCCGGATATAAAGGCAGGCCGAAACAGCTTTGGATATACTGGTAGTCGGCAGCGCTCTCAGAGGGCTTTTTCGGAAGAAGTTCCATGCCCTGCCGGGGTGTGATACTGCCCTGGGCGCTTCCGGTCCGTCCCATATTCAGATCATCACTGCGGATCAGGCGGCGGGGAAGTTTTTGGAAAAAGTGATGGTAAAATCTTTCCCGGATACCAGAAAAAAAGCCGGAGAAAAGATGATCCTGGCGATAGCGGAAATACCGGTGAAAGATCTCCAGGGTCCGATCATAGATCTCCTGGGAGGTCATATCCCCGGAATATAAAAGATCTTTGAAAAGCTGCCGTTCCCAGGGATTGACAAGCCCCGGCTCTTTTCCCAGTACCTGCCGCCATTTGGCAGACTCCAAAGCATAGACCAGGCTGTTCTGAGCCATCCACTGCTGGCGGGATTTCTGGTCATCCTGCCGGAAAAAATCCCTGGCGTGTTCCAGACGCAGCTCTTTCAGTACAGGACGATAAGGCTTTTCCTTTTGGAAGGCGCAGTTTTCCAGGGCTATCCATAGAAGGCCGTCGTAGGTCTCCTTAAAAAGCCCTTCCTGTATGGCAGAAAATAGTTTTTCCATAATGTCTGGATCATACCATTTCCGCACATATCCGATAATAGAATTCATATAAAAATCCGGCTCCCCGTCAAGCTGAAATGCCATAAAATCCGGTTGAAAATCGTATTCTCCGGAAGCTGTCCAGATGATATTCATGGCCCGCCGCTGACGGGAAGTATACATTCTTCTGTCTGACATTTCCTTATCCTGCAAAAATATTTCCGGCAGTTGTTTTCTTGGAGATCCGGGATGCGATCACATCCTGTATCAGAGACTGCTCGTAGGCGTCAAAAGTCTTATTGGTGATCCCCATATCCAGGGCAGCCAGAGGGGACAGACCGTTTTCCATAAGGCTTATGGCGTCTAAAAGTCCCCGAAGATCCAGGACACGGCTGGTCAGCTCTCCGCTTTTACATTTCTTTTCAATATCCTGGAACAGTCCGGCAAACTGCTGGATATAAGAGCTTTTCATGGAGGGGAAGTCCCTTTTTAAAAGTTTTTCCAGATTTTCCTGAGAAATTTCCGGCATATTTATGACCATGAAACGGGAGGTCAGAGCCTCGTTCAGATCTCTGGTCCCTGCGTATCCGTAATTCATGGTAGCGATAAAACGGGCCGCCTCATGAACAGAAATCCGGCTGTAGCCGGGAACGTTGATCACCCGGCGGAAGTCCAGGACAGAGTGGAGTACAGCCAGAGCCTCGTTCCTGGCCATATTGATCTCGTCCAGGATACAGAATCCCCCCTGAGCGGCGCTTTCATATACCGGACCGGGACGGAATACCACCTGCCCCTCCCGAAACGTGTCGGCGCCGATCATATAGGAAGCGTCCATGTTAATGTGAAAAGAAACGTTCCAGCTGGGACGGCCGAAAACCTCTGCCAGATTTTCTGCCAGCATATTTTTTCCTGTGGCCTTTGCCCCGGCCAGCAGGAGATTCTTGCCGCAGAGCAAAGCCTGGGCAGCCTGTTCCCAGATTTCTTTCCCATAGTATACATATCTGGGGGTATTGTCTGAATAAGAGTTCCCCGTCCCATATTTATTCCGGAATTCCAGGATCCCCTGGATGATCCCTTCATCAATGTGTTCTTCACGTAAAAAATCCAGCACTGTTTTTTACCTCATCTAAAAAATTCAGCCGGATATATGAAAAATGCTTTATATCCGGACCGGATGTACCCAGACAATATATGTGCAGGGTACTTTTACACATTATTATAGCACCGCAGACCAGTAACAACAAGTATAAGCCCATAAGGCGGAGGGTCAGGAATACATCCAGTGATGTTCTCCGTATCTGTCATTTTTGATAAGATTAAAGCTAATTTTTGCCCATCCGTCATTAAAAGCCCTCCCTGTTATTTAGGTGTATTGAAGCATGGGATCATGGCAGGTGTAAAGCCTTATTAAAGCTTCTTGCGTGTCAGAGGATTTTTTGATAGTATTTTATCAGAATAGATATAAGAATGCCTGAAACTTAAGCGACAGGCATTCCCATTTGATGCAGAGAGGACAGACAGATGAGCAGAATATTAGTAATCGAAGATGATCAGCTTTTAAATGGAGGACTTTGCTTTAATCTTCAAAATGCAGGATATGAGACCATGCCTGTATATGATCTGAAAAACGCTTATCCGGTGGTAAAATCCCAGAAATTTGATCTAATGCTGCTGGATGTAAATCTTCCTGACGGCAATGGATTTGATTTTGCCAGAGAGATACAGGGATTTAATCAGAAGCCTCTGATCTTTCTTACCGCTCATGAGCTGGATAAGGAAGTGATGGAAGGATTTTCAGCGGGAGCAGATGATTATATTACAAAACCTTTTAATATACAGATTGCTATGCAGAGGATCCAGGCAGTTTTAAGGCGGACTATGGGAAAGAAGGAGGAGCATCTTTACCGGTGCGGGAATCTGGTGATCGATTTTGAGACCAGAACTGTAACAAAATCAGGGGAAAAACTGTCTCTGACGCCTACGGAATTTAAACTTCTCTATGTATTTGTCAAGAATGAGAATATGGCTCTTACCAGGAACCTTCTTTTAGAAAAGCTCTGGGACAGTGAAGGAAATTTTGTGGACGAGCATACCCTGACTATTAATATCAGCCGTCTGAGAGCCAAGATCAAGGACGCTCAGTATAAATATATAAAGACACTTTACGGTATGGGATACCAATGGATAGGAGCGCAGAATGAATAAAAAAATAAGTGCAGATATGTTTGTCATGGCAGCGGCTATAGGAGCCTGTGTTCTGTTTCTGGCTGCTACGGCATGTTTTGGAGAAAGAAACTTTTTTACCTTTCTGTGCTACGGTTTCGGAGTGCTGATGATCCTGCTGATCCTGGCGGTATATGGGATCTTCCGAAAAGCCTTCATTCAGTTCTCAGATAAGGTATGCGGCCAGGTGGAGGAGCTGACAAAAGGAAATTTTCAGGATCCCGGGCCGGAGGAGGATACCCTTGCTTCCAAGATTGAAATGAAGCTGGATAAGCTGTCCGATGTGATTCATTCTTCTTTAAGTACCCAGGAATTTCAGAAGCAGGAGGTCCAGCAGATGGTATCGGATATTTCCCACCAGCTGAAAACCCCTATTGCCAATATTACCATGTACAGCTCCATGCTGGATTCAGGAAACTTTTCCAGTGAGCAGAGAAAGCAGTTTGCCCAGGTCATTGAAAATCAGGTGAAAAAGCTGGAATTTCTGGTGGATTCCCTGATGAAAATGTCTCGCCTGGAAACTTCCCTGATTCATCTGGAGGTAAAACCTGCCAGGATCTTTGACACGCTTTTTCAGGCTCTGTCTCAGGCTGGAGCAAAGGCGGAATTCAAAGAGATCCAGCTGTCATGTAGCTGTGACGAGGACCTGGTGGTTCCCCACGACCCCAAATGGACTCAGGAAGCACTGTTCAATATCCTGGATAATGCAGTGAAATATACCCCTGAAGGGGGCAGGATCACAGTGAACACAGAGGTATGGGAGATGTTCACCAAGATTGATATTTCCGATACAGGGATCGGCATTGCCAGGGAACATTACGAGGATATTTTCAAGCGGTTTTACCGGGAGGGAAAGGTTCATCTGGAAGAAGGAGTGGGAATCGGACTGTACCTAAGCCGGCAGATCATTACCCGGCAGGGAGGCTATATCAAAGTCTCTTCAAAAGAAGGAGAGGGAACTACTTTTTCTGTATTCCTGCCTAATTTATACGAAAGAAAGTAAAGAGAAACGGCCCTTTATCGCTGTCGGTAAGCTCCAGACAGTGATAAAGGGCCGCTTTTGACAAGTCGGTTATTCGTCTCTTTTCAGCCGCTCCATAAGGCTGGCTTTTGTGAAATGCCGGTAGCACAACAGGGTGATCCCACCGGGAACTGCCAGTACAAAGAGGCTCCACAAAAGGAGCGGGATAAAAGGCAGATGGTAGGGCAGGACCGAAGGCGAGGAGAGGAACAGGAACCGGTAAAGGAGAAAATTTATCCCCACACCCAGGACCCAGGAAATGATCAGGGGCATTCGGCACATGTAAAAGCATTCATAAAGAAGCATTTTTTTGATTTCTTTTCTGGTCATCCCCACTGCTTCAAAAAGGGCCAGCTCCCGGTTCTGGGTAACCATCTTGTTCAGTGTAGAATTCAAGAGATTTAAAACGCTGAAGATGATCACGATGAGGGTTGCTCCGGCAAAGAGGAGTAGAAGGAGGCGGTTCTGTCTGGCCAGCTCCTTATGGTAATCCTCATAGGAATCCATAAGGAGCAGGGGACAATCTCTGGAAAAATCTTTCAGATGCTGCTCCAGTTCGGGAGAAATTACATGATCTTTGGTAGTGATGTATACCATACTGATTGTATTGACACCCGGATACATCTTTTCAAATACAGAGACGGGAACCAGAAAGCTGGTATTCAGGGGAACATAATCCTCTGAGAATTTCGGATTAACGGTTCCTGCTACAGGGAACGTAATGTTTTCATATCCGCTGCCATTGTAATAATTCAGAGAAAGGCTGCCCTTCTGAAAATAATCAGTTCCATAATCATAGATAGGATTAAAGAGCACACTTCCCTTTTTTTCCAGTTCTTCATAAGTCAAAGTGCTGTCTGACAGATAAGGCTTCATAAGAGAAAAAATTTCTTTATCAAATGCAATTATATTTGTTGATTCTGAACCCCGGTCTGTAAGAACATTTACAAATTCTTCATGGAGAGGAAAAACCTTTTCTACATCTGAAAAAGTCCTGAGTTTTTTCAGAAAATCCTGGCTGAAAACATTTTGTTCCTGATATTCGATCAGTTCTGTACCGGAAGAATTCAAGAATTCAGAGTTAAAGGAAAGAATATAATCTGCTTCCTGAAAATATCCGGAACGGACTCTGAGGTCGATGTTCCAAAAACTTATATAAGCGGCAGTAAGGAGAAAGAAGATGCCCCCTGCCACCATAGAAAGCCGGGTAAAGAGCATTTTCTTCCGGCTTTTTTTTGCCCGCATTTTGCCCAGAGAGCGGCAGGAAAGTCTGCCGGAAAATGCAAGATCAGAGTTTTCCTGCCAGGTAAGTGCTTTCCAGGGGGTGACCCTGGAAGCGATTTTTGCCGGCTTTTGCAGAAAGGCCATGAGAAAAACATAGGAGCAGCAAAACACGATCAGCCCGATGCCGGCCATGTAAGGCAGATTCCATTGGCCTATTGCAGCTCCGGCCAGGAGAAGGCCGGGCAGGATCCCTGCCAGACTGCCTATAAGACACAGCAGAGAACTTTCCAGGTTTACCATCCGCCGGATCTGCCGGGCAGTCATTCCCAGGGTCTGCATCTGACCGAAAGTCTGTATCCTGGACATGATGGAGATATAGAAAATACTGTAGATTACCAGCAGGCCGATGACCAGCACCAGAAGATCCAGAAAAAAATAAACCAGGATAACGGCAGGGGAAAAAGGATTAGTATCAATGCTGTAATAATTGGGTGAAATCTGGCTGTCTGAAATCCCGTATTTCTCACCGATCCGGGCCAGCAGCGCAGAGGATTTTTCAAAGCCCCCGGAAAGGAACTCTGATTTCAGCCAGACTTTCAGACTGAAATCATTGCCTGTAAATATAGGGTTGGTTTCGGCGAAAGAACCGGATACATAAAAGTTTGGAATGCTGGTCCCTGAAACTGCTTCTATAATGCCGCATACCTGAAAAACGAGGCCTTTTTCCTCTTTTTCGGAAAAGGACAAAGTATCTCCAGGAGATACCTGGAGTTTTTTAGCAAGAGCAGAGTCCAGAAGAATTTCATTGTTATTTTCCGGAGGCCGCCCCTGGAAAACTTTTTGTTCCGGCAGGGTTTCCCCAAGAGATTCCTGATACACAGGCCGGGCATATTCACCCTCCAGCTGCCCCAGATCACCGTATTTTTCCAGAAGAACCTTTTCAAAATGAGTATCCTGGGATAAGGCAGTGATTTCTTCTCCTGTCAGAGACGTATAGACCGCATGTTCCTCTCCTGAAAAGTCCTCATAGGCATTCAGATAATCCAGAGTATTGACACAGGGCAGGAAAGTCATGACAAAGGTACAGGTGCAGATCGCGAATAAGATGCAAAAGGTACGGAACCGGTTGGTCTTTAATGATTTGAGCACCAGTTTCCAGGCAGGTTTTCGGTTATTATTGGCAATTAAAGACATGGCTCTCCCCACTTTCTTCCTACAATATGTCCATCTTCGATGTGAATGATACGGTCTGCCATCTGGGCGATCTCATCATTGTGGGTGATCATCACAATGGTCTGATGGAAGCGCATACTGGAAGATTTCAGAAGTCCTACTACTTCCAGGCTGGTTCGGGAATCCAGGTTTCCTGTTGGCTCATCACAGAGAAGGATAGAGGGCTTTACGGCCAGAGCCCTTGCAATGGCAACCCGCTGCTGCTGGCCGCCGGAAAGCTGAGTCACATTTCGTTCCAGCTTATCCTGGATCCCCAGCCAGCAGGTGATCTCCTCAATAAATTCTTTATCCGGCCGGTTCCCGTCGATTTCGATGGGAAAAACAATATTTTCATATACATTCAGCAGGGGGATCAGATTATAATTCTGAAAAACAATGCCGATATTTCTTCTGCGGTAAACAGAGGCCTGCTCCGGAGAAAGCTTTGACAGCTCTCTTCCTGCTACAAGCACCTGCCCGCTGTCCGGTATGTCCAGTCCGCCCATCATATGGAGGAGGGTGGATTTGCCGCTTCCGCTGGCACCTACAATGGCAGTGAAAGTCCCTTCTTCAATAGTCAAAGAAATATGGTCCAGTGCTTTTACCAGAGAAAAGTCTTTTCCATAATATTTGCACAAATCTTTTATTTCTATAATCGTTCCCTTATTCATCAGAACCTCCTTTAAAGCTACAGTTTCCGGGAATATTTTTACTATACTTACCCTACCATAGAATCCTATCAGGAATGTCTCAGACTTTCAAATAAAATCTCTCGATTTTGTAACAATTCAAGAGAAGTAACAGAACTGCAACAATTTTTCTCTGAAATGAGAGGATATTGAAATAGGGAGAGGCTATGATAAATACAAGAAAGAAATAGAAACAGGAGTGAAGAATTATGAAGAAGATCATGACAAAAACAGCAGGAATTTTATCAGGAATCCTTATGGCTGCCGCCGGAGTAAGCGCAGGTCCCGGTCTGGCAGAGGCAGCGGCGGATCTGCTGGGATATATGATATATTTAGGGGTATTTGCAGCGCCGATGTGTTATTTCTACATTAAAAAGAAAGAGACCGAAATATAGAATCTGTGTTATACTGAGAAAAACAGTATTCACAGAGCAAAAGAAAGGAGCCGCCCATGAGAATCGTGATAGCAGACAGGGAAGAGACAGTCATAGAAGAGATTGTCGGGAGTCTGGAAATCAGCGGATTGGAATATGTACTGGAAGGCAGGGCAGGAGACGGTAAAGAAGGATACGAACTGATAAAAACTATCCGGCCTGATCTTGTGATCATGGACGTAAAACTGGAAGATATAGACGGACTGACCATGCTGAAAAAGCTTCGGGAGGATGGGGTCACTTCCAAAGTGATTATCTTGACAGAAAATACAGAATTTGATACAGCGAGAGGAGCCATTGAAACAGGAGCAGACAGTTATCTTTTAAAGCCGCTGAAAGCCGCCCAGCTTAAAAGAGAGCTTCTGAAGATCAGCGGAAAACTGGCAGAGGAGAAAGCCATTACATCAGTATTTACAGTAGAAAATATTTTCAGGGGATGCCTCAGCGGACAGATCCATCCTGACAGCAGATTTCACAGGGTGACCCGGGAGATATATGACTTTACCCTGGAGGAGCCGGCTGCTGTACTTACAGTATGGCTTGGAGAAGGATATAGAAAACAAAGCGGAAAGCTCTGCCGGCTACTGGCGGAAAAAGGGAAAAGTCCCCTGGCTTCCGTCTGTGTACTGCCCGTTGACGTATGGCAGGTTGTAACGGCGGTACTCTATAGACTCAACGATGAACTGGAAAAGGTTTTTTCCTTTTTTCAGAACCAGGTGGTGCCGGCTTTGTGCGGGGCTGTAGAGGAGGAGATAGTGTGCTTTTGGGCAGAAATGAAAAAGGGTAGCCAATTGCCGGAAAAACTGAGGGAGATCCAGCAAAGCCGGGATTGGAATCTGCTTTATGATAGAGGAGATCTTATCCGGGTTAGCCAGATAAGAGAAAAAGAACCTCTTCCCTTGCGGTATCCCGGTGAGTTGGAACAGAGGGTAAAGCGGGCAGTTCTGGTTGAGGACGGGGAGGATATGAAAAAATGTTATTACAGAGTATATGATCTGCTGAGAAGACAGCCTCACTTTCCAAAAGACATGAAAGAATGTCTCATCCGCTTTAATATGGCCGTCTTAAACGTGTATAAGACACGGAATGAAATAGAATCCGAGCTTAAGATCCAGGACTGTATGCAGAAGATCGGGGAGGCCATGAGCTGGGGACAGATCCGGGCTGCTATAGAAGAGTTTCTGAGTCTTTTGAATTTTAGGGCTTTTTCAGAAGAAAAAGATAAGGAATTTAGTCCTTTGATCCGCAGAGCTGTCCATATGGTGAGGAAATACTATGACCAGGGACTGACCTTGGAAGAAACTGCAGAACGGCTTTTTGTATCGGAAGAATACCTCAGCTCCCAGTTTAAAAAAGAAACGGGAGCAGGCTTTACAGAGACAGTTAGGCATTACCGGATCCAGCGGATCAAAGGACTGCTCTTAAATACCCAGCTGAAGCTGAACCAGATCGCAGAGCTGACTGGGTATGCGGATCCTAAATATATGAGCCGTGTATTTAAGGAAGAAGTAGGTGTTCTGCCTTCGGAATATAGGAAGTCTCTAAATTAAAAATCTCAACCTATTAAAAAAATTTCACCTTTGTCATTCCGGAAAATTATGGTACGATACCTATAACCTGAAAAAGCCTGTCTCTGTACTGGGATGGGAACACAGTATGATCACGAAAGAGGTGAGATGAATAATGAGCGAAATGAAACTTACGTTCAAAACTCCGGAAGAGATTTATGAATTCGTAAATACAGTATCTAAGTATGAATTTGATGTTGATGTCAGAAGAGGAAGAGTAGTTGTAGACGCAAAATCTTTGCTTGGTATTATGCATCTTGGACTCAACAGCAGGCTGGATCTGAAGATTCATTCAGGAGACTGTGAAGAACTGCGAAGAAAACTTGTAAAATATGGAACATAAAGAACGCCGCTTTTTCTGAAAAGAAAAGGCGGTAAATTTTTTGAAAAAAATAAATGTAATAATTGACATTACAACCTGTCTCAGGTAAAATGAGAGCGGAGGAGACGGAGAAAATGCAGATTTCAAGCAGATTTACCATTGCCATACATATGTTGACTTGTATGGAGACATTTAAAGAAGAATATAAGATAACCAGTGATTTCCTGGCTTCCAGTATCAATGTGAATCCGGTGATTATCCGACGGATCCTGTCTCAGCTGAAAGAAGCAGGACTCATCGAGGTGAAGCGGGGAACTGGCGGTGCTGGGATCATAAAACCTCTGGAAGAAATCACATTTTTAGATGTGTATCGTGCTGTGGAATGTATTGAAGAGAATACCCTGTTCCATTTTCATGAAAATCCCAATCCTGCCTGTCCGGTTGGAAGAAACATCCATAATATCCTGGATGATAAGCTTCTTAAAGTGCAGGGGGCCATGGAGCGGGAGCTGAAATCCATTACTCTGGCAGATGCGATCAGAGATCTGGAAAATGTTCTTGGAAATGAAGCATAGGATCATTTATAACATGAAATAAAA
>DWYL01000254.1 GCA_019118685.1 Candidatus Blautia merdipullorum
TAACGCATTTTTCCATTACAAGTAATGAAGTATTGTGCCCGTTTCAGTACAACACCTATCTTTTTCAGGGAAGAGAAGTCCAGTCTGCCAAAACGCCTTGCCTGGAGGATCCTCCAGGCAGATTTATTTCCAATGCCGGGAACCTTCAGAAGATCCTGATAGGAGGAAGTGGAGATTTCTATGGGAAACAGTTCCAGATGCCGAAGGGCCCAGTCACATTTAGGATCCAGAAAAATATTGAAATTAGGCCGGGAAGGACTGAGGAGATCATCCGCCTGAAACCCGTAATAGCGCAGGAGCCAGTCTGCCTGATAAAGCCGGTGTTCCCTCAGGAGAGGAGGAGCCGTGTCCAGGGAGGGAAGATCCCGATCCTCATTCAACGGAATATAGGCGGAGAAGAAAACTCTTTTCAGATCATACTGCTGGTACATGGCCTGGGTAACCTTCAAAAGCTGATAATCGTTCTCCTGGGTTGCACCTATGATCATCTGGGTGCTTTGTCCTGCAGGTGCGAAAGGATGGGAAGCCTTTTGCGGCAAAGGAGTTTTTTCCGGGAAAGAACCAGCAGGAGAAACTATGCCAAATAGGGGCGTATGAGAAGGAGTCCTAGTCTGGCCGGGAAGAGCCTCTCCCTGCCCTTCTAATTTTCTGCTGTGTTTACTGTGGGAGGAAAAAATGCTTCCAGTCAGATACTGATTGCCGAAATGCCGCTCCATAGAGGCAGATTTCCCAATGGACAGCCGATAATCCTGGATCTGCTGCTGGATCTGTCCCATAGGCTGGAGAATGGCCTGATGACTTTTGCCAGGCGCCAGAAGCTGAAGGCTTTCTTTGGTGGGAAGTTCCATGTTGACACTCATGCGGTCTGCCAGATAACCGATCTCCTGTATGATTTCAGGGGCAGCTCCAGGTATGGCTTTTGCATGGATATAGCCCCGGAAGTGGTACTGGTTCCGCAGGAGAAAAAGGGTCCGGTAAATCAGTTCCATGGTATAGGTAGGGTTTTTCACAACTCCGGAACTTAAGAAAAGTCCCTCAATATAATTCCTTTTGTAAAATTCTATGGTAATGGCGCATAGTTCTTCCGGGGTAAAAGAGGTTCGGATCCTCTGGTTAGCGCGTCGGTTGATGCAGTATTTGCAGTCATAAATACAGTCATTAGAGAGAAGGACCTTTAACAGAGAGATACACCGGCCGTCAGCGGCGAAGCTGTGGCAGATGCCGCAGGCTCTGGAATTGCCCAGGCTTCCTTTTTCGCCTTTTCGGTCCACACCGCTGGAAGTACAGGCAACATCATATTTTGCTGCATCAGATAGTATCTTTAATTTATCTTCTAAATCCAGATTTTTAACGAGATTCATAGGTCTGCTCCTTATATGTAAACTCGAACATTTGTTCTGCTCTTATTATAAAACTTTGGCGCTATGCTGTCAAGAACATATGTTCATATATTTTGCTGTTATGATTTTAGAATCAGCGGCATATATATTATTAATATGATTAAGGGGGTAGGCTCATGGATGCATATCATATTTATCAGGATATCCAGGCCCGTACAAACGGGGAAATTTACATAGGTGTAGTAGGACCGGTCCGCACAGGAAAATCTACATTTGTGCGAAGGTTTATGGAGCTTGCTGTTCTTCCGAATCTGGAGGAGGGCCAAAAGAAAGAGGTCAGAGATCAGCTTCCCTTAAGTGGTTCCGGAAAGCTGATCACAACGGTAGAACCTAAATTTATCCCTAAGGAAGCAGCAAAGATCTCTCTGGGCGATGATCTGGAAGCAAAGATCCGACTAATCGATTGTGTAGGATTTATGGTAAAAGACGCGGCAGGCGATATGGAAAATGGAAAAGAACGGATGGTGAAAACTCCTTGGTACAGCTATGAGATTCCTTTTCACCAGGCTGCGGAAACAGGAACCAGAAAAGTGATCGAAGAACATTCCAGCATTGGTCTGATAATTACCTGTGATGGATCTTTTGGCGATATTCCAAGGGAAAACTACATAGAAGGAGAAGAAAAAACTGTTCAGGAGCTGAAAAAAACAGGGAAGCCTTTTCTGGTCCTTGTAAATTCACAGAAGCCTTATAAGGAAGAAACACAAAACCTGGTACAGGACTTGAAGAAAAAATATCAGGCAGGTGTATTAAGTGTAAACTGTGAGCAGCTGAGAAAGGAAGATGTAAACAGGATCCTGGAAAAAATCCTTTATGAATTTCCTATTGTTCAGATGGAATTTTATGTTCCGGAATGGGTTGAAATGCTTCCTGCAGAACATTATCTGAAAGAAAACCTTTTGGATGGTGTACGGGAATTAATGAACAAAATGAAATATGTAAAGGACGCGGCCAAGGATACTCTGCCTTTTTCTTCTGAATATGTAAAGAGCATGACACCGGAAAAGATTTCCTTATCCGACGGAAGAGTCCAGGTACGGGTGGATATGGATGAAAAGTGGTATTATGAGATCCTCAGCGAAATGACAGGCGTATCGATTTCTGATGAGTATGAACTGATCCATACCATGCAGGAAATGGCAAAAATGAAAAAAGAGTATGTTAAAGTGCAGGATGCTATTACAGCAGTAAGGGGAAAAGGTTATGGCGTGGTAACGCCCGATAAAGAAGAAATTAGACTGGAAAAGCCGGTGGTCATCAAACAGGGAAGTAAGTATGGTGTAAAAATCAGGTCTGTAAGCCCTTCTATTCATATGATCAGAGCAAACATTGAAACAGAGATCGCGCCGATTGTAGGAAGCGAAGAGCAGGCAAAAGATCTGATAGAATATATAAAAACCAGCGGAGAAAGAAAAGAGAGCATATGGCAGACAAATATTTTCGGAAAATCTATCGGACAGCTGGTGGAAGACGGGATCCATGCGAAGCTGGTTCAGATCGGTGATGAGAGCCAGATCAAACTTCAGGATACCATGCAAAAAATCGTTAATGACAGCAAGGGGGGGCTGGTGTGTATTATCATATGACATAGATCTGGCAGACAGGTGTATGGAGGGGATACTTCTGTACACCTGTCTCTTTGTATGATAAAGTAAGATCAGTAAAAATACGGCTAAAGAAAAAGGAGTGGATAAACAATGAATCCCCAGGTGACAAAAGAATCAAATTATGAAATCGTATTCAATAAATTCCGGGAACAGTTTCTGCAAAGCCCTCAGGAACAGATCGCAGATAAGATAGGAGCAAAGATCGACGGAGAATATGTTTATCTGCCTTTCTTCGGAGAAATCTGCAGGATCAGCCGAAGAACAGGCAATATAACCGGAAATGAGGGCAGAACCGTTCCGGTAGCGGAAAGATTGACCATTATGCATCACTTTTATTATTGTCAGAAGTTTGCCGGAGAGGGAACAAGGATGGTTCCATTCCGGGAAATAAAGGAAGCAGCAGTTTTTGAGAAAGCTTATGAAAAAGCAGCTTTGGAACCTCTCAAAAAATATTTTGCGGGATGCCCATGCAAGCTTCTGGAAGCAGGAATAAAGATGGGGGGAACCAAAGAAAAATACGGGGATGTGAGCGTCAGGATCCAGGCATTTCCCAAAATAAATCTGACCTATATTTTCTGGGACGGAGATGAAGAATTTCCACCTTCCGCAAATATTCTATTTGATAATACCATTTCCCAGTGGACTCATCCGGAAAGTATTCCCACTTTAGCCCAGATAGGTACAGAAAAACTTATTCAGATTGCTGAAGGAAAAGAGAGTTTACGTTGACTTTTTTCGTGGAAAATTATATAATGAACACGGTTATTGTTGAAAAAGATAAGCTGAAAGTCTTAATGGAAGCAGGTGGAATTCCTGTGCAAGTCCGTTACTGTGAAAGCCAGATACATGAGATTTTCAGAAGGTATGAAGGATTGATCTGCGGCAACCGGATTCCTTCATAAAGTATCATACAAAATACGGGCGGCAGGGCCTGTCTATGGAAATCCGTTGTCAAGATGACAGCGGATTTTTTTGCGCGATACGCCGGTCGGGCGACCGCCGTGCCTGCACGAGCAGGCATTTGCCTGGAGCTGCCCGCAGTATTGCAGCGGATAGGGAAGGACTTCCCTATCCGATCAAAAGAGGCAGAGAATGGGACAATCAACAGGATTAGAAGGATATTATACGATTAAAAACAACAAAAAAATGAGGTTTGGCTATACCACAGGCTCCTGTGCAGCAGCAGCTGCGAAAGGCGCTGTGGAAATGCTTTTGGAAAACAGACAGGCGGGACAGGTACAGCTTATGACTCCGAAAGGAATTTTGCTGGAATTAGATATTCTTCATGCAGAGCAGGGAGAAGGCTGGTCCTCTTGTGCTGTTAAAAAGGACGGAGGCGACGATCCGGATGCTACCAACGGCCTGGAAATTTTCGTAAAAGCGGAAAAGAAAGATTTCCCGGGAATCGTCCTGGAAGGAGGAGAAGGAGTGGGCCGAGTGACAAAAAAAGGGCTGGAACAGCCTGTGGGAAGCCCGGCTATTAATAAAGTCCCCAGAAAAATGATCTTGAAAGAGGCAGAAGAAATCTGTTCCAGGACAGGTTATAAGGGAGGACTGCTTCTTACAGTGAGTGTTCCTGGCGGCGCGGAAGTAGGGGCCAGGACCTTTAACCCACGGCTGGGGATCCAGGGAGGGATTTCCATTCTGGGTACTTCAGGGATCGTAGAGCCTATGAGCGAGGCCGCTCTGATCAAAAGCATTGAAATCGAAATGCGCCAGAAGGTGGAGAATGGGGCAGAATATCTCCTGATCACCCCGGGAAACTATGGGGCAGCCTATTTAAAAGAACATATGGATCTGCCTTTTGAGGAAAGTATGAAGTGCAGCAATTATATCGGAGAGACCTTGGATATGACTCTGGATATGGGGGTAAAAGGAATCCTTTTTGTCTCTCATATCGGCAAGTTTGTGAAGGTAGCCGGAGGGATTATGAACACCCATTCCAGATGTGCAGACAGCCGGGCAGAACTGCTGGCTGCAAACGCCATACGGGCGGGGATCTCGCTGGAAGGAGCCAGAGAAATCCTGGATACCATTACCACAGACGAGGCTCTGGCTGTGATCCGGAGGGAAAATCTCCTGGAGCCGGTCATGGAGGAGCTGACAAAAAGAATCCTGTATTATATGAATCACAGAACTTATGACCGGATGCTTCTGGGAGCTGTGATATTCTCTAATGAATACGGCTATCTGGGGCAGACAGAAAATACAGAGGAATTGATCCGGCTTTTGCAAAAACAATATAAAAAGCCGTCAGTATAAAGAAATACAAAACAAAGGAGACAGACATGCAAGGAAAATTATACGGAGTAGGAGTGGGACCGGGAGATCCGGAACTCCTTACTTTAAAGGCTTTGAGACTGATAAAGGAGAATGAGGTCATCGCTGTGCCGGGAAAGGATATCCAGGCCAGCGTAGCCTATCAGATCGTGAAGGGAGCCTATGAGGAACTGGACGAAAAAACACTGATCCCTGTAGCTATGCCTATGACTAAGGATCCCCAGGTGCTGAAAGCCAATCATGACAAGGCGGCGGATCAGGTGGAGTCCTATCTTAAAGAAGGGAAAAATGTGGTTTTCCTCACTCTGGGAGATACCACTGTGTATTCCACCTATCTCTATGTCCATAAAAGGATCCTGGAGAGAGGATATGAGGCTGAGATCGTCAGCGGCATTACCTCTTTCTGCGCCGTGGCAGCCAGGCTGAATATGGGACTGGTGGAGGCGGATCAGCCTCTCCATGTGATACCGGCTACCTATAAAGCCCAGGAAATGGATGAGATCCTGAAGCTTCCGGGGACAAAGGTTCTGATGAAGACAGGGAAGAAAATGAAACAGGTAAAAGAGAGTATAGAAAAAAGCGGACAGAAAGCAGTGATGATCGAAAACTGCGGCATGCCTTCAGAAAAAATATACCGGTCGGCGGAAGAAATCCCGGAAGATTCCGGATACTATTCTCTGATCATTGTGAAAGAAAACTAACAGAAGAAAGGAAAACATCATGGTACATTTTGTGGGAGCAGGAAGCGGAGCGGCAGATCTGATCACCCTTCGCGGCAAGAAATTTTTAGAGGAAGCAGATGTGATCATCTATGCAGGATCTCTGGTAAATCCCCAGCTTTTAGAGTATGCCAGAGAGGACTGTACGATCTTCAACAGCGCAAAAATGACTCTGGAGGAAGTTCTGGAGGTGATCTTCCAGGCAGAAGAAGAAGGAAAGACTACCGTCCGTCTTCATACAGGGGATCCCTGTCTTTACGGAGCCATCCGGGAACAGATGGACGTGCTGGATGAGAAAGGGATATCCTATGATTACTGTCCGGGTGTAAGTTCCTTTTCAGGAGCTGCGGCAGCTTTAAATCTGGAATATACCCTTCCCAATGTGTCTCAGAGCGTGATCATTACCCGCATGGCAGGAAGGACGCCGGTGCCGGAAAAGGAGAGTATAGAATCCTTTGCAGCCCATCAGGCAACCATGGTGGTGTTCTTAAGCACAGGCATGCTTGAGGAGCTTTCCAGACGGCTGATCGAAGGCGGATATAAACCGGATACTCCTGCAGCCATTGTCTATAAGGCCACCTGGGAAGATGAGAAAAAGTTTGTGTGCACTGTAGGAACACTGGCTCAGACAGCAAAAGAAAATAATATAACGAAAACAGCGTTAATGATCATTGGGGATGTGGTATCCCACAATTCCTATGACCGTTCTCTGCTGTATCATCCGGAATTTACTACAGAATTCCGAAAAGGAACAGGCCCTCAGTAAAACGAGGGGAAAGATAAGAGGTGAAGGAAATGAAAATAGCGATCATAAGTTTCAGCAGAGCGGGCTATCGTCTCAGTGAAATGCTTTACTGGGTGCTGAAGGAGCGAAATTATGAGGTCAGGTCCTATACCAAAAGTAAATATACAAAAAAAGTATTGGACGAGTCTCAATTGGATGAGGATTCAAAAGATTTTCGAAACGTAAAGGATTTTGCAAAGCCTGTAGATGAATCTATAAAAGAATGGACAAAACAGAGATTTGCAGATTGCGACGCCATTATTTTTATCGGCGCCTGCGGAATTGCCGTCCGAAGTATCGCCCCATTTGTAAAGAGCAAGAAAGTGGATCCGGCGGTGGTGGTAGTAGACGAACAGGGAAAATTCGCCATTTCTCTGCTTTCCGGCCACATCGGAGGGGCAAATGAACTGGCCCAGGAGGTGGCGGAGATCGTCCATGGACAGCCGGTGGTAACTACGGCAACAGACCTGAACAATAAGTTTGCAGTGGACGTTTTCGCTAAGAAAAACGGATGCTTTATTTCGGATATGAATCTGGCAAAGGAGGTTTCCGCAGCTCTCCTGGCAGGCAAGGAAGTAGGCTTTGCCAGTGATTTCCCATGGCTTGGGGAGGTTCCGGAAGAGCTGAAACTTCTGGAAGAAGGACAGGAAAAACCGGAGCTGGGAATCTACGTGACAAACGGCTATATGGAGCATCCCTTTGTCCATACGCTCTATCTGATCCCCAGGGTAATCACTACGGGAGTAGGCTGTAAAAAAGAAACGCCAAAGGAGATTGTAGAGAAGGTGATCCGCAGAGCCTGCGACGAACAGCTGATCCCCTCTGTGGCTATGGAACAGGTAGCCAGCATTGACCTGAAAAAAGACGAAGAAGGGATCCTGGAATACTGCGAGGAAAGAAATCTTCCCTTTGTGACCTATAGTAAAGAGGAACTGGAAGAAGTAGAGGGAACCTATGCTTCCTCCTCTTTTGTAAAAGACGTTACCGGTGTGGATAATGTATGCGAAAGGGCTGCCCTTTTAGGCAGCAGCAAAGAAGGAAAGGGACGGCTGATCTTAAGAAAATTTGCCCAGGACGGGGTGACCGTAGCTCTGGCAATGAAGAAATGGAGTGTGAACTTTGAATAAATTATATGTAGTCGGAATCGGTCCGGGAGCTTATGAAAAGATGACCATTGAGGCAGCCCAGGCTTTAAAAAACAGTGATGTGATCATAGGATATACGGTGTATGTAGACCTGGTAAAAGAACATTTTCCGGGAAAAGAATTTATGACCACCCCAATGAAAAAAGAAGTAGAGCGGTGCCAGATGGCCTTTGAAGAAGCCATCAAAGGAAAGACCGTCTCCATGATCTGCAGCGGAGATGCAGGGGTCTATGGCATGGCAGGACTGATGTATGAAGTGGGCGTAAATTATCCCCAGGTAGAACTGGAGATCATCCCGGGAGTAACTGCCGCCACAGGAGGCGCCGCAGTACTGGGGGCTCCTCTGATCCATGATTTCTGTCTGATCAGTCTCAGCGATCTTCTGACTCCCTGGGAGAAGATTGAGACCAGACTTCTGGAAGCTTCTAAAGCGGACTTTGTTATCTGCCTTTATAATCCTTCCAGCAAAAAGCGCCATGATTACCTGGAAAAGGCATGCAATCTGATGATGGAATATAAGGCTCCGGATACCGTCTGCGGCATTGTGGGAAACATCGGAAGAGAGGGAGAATCCATGAAAGTCCTGACTCTGGAAGAATTAAAAACCACAAAGGTAGATATGTTCACCACGGTTTTTGTGGGAAATTCCCAGACGAAAAACATAGGAGGAAAAATGGTAACTCCCAGAGGATATAAAAATGTGTAAAGTGATTGTTTTTGCCGGTACCACAGAGGGCAGAGAGATCGCAGAATTTCTGGACCGCCGTCAGATACCGGGACATATCTGTGTGGCTACTGAATATGGAGAACAGCTTCTGCCGGAAAGCCCGGTGCTGGAAATCTCCCATCAGCGTCTGGATCTGGAGGAAATGAAAGTTTTATTTCAGGAAAAAGATCCGGATATAGTGGTGGACGCTACCCATCCTTATGCGGCCCAGGTTACAGAAAATATAAAAAAAGCCTGTGAAGAAACGGGAAAAGAGTATATCCGTATTCTCCGGGAAAACCAGGAGATGAAAGAAGAGGGAGACTGGATCTTTGCGGACAGCGTGGAAGAAGCGGTGGAACTTCTTTCCCATACAGAAGGAAATATTCTGGCTACCACCGGAAGCAAGGAAGCGGCTAAGTATACCAAACTGGAAAACTATCAGGAAAGAGTTTTTCTCAGGGTCCTTTCTCTGCCTAAGGTAGCCGTTGCATGCAGCCAGCAGGGATTTCAGGGAAAAAACCTGATCTGTATGCAGGGACCTTTTTCTAAAGAACTGAATGCCGCCATGATCCGGCAGCTGAATTGTAAATATCTGGTTACAAAAATGTCAGGAGACGCCGGGGGATTTCAGGATAAGATGGACGCAGCCAGAGAATGCGGCTGTATTCCTGTAGTTATCGGAAGACCCCTGAAAGAAAAAGGGATTTCCGTAAACCAGTGCCGCCGGCTTTTATGCGGGAAGTACAGTCTGAAATTTCAGGGGGAGATCACTCTGGCAGGAATCGGCATGGGCAGCAGGGAAGGTCTTACACTGGAAGCCCGGAAGATCATCAGCAGCGCCCAGCTTCTGATTGGAGCTAAGAGAATGGTAGAGGCTTGTAAAGAACCGGGCCAGGATTTCTTTATCGAGTATAACAGCCAGAAGATCGCTGAGTATATAGAGGAACATCCGGAATATGATAAAATTGCCATTCTTCTTTCCGGAGATCCGGGCTTTTACAGCGGCGCAAAGAAACTCCTCCAGGCCCTGGAGGGAAAGAAGGTACGGGTTGTCCCCGGGATTTCTTCCCTGGTTTATTTTATGAGCCGTATCGGAAAGTCCTGGGATGATGTGCTGATCACCAGCGCTCATGGCCGGGATGCGGATCTGGTTTCTCTGATCCGTCATAACCGGAAAGTATTTTCCATCCTGGGAACCAGAGATGGGATCCGGAACCTGGCCAGGAAACTTGCAGAGTATGATATGAAAAATGTGACCCTGTATACCGGAGAATGTTTCTCTTACCCGGAGGAAAAGATCCGGAAGGGAAGCCCGGAAGATTTTCTGGACTATGAAGGAGATCCCCTGAGCGTCGTCTATGCAGAAAATCAGGAATGCCAGGAGCTTTTGGCAGTCCACGGTATCCCGGACAGCGCATTTATCCGGGACAAGGTGCCTATGACAAAAGAAGAAATCCGTACCGTTTCTCTTTCCAAGCTGAGGCTTGGGAGAGATTCCGTCTGCTATGACATCGGGGCAGGAACCGGTTCCGTATCTGTGGAAATGGCCCTGCGGGCACCCTATGGGAAGGTTTTTGCCATTGAGAAAAAAGAGCTGGCTTTTGAGCTTTTAAAGAAAAATAAGAAAAAGTTTGCGGCAGAAAATCTTATCCTGATCCAGGGCACGGCGCCGGAAGCCTTAGAAGAGCTGCCGGCTCCTGACCAGGTATTTATTGGCGGTTCTTCAGGAAATATGAGGCAGATCCTGGAACTGTTGCTTCAGAAGAATCCACAGGTCAGGATTGTGATCAACTGTATTGCTCTGGAAACGGTGGCAGAGACCCTTAACTGTATAAAGGAGCTGGCTGTTACAGATACAGAAATCGTCCAGCTCAGTGTGAGCAAGGCGAAAGAGATCGGTTCCTATCACATGATGATGGGAGAGAACCCTATTTATATCTTATCCTGCACGGGAAATGGAAAGGGGCGCTGACTATGGAGATACCACGTTTTCTGCTGACCGCAGGAGCCAGCGGCAGCGGAAAGACCCTGATTACCTGCGGGATCCTGCAGGCCCTGAAAAACAGAGGATTAAAGCCCGCCTCCTTTAAGTGCGGGCCGGACTATATCGACCCTATGTTCCATACCAGGGTCATTGGGACAAAATCCAGGAATCTGGATACCTTTTTTACAGAAGAAAATACATTGAAATATCTCCTGGAAAGAAATAGCCGGGACTGTGACATTGCGGTGATGGAAGGGGTTATGGGATATTATGACGGAGTGGGAGGCACCACTTTCCTGGCCAGTGCTTATGATCTGGCCAGGACTACCAAAACCCCGGCGGTCCTCATAGTGAACAGCAAGGGCATGAGCCTTTCCCTTCTGGCTTATATTAAGGGTTTCTGTCAGTACAGAGAAAACAGCGGGATAAAGGGAGTGATCCTGAACCAGATGTCTCCTATGCTGTATCCCAGAATGAAGAAAAAGATTGAAGAAGAGCTGGAAGTGAGGGTATACGGATATGTTCCAAGAGTAGAGGAATGTACCATTGAAAGCAGGCATTTAGGCCTGGTCCTGCCCGGGGAAGTGGCGGATCTGAGAGAAAAGCTGAACCGCCTGGCGAAAGTCCTGGAGGATACTCTGGACCTGGACGGCCTTCTGGACCTGGCCAAAACTGCGCCGGCTCTGGAAACGGTGAAGCCAGACCTGCCGGCTGTGGACAGGAAAATTCCGGTCCGGATCGGTCTGGCAAGAGATGAGGCATTTTGTTTTATTTATGAAGATAATCTGGAGCTTCTGCAGGATCTGGGGGTGGAACTTGTAGAATTTTCTCCCATCCATGATGTCCGGCTCCCTGAGGAGCTGGACGGCCTCCTTCTTTACGGGGGCTATCCGGAACTTTATGGCAGGGAACTTGAAGAAAATACAGATATGCGCAGACAGATAAAAGAGGCCTTGAAGAGGGGACTTCCTGTGATGGCGGAGTGCGGGGGATTTATGTATCTCCATCAGTATTTCCAGGATATGGACGGAAAGGACCGGGAAGGCGCAGGGATCATTGCGGGAAAGGCTTATAAGACGCCCAGACTTTCCAGATTCGGATACCTGACTCTGGAGAAAAAGGACGGGGAGGTTTTCGGACAGAGGATCGGCGCCTGCCCTGCCCATGAATTTCATTATTTTGATTCTACAAGCTGCGGAGAAGACTTTCACGGACAAAAGCCGGAAAGCAGACGGGGATGGGACTGTATCCACTATACAGATTCCATGATCGCCGGATTTCCTCATTTTTATTACTGGGGAAATCCAAAACTTGCTGCAGCTTATGTGGATAGATGCAGAAACTATAGAGAAGCGAGAAGGAGGAAGCAGTTATGAACTTACAGGAAGCAGTTAAGGAAATCCGGCCTTTAGATGAAAAGGCCATGGAGCAGGCCAGAGAGCATTGGGACAGCATCGCACACCCGCTGCACAGCCTTGGAAAGCTGGAGGATATGGTGGTACAGATCGCCGGGATTACAGGAGATCCAAGAGTCCGTGCAGAAAAAAGAGTACTGGTTCCCATGTGCGCAGATAATGGCGTTGTGGAAGAAGGAGTAACCCAGACCGGACAGGAGATCACAGCTTTGGTGGCCGAGAGTTTCCTTCAGACAAAAGCCGCTTCCAGCATTATGTGCCGGACCGTAAACTGCGACATTTTCCCTGTAGATGTGGGAGTGGCTACAGATGTGAGTATTCTCAACCGGAAAATCGCCTATGGAACAAAAAATATGGCAAAAGAGCCGGCTATGACCAGAGAACAGGCCATTCAGGCTATTGAAACAGGTATTGAAGTAGCCTGTATGATGAAAGAAAAGGGATATCAGATCATGGCAACAGGAGAGATGGGTATTGGAAATACCACCACCAGCAGCGCCATTGCCTCTGTACTTCTGGATCTCCCTGTAGAAAAGATGACAGGAAGAGGAGCAGGACTTTCCACAGAGGGATTGAACCGGAAGATCCAGGTGATTAAACACGCCATTGAAATACATAAACCAGACAAGGCAGACCCCATAGATGTTCTGGCAAAGGTAGGAGGCTTTGACATCGGCGGGATCGCAGGCCTGTTCCTGGGAGGAGCCGCCTGTCATATGCCGGTAGTCATCGACGGCGTAATCTCCGCCACAGGAGCAGTCCTGGCGGCTGCTATCTGTCCTCAGGCAAAAGACTACATGCTGGCTTCCCATGTATCCAAAGAACCGGCGGGACAACTGATCCTGGAAGCCCTTGGAAAAGATGCGCCTCTTCACTGTGACATGTGCCTCGGCGAGGGAACCGGAGCTCTGAATCTCTTCCCCCTCCTTGACACCGGCCTGGCCGTTTACCATGGCATGAGCGACTTCCACAACTTCGGTATGGAAGCATACGAACACTTGCAATGAAAGCCCAGTCTCAAAGCAGAGACAGGCAGACTGCTGGCAGGCTGAGCTGTTTATGCTTTAGAGACGCTAACCTGCATGAGCAAGTAGGCCGGCAGGCCGGATTGGGAATGCAGGTCAGGATTGCGGGAGTGCGGAAGCACGGAGCAATCCGGGGCTTTCATGGGAAGAGCCGAAGGAACAGGAGGATTTAAAAGATGGTTACATTAATAACCGGCGGCAGCGGCAGCGGCAAGTCTGCCTATGCGGAGAGTGTTATTACAGACTTTGGAGATTATGAGAGGATCTACATTGCTACTATGTATCCTTTTGACGAGGAAAGCCACGCCAGGATCCGGAGGCATCGGCAAATGCGGGCCAAAAAGAATTTTCAGACACTGGAGTGTTATACAGGACTGAAGGATCTTAAAGTCCCGGCAGGGTCCTGCGTGCTCCTGGAATGTATGTCAAATCTGGTAGCCAATGAAATGTACCAGGATCAGGGGGCAAAGGAAAAGACAGTGGAAGAAGTCATGGAAGGGATCCGTTCTCTGGCCGGTCAGGCCAGAGAACTGGTGATAGTGACTAATGAGATCTTCTCTGACGGAATCCAGTATTCACCGGAGACCATACAGTATCAGGCCTTTCTGGGGCAGATTAATCAGGAGATCGCCAAAATGGCAGTCAATGTAACAGAGGTGGTTTACGGGATCCCCCTGTGTCATAAAAACGAGAGAAAAGAAGGACAGAAAATATGAAACCATGGTGGAACAGTTTTAAGATCGCTTTTTCCATGTATTCTAAGGTGCCAATGCCAAAAAGCGAGTGGACAAAGGAAAATATGCGCTATATCATGTGCCTCTTTCCCCTGATCGGCGTGATCATCGGAGCCGTTACCTGGCTGTGGGGATACTGGGGCCTTCAGATCACCCAGAGCCACCTCTTTTATTCTGTGGTGCTGGTACTGATTCCGGTGGTGATCACCGGAGGCATTCATCTGGACGGGCTTCTGGATACCTCAGATGCCCTTCATTCCTATCAGCCACGGGAGCGGAAACTGGAGATATTAAAAGATTCTCACGCAGGTGCCTTTGCCATTATCACTGCAGCGGTATATTTTTTATTTTACCTGGGTATTTACAGCGAGATGACTTTAAAAGCCCTGCCGGTGGTCTCCATAGGCTTTGTTCTTTCCAGGGCCATGGGAGGCTTTTCTATCGCCGCTTTTCCCATGGCAAAAAATACCGGTCTTGCCGCTACTTTTTCTGATGGAGCCCAGAAGACCTGTGTGAAGATTTTTTCCATGGTTTATGTGGTGATCTGTGCAGTCCTTATGCTGGTTTATGAGCCGGTGATCGGCGGCTGTGTTTTGGCGGCGGCAGCCCTGGAATATCTGTATTATTATAAAATGTCTCAGAAAGAATTCGGCGGGATCACTGGAGATCTGGCAGGATTTCATATGCAGCTCTGCGAGCTGGTAATTGCTTTCGGGGCAGTGATAGGAGAGAAATTATGCAGTTGGTTATAGGAGGAGCCTTTCAGGGGAAAAAAGATTATGTGAAAAATACCTTTCACCTGGAAAAAGGTGAAATGCAGGACGGCGCCAATGCCTCTTATGAGGATATTTTTTCCTCACCCTGTCTGTATCATTTTCATCAGTGGATCCGGAAAGGGTTAGAAGAAAACTGGGATCTGGAAAACCTGGAAATAAAGCTTCTGGAAAAAAATCCCCGGATCATCCTGATCTCCAACGAGTTGGGATACGGAGTGGTCCCTATCGAAGCTTTTGACCGGAAATACCGGGAGGCTACAGGAAGAATCTGCACCAGGATTGCAGCCAAAAGCAGTCAGGTGATACGGGTAGTCTGCGGAATCGGGACGGTGATCAAAAATGCTTAGGATCTATCTGATACGCCACGGAAAAACAGAGGGTAATCTTTCCGGAAAATATATCGGATCCAGAACTGATGAACCTCTCTGCCAGGAGGGAATCCGGGAACTGGAAGGAAAGACTTACCCAAAAGCAGCCATTCTCTTTGTCAGTCCGATGCAGCGTTGCCGACAGACGGGAGAGCTTTTGTATCCCGGACTGGTTCAGAAAGAGTGTCCTCTTCTGAAAGAATGTGATTTTGGAGATTTTGAAAATAAAAATTATAAGGAACTGTCGGGGAATCCGGACTATCAGGCCTGGATCGACAGCGGCGGCACCCTTCCCTTTCCGGGCGGGGAGGATTCAGAAGCATTTCGCATCCGGTGCCGGGAGGGCTTTGTTCAATGTGTGGAGGAAGCCTTTGCCCTGGGAAGTCCGACAACGGCCATTGTGGCTCACGGAGGTACGATCATGAGTATCCTCAGCGCCTACGGACATCCGAAACAGGGATATTTTGAATGGCAGATAAAAAACGGAGAATATTATGTCCTGACTCTGGAAGAAGAAATCTGGAAGAAAGAAAGACATGTGCTCTCTGCCGAGAAAGGATTATGGACAGATGTTTAAATGGACACCACTGGCCCTTGTGCTGGGCTTTGTTATAGATTTGCTCCTGGGGGATCCCAGATGGCTGTATCACCCGGTCCGGGTCATCGGCCAGGAAATCAGTTTCCTGGAAAAAAAGCTCCGGGGAGTTTTTCCAAAGACTCCAAAGGGGGAAAGGCAGGCAGGACTTCTTATGGTGATCCTGCTGTGTATCCTGGGTTTTGTGATCCCTGCAGGGATTCTTTTTCTGGCTTATAAGATCCATACTCTGCTGGGAATCCTCCTGGAGACTTTTATGTGCTACCAGATGCTGGCGGCCAGGTCTCTGAAAGAAGAGAGCATGAAGGTATACCGGGAACTGAAAAAGGAGGATCTGGAAGGATCCAGACATGCGGTTTCCATGATCGTAGGCAGGGATACCCAGAATCTTACTTTTGAAGGGGTGACCAAGGCCGCAGTAGAAACTGTGGCAGAGAATACCTCAGACGGAGAGATTGCACCTCTGTTCTATATGGCTCTGGGAGGGCCGCCTCTTCTGTACCTGTACAAAACCATAAATACCATGGATTCTATGGTAGGTTACAAAAATGATAGGTTTCTGAATTTTGGCAGATACGGTGCAAAGCTGGATGATGTGGTCAATTATATTCCTGCCAGAATATCGGCACTCCTTATGATTACAGCAGCCTGGATCACAGGAATGGATGGGAAAAACGCCTGGAAGATTTTTAAAAGAGACCGGTATAACCATGCAAGCCCTAATTCAGCCCAGACAGAATCAGCCATGGCCGGGGCTTTGGATATCCAGCTTGCAGGAAATGCCTATTATTTTGGAAAGCTGTATGAGAAGCCTACTTTGGGAGATCCGAAACGTCCTGTGGAGTTTGAAGATATTCCCAGGGCAAACAGGCTTTTGTATGTAAGCGCCATTTTGGCAACAGTGATCTTCGCAGGGATCCGGCTGACAATAATGGGAATTCTTTCCCTGATCTAGAGGTGAGACAATGACAGAGATTCATAAACATGGAGGAGATATTTACCGGCATAAAAATGTACTGGATTTTTCCTCAAATTGTAATCCCTACGGAACACCTGAGGGAGTAAAAAAAGCGGGAGCGGCGGCTATGGAACTGGTCTGCCATTACCCAGATGTAGAGTGTGAAGGACTGCGCCGGGCTTTGGCGGAAGCAGAGGGAGTTCCTATAAAGTCCATTATCTGCGGAAACGGGGCGGCGGATCTGATCTTTGGCCTGGCCCTGGCTCTGAAACCTGGAAAAGCGCTCCTTCCGGCTCCCACCTTTGCAGAATATGAACAGGCTTTAAGGGCCTGCGGATGTGAGACAGAGTATTATTTCCTTTCGGAAGAAGAGGGATTCTGTCCGGGAGAGGGATTTCTGGATCATATCGGAAAAGACACGGATATGGTTTTTTTCTGCAATCCCAATAATCCTACGGGGGTGGCAGTGGAGCCTGAATATCTGAAAAAGCTGGCACACTGCTGCCGGGAAACCGAAACTTTTCTGGTCCTGGACGAGTGTTTTGAGGATTTTCTGGAGGAGCCCCAAAAGTATTCCATGAAAAGGTATCTGAAAGAATATCCCCAGATGTTTTTGTTAAAGGCCTTTACAAAGAAATATGCCATGGCGGGAATAAGGCTGGGATACGGTTTCTGTGGAAACCCTCAGATCCTGGAAAAAATGAAAGAGGTCATGCAGCCCTGGAACGTTTCTGTGGTGGCCCAGGAGGCGGGGATGGCTGCCTTAAAAGAAGAGACATATGTGAAAGAGTCTATGAAGAAGATCCGAAAGGAAAGGGAAATCCTTCTGGAAGGAATGAAAAAGCTGGGATTTTTCACATTTGCCTCAGAGGCCAATTATATCTTTTTCAAAGGGCCGGAGGATCTTCAGGAGAAATGCCTGGAGAAGGGCATTTATATCCGGGACTGCAGCAATTACCGGGGCCTGAAAAAGGGTTATTACCGTGTGGCTGTCCGGACGGGAGAAGAAAACAAAGAGCTTTTAAAGGTTTTTAAGCAGATATTAGAGCAAAACAGATAATACAGACAAAAGAGGGAATGATTATGGCAAAAGCAATTATGATACAGGGGACTATGTCCAATGCAGGAAAAAGCCTTCTGGCAGCAGGTCTGTGCAGGATTTTTAAACAGGACGGATACAAGGTAGCCCCTTTTAAATCTCAGAATATGGCGCTGAATTCCTTTATCACCCAGGAAGGCCTGGAGATGGGAAGAGCCCAGGTCATGCAGGCGGAAGCAGCAGGTATCAGCCCTTCTGTGTTGATGAATCCCATATTACTGAAACCTACTAATGACGTAGGCAGCCAGGTGATCGTAAACGGGGAAGTCCTGGGAACCATGAGCGCCAGAGATTATTTTAAATACAAAAAACAGCTGGTGCCGAAAGTAATGGAAGCTTATGAGACACTGGCGGAAAAATATGATATTATTGTGATTGAAGGAGCCGGAAGCCCGGCGGAGATCAATCTGAAGGAAGAAGATATCGTTAACATGGGCATGGCGAAAATGGCCAAGGCTCCGGTACTTCTGGTAGGTGATATTGACCGGGGAGGCGTTTTCGCCCAGCTGATGGGAACCATCATGCTCCTGGAGCCGGATGAGCAGAAAATGGTGAAGGGCATGATCATCAATAAATTCCGGGGAGATAAGACCATACTGGATCCTGGAGTGAAAATGCTGGAGGAAAGGACTCATATCCCGGTAGTGGGAGTGGCTCCTTATATGGAACTGGAGGTAGAGGATGAGGACAGCCTGACAGAACGGTTTTCCGGAAATCAGGAAGTGGGCCTCATCGACATTGCCGTGATCCGGGTGCCAAGGATCTCCAATTTCACAGATTTTAATGCTTTGGAAGTGATCCCGGGAGTATCTCTTCGATATGTGCGCCATGTTCAGGAGCTGAAAAATCCAGATATGATCATCCTGCCGGGAACCAAGAACACTATGGAAGACCTGCTGTGGATGCGGCAGAATGGCCTGGAAGCTGCTGTGCTGAAAAAAGCTGCGGAGGGAAAGATCATCTTTGGCGTTTGCGGCGGCTA
>DWYL01000255.1 GCA_019118685.1 Candidatus Blautia merdipullorum
AGTTATGAATGATCTGGAAAAGCAGAAGTGGAAGAAAAAGCTGAGAAAAGAGATCCGGAAGCCAATGAAAACAGGAAAAAAGGTGGCAGTCAGCGCAGGCTGCCTGGGAATCGCTGCAGGGCTGTTTGTACTGCTGACAGATTCCGAAGTACTGGCAGTGGCGAAACAGGCGGTAGAGGAAACCTATAGAAGTATTGCCGTGTGGGTTGGCGGAACGCCGGAGGAAAACGATTATGTCCAGGAAGTATATGGAAAGGCTACCGCAAACGGAAGAGAGATCACCATTGTGGATATGATCGTTGATGAGGACTTGCTGCAGATTTCTTACCGGGACCGGGATCTGGATATTGAAAATTTTCTTCAGGGAGGATATGTGAGCAGCAATCCAGCGGAGGAAACAAAGGATAGCAGTAAATATTTTCTTGACGCCGAACTTCTGGTTGATGGGAAACCGGCAGGAAGCGGAGCAGTCAGTATGATCAGCCTGAGCAGCGAGACAAATGCGATTGACGGGAACTTCTGCATTTATACCGGCGACTTTGGTGTGGATATGTCCAAGGTAGAAGAGGCTGAACTGATACTTCGGCAAAGATATGAGGAGGCAGAAGAAGAGTGGGATTTTTCCTTGGATCTGGAGAAAAGAAATCTGAAGGATACCACCAGGAACCAGGAACTGTCTCAGTCCTTTGATATTGAAGATGGAAGATCCGTGGAGATTTACCGATATGCAGAAAATGAAGGGGCGAGGAAACTTTATGTGAAGGTCACCAGACCGGAAAACTGGGATCCGGATAAGTTTTACTGTGGATACCTGCAATTTAGAGGAATCACAGATCAGAAACAGAAGGTGCTGTTTGAACAGGCGGCCGGGGATATTTACCTGATCAATCGAAACATCAACAGCAATACCCGGAGCATTACCATAACCCCGGAAGTGATCCCAAGAGGAGAAGTGGGAGAGGCTGTTCCGGAAGAAGGCATACCTGTAGGCGAGAGCTTTACTATACAGGTAAATAATTGACATCCCCGGGAATCCAGAGGTAAGATGGAGATAGTATAACAGTCTTGTGAAAAAGGCAGGGCTGCGGGAGGTGAAAAGATGGAAGGGACCCAGCCTCATATTATCCCCAGTATTTACCTGGCTAACTACCTGAATGATTTTGAAGAACTGCTGAAAAAATATGATGTTCAGGAAAAAAAGATAGAAAAAGGAAATTATCTGACCCAGTACGGTGTGATTAATAACACTGCCTATTATGTAAAGAAAGGGATCATTCATCTATCCCTGGGCCATGAGCAGGGAAGAAAGTCTCTGAATATGTTCGGACCGGGCACCATTTTTCCGGTGGGTGTGGAAATCCATGAGTTCCGGGTAGAATATGAAATGATCATCCAGGCTCTTACAGATGTGGAAGTATATAAGTTTTCCTATCCCATTTTAAAGAAGATGGTTCAGGAGAACGGAGATTTTGCAGGGGAACTCCTCCGGGAGAACTGTGATTTTATCGGCTATATGTTTTTCGACAGTATCAACCAGACCTTTGAACCCTGTCTGGCAAGGATCTGCGATATCCTGTACTTATACCTTACGAAAGTACATCCGGCTTCCTCCAGGATCCCCATGTCCCAGACAGAACTTGCCAGCCTTGCGGGAGCCTCTCAGGCCCAGATGGAGGCAGGAGAGGAAAATCTCATTGGCGGTATTCCCAATCCTTATCTGAAAGCCAGCCAGTGGGGATGGCAGATCGATCCCATAGGCCTGAGGATCGTGCTGAACCAGTTTTATGACCGCTATCAGAAACCGCTGTTTATTGTAGAAAACGGATTGGGAGCTGTAGATAAGCTGGTAAAAAGCGAAAACGGAGAGCTTACAGTGGAAGATGATTACCGGATCGACTATATGAAACAACATCTGATCCAGGTAGGCCGGGCTATTCAGGATGGAGTGGAAGTCATGGGCTATACTTCCTGGGGATGTATTGATCTGGTAAGCGCTTCTACGGCAGAACTTCGGAAACGGTATGGGTTTATTTATGTAGACAGAAATGACGATGGAACAGGCACTCTTGAAAGGTATCGGAAGAAATCTTTCTATTGGTATAAAGATGTGATCAGGACCAACGGGGGATGTTTAAATGAAGATTAATTTTGGGGTGATCGGCACAAACGTTATTACAGAACGGTTTCTGGAGGCCGGGAAAGATGCAGAAGGATTTTGCCTCAGGGGCGTATATTCCCGCTCTATGGAAAAAGCCGTTGATTTTGCCAGAAAACATGGAGCAGATCTTGCCTTTGACAGTTTGGAAGATATGGCTTCCTGTAAGGAGATAGATGCTGTATATGTGGCCAGTCCCAATAGTCTTCATGCTTCCCAGAGCATCCAGATGCTGAAAGGGGGCAAACATGTGCTGTGCGAGAAGTCCATTGCCTCTAATCAAAGAGAATTTGAAGAAATGAAGAAGGCGGCCCTGGAAAAAAGGAGGATTTTACTGGAAGCCATGCGCAGTGTGTACTCTCCCGGATTTCAGGCTATACGGGAGAACCTGCATAAGCTGGGAAAAATCAGGAGGGTGTCTTTTCAATATTGTCAGTACTCCAGAAGATATGACAACTTTAAGAAAGGGATCATAGAAAATGCCTTTAATCCGGCTCTGTCAAACGGAGCCCTTATGGATATCGGTGTGTATTGCGTACATCCTCTTGTAAGTCTTTTCGGGAAACCAGAAAAGGTGATCAGCAGCAGTTTGAAGCTTTCTAACGGTATAGACGGCGCAGGTACTATTTTGACGGAATATCCGGATTTCCAGGGAGAGCTGCTTTATTCCAAGATCACAGATTCCAGGGTGCCAAGCCAGATCCAGGGAGAAGAAGGCAGCATGGTGATCCGGGAATTTTTAAGGCTTATAAGGGAGAAAAGGTACAGCCATGAATATCTGGAAAATTCCCGGATGGAAATAGAGCTGATGGATGAGGTCCGCAGACAGCAGAAAATCTTTTTCCCGGCAGACAGAAAGTCTGATCATTAAATACAGGAAGCGTCATGAGAACTTAAAAGAAGATTCTCAGACGCTTCTTTTTTAATGAGGCCGGAATATTTTTAAAATCTCCACAGGTTTTACAGAATCCGGGTAACCGGAGAGAAAAAAGGGAATATACTGTTAAGGAGTATTTTTGCCTCAGGAGAATATATGGAAGAAATAAAAAATAATTTTATTGATAGGCAAAGAGAAAAGGCTTTTGAGGAAATCGTGTCTCTGGAAGATGACAGAAAGTTAATGGAATCCTACTATCCCCAAAAAGCAGCCCTTCTTCAGGCATTGGTGACAGACGCCTGCGACCGTCTGGACTATGAAGGAAGTTTTATCTATGATGAGTATCCGGACCGATGGAATATAGAGCGAAACTGCAGAGACATCTGCAGACAGGCAGAAGAGATCCAGGAGCTCCATGCTATGGAGAAAAAAGGCGAGGATGAGCTTCTGGGAGAATTTGTAGGGAGTTTATTCTGCCAGGAAATATATCAGAGAAGATGCCGGAGAAAATTTTTGAAAAGGATTGCCCATTTTTACAAAACCGGTGGTTTTGGGGTTGCGGATTTTACTTAAAGCTTTTACAATAGAAAGGGACTGCTGGCGAAAAATGCCGGCGGTTTCAGGGGAATGATAAGATACAGGGGTAGAATATGACAGAAATAAAAGAATTTTTAGATAAATATGTAAATGCGGATCTGGTGCGTATATTAATAAGCAACGCCAGAAGCACGGATACTCCGGGAAAGCTTCAGGTACGGCCGGTTCCGGTAAAAGGAGAAATACAGTACCAGGTCACTTCTATTCAGGGAACAAAAGCTATCCATGCAAATTATGAAAAAGAAGCATTGATATCCTACCTTACTGAGCAGATGGAAAAAAATTTTCGCCAGATGCAGCTGGAAGGAAGAAATGTTCAGGGCAGGGTTCTGGTGAGTAAAAAGGGAAAGATGGATATAAAAGCCAGAGAAATCAAGGGCAAGGGAAAAGAAGACTTTGCGCCGATGCTTTCCCATAACAGGACGAAGAAATATCTTTTAAAAGAAGGAGTCCCGGTTCCCTGGCTTATAGATTTGGGAGTGATGACTCCTGAGGGGAAGATTAAAAATTCCAGATACGATAAATTTAAACAGCTGAACCGGTATCTGGAGTTTATACAGGATATTCTTCCCAAACTGCCTAAAGGAAGAGAAATACGGATCATAGATTTTGGCTGCGGCAAGTCCTATCTTACTTTTGCCATGTACTATTATCTGCGGGAGTTAAAACATTATGATATCCGGGTGACAGGACTGGATCTGAAAGCCGATGTAATTGAGAAATGCCAGAGACTGGCGGATCAATACGGATATGACAGACTGAAATTCCAGCAGGGGGATATTGCTTCCTATGAAGGAGCTGATCAGGTAGATATGGTAGTGACTCTTCATGCCTGCGATACGGCCACGGACTTTGCTCTTGCAAAAGCGGTGAAATGGGGTGCGTCGGTTATTTTATCTGTCCCCTGCTGCCAGCATGAACTGAACCGGCAGGTGGAGAACGAGACGCTTGCGCCCATATTAGAATACGGGATCCTGAAAGAGCGCTTCGCCGCCCTTCTTACGGACGGACTTCGGGCTCAGATGTTAAAAAGCGCCGGCTATGACACCCAGATTTTAGAGTTTATCTCCATGGAGCATACCCCGAAGAACCTGCTGATCCGGGCTGTAAAAAATGAAAACAGAAAGGAAGATATAAAACAGCGGATGGCCTGGGAAAACTGCATGCAGGCGTTTCATGCAGAGCCCACCCTGAAGAGGCTGCTGTTTGAGGATATACACTGAGAGGACTGTAAATGAAGAAAATAGTAATAAGAGCCGGTATTTTACTGGTCATTTTTATATGCGCGGTGGCAGGATTTTCCAGCCTGATGAATCATCAGTCCACGGATAACAGGACAGATATGGAAACTGCCTCCAGCCCCGTCATGGCTATGATGATAGAAGGCACAGAAATAAATCGTATGTATGCCTATGCGGATCAGATGGATATAAGCTTTATGAGGGACAGCATTACGCCTCTTGGGACAGATAAAAGCCTGGAGGTTAGCATTACACCTAACGGAAGGGAAATCCAGAGCCTTGTTTATGAAGTGACTACTATTGAGGGAGAAGTGATCGAGAACAATAAGATACGAAACTTCACTCAAAAGGATAACGGTACTCTGACTGTTGAATTTGCCCTTACCCAGCCCATCTTGACAGATCAGGAATACGCGCTGAATTTCACTTTGAATACGGAAGATGGAAGCTGGCATTATTATACCAGAATCCTCCAGCGTGCCGGACTGAGTACAAAACAGTATGTAGACTTTGTAAATAGCTTTTATACAAAGACTTTTGCTCAGGAAGATACAGGAGATCTGAGTACTTATCTGGAAACGGATACCTCTGCATCCAGTGACAGCTTACGAAGTACCAATATATCTTCAGATCTGGATCTGATCACCTGGGGAAATCTTACCCCCCAGATCAGCAGAGCCGGCATTCCTACTATAAAAGATATTAATAAAAATTCTGGAAGTATTTCACTGACCTACTATATTTCAGCGCAGAATGAGGAAGGAGAAACAGAGAAATATCAGGTAGACGAATTCTACCGTATGAGCTATAACCAGACAAGAGTATACCTTCTGGACTTCCAGCGTCAGGTAAAACAGGTGATCACAACGGAGCAGGACCTTGTAAGCAATGGCAAAATAAATCTGGGGATCACAGATACAGATGTACAGTTTATGTCTGACAGCGAAGGAACGATAGTGGCTTTTGTCCAGCAGGGAGATCTGTGGTCTTACAATATAGATACCAACAAAATGACCAGAGTATTCAGTTTCCGTGACAGCGAAAACGATGACGAAAGAAATGATATCAGCCAGCATGACATCAGGATTGTCCGGGTGGCGGAAACGGGAGATATAGATTTTGTTCTTTATGGATATATGAACAGAGGACAGCATGAAGGCCAGGTAGGAACTGCGGTGTACCATTATTCCGCAGGACAGAATGCTATAGAAGAAGAGCTTTTTCTGCAAAGCTTTGAATCTTATGAATTCCTGAAAAGGGATTTAGACAGGATGGCATATGTAAGTGAAGATGGAAATTTATATCTTCTTTTAAATAAATCCTTGTATAAGTTCCAAATGGAAGAAAAAACATCGGAGATCCTTCAGGATCAAATAGAAGAGGATTGTTTCTTTGTTTCTGAAGACGGTCGGTACGCTGCCTGGATGGACGGTATGGATCCTTATGGTACTACCTCCATTACTTTTATGGATTTTGACACCGGGAAGCAGACTAAGGTTCAGGCAGATCCGGGAACCAGGATCCGGCTTTTTGGATTTATTAACAGTGACTTGATCTATGGCGTGGCTAATGAAGAAGATATTGTGTCCAATGCTTCCGGAGGAACAGATTTTGCCATGAATGAAGTAAGGATCCAGGACTTCCAGGGAGATGTGGTAAAAAGCTATCACCAGGATGGATATTATATCCTGGACGTAACGATCCAGGAAAACCTTCTGGAACTTTCCAGAGCCACAAAGACAGGAGATGGTTTTGCAGAAGCGACAGGGGACCAGATCATGAACAATGTACGCAGCAAACAAGACGAAATTTTTTCAATAGTCACCTCTTCAACTGTAAGGCAGGGAAATGTGACGGCCCTTCAGTTTGCGGCAGACAGTTCAGGACAGTCACCCCTGGTGGTGGATACGAAGATCATAGAGAACCCGGACAGGACTATGGAGCAGGACGCTTATTCTCAAAGGGGAGAGTGTTACTATGTATATGCTAGGGGCGTCCTGGCAGGGATTTATGAAGAGCCTGCACAGGCTGTGGCACAGGCTGAAGAAGAGAACGGGATCGTTTTAGACGGGACACAGCGCTATATCTGGGAAAGCGGCAATACAGCAAGCAGAGCCGGCATTACAGCGGAAGATCTTCCTGAAGCTGTATCTAAGGGGACTCTTGATCCAGACGAATTAAATGAAGCTTTAGAAGGCCAGGGAAAGATCATAAATCTGACAGGATGCACATTGGAGCAGATTCTATATGAAGTCAGCGCCCAACGCCCGGTAATCGCCAGAGGAGAGAATGGGCAGGGAGTAGTGATCATCGGCTATGATGACTACAATACGATTTTGTACGATCCTTCTTCCCAGGAGACTTATTATTTCGGGATGCAGGACAGTACAAATACTTTCCAGGAAAACGGAAATGTGTTCCTGTGCTATCTGGAAGATGAATAAACATGAAGGACCTTTAAAGGCGTTTGGCCTTGAACTGGCCGGTACAATGCGGTATACTAATGAAATACCTGTTATGAGAAGGAGATAAGAGAATGCAGCTGACAACAGTAAAAGAGATTTATAGAAACAGAGAAAAATATCTGGATAAAGAGATTACCGTAGGGGGCTGGGTGAGAAGTGTAAGAGATTCAAAAACCTTCGGATTTATCGTGCTCCACGACGGCAGTTTCTTTGATACCCTGCAGATTGTATATCATGATCAAATGGAAAATTTCCAGGAAATTTCGAAATTAAACGTAGGCGCAGCTATTATTGTAAAAGGCACTCTGGTGGCTACTCCCAAAGCAAAGCAGCCTTTTGAGATCCAGGCCTCAGAAGTGAGTGTAGAAGGAGATTCAGCGGCAGATTACCCTCTCCAGAAGAAACGTCATTCTATGGAATATTTAAGGACCATTTCCCATCTGCGTCCAAGGACAAACACCTTTCAGGCAGTATTCCGGGTACGTTCCCTTATAGCTTTTGCCATTCATCAGTTTTTCCAGGAGAGAGGATTCGTGTATGTTCATACGCCGCTGATCACAGGAAGCGACTGTGAAGGCGCGGGAGAGATGTTCCAGGTGACAACCATGGATCTGAAGAATATTCCAAAGACAGAAGAAGGAGAAGTGGATTTTTCCAAAGATTTCTTTAAAAAGCCAACAAATCTTACGGTCAGCGGCCAGCTGAACGGAGAAACTTTTGCTCAGGCTTTCCGCAATATCTATACCTTTGGACCTACTTTCCGGGCGGAAAACTCTAATACCACCCGCCATGCTGCGGAATTCTGGATGATCGAGCCGGAAATGGCCTTTGCGGATCTTCAGGACAATATGGAAATGGCAGAGGCTATGCTGAAATATGTGATTCGCTATGTGCTGGAAAATGCTCCGGAAGAAATGAACTTCTTTAATTCCTTTATCGACAAAGGTCTTCTGGACAGACTGAACCATGTACTGAATTCAGAATTTGCCCATGTTACCTATACGGAAGCCATTGAACTTCTGGAAAAAGCAAATAATAAATTTGACTATAAGGTGTCCTGGGGCTGCGATCTTCAGACAGAACATGAGAGATATCTGACAGAACAGGTGTTTAAGCGTCCGGTCTTTGTGACAGACTATCCTAAGGAGATCAAGGCTTTCTACATGAAGCAGAATGAGGATGGAAAGACTGTGGCAGCTATGGACTGTCTGGTTCCCGGAATCGGAGAGATCATCGGAGGAAGCCAGAGAGAGGATTCTTATGAAAAGCTGAAACAGCGTATGAAAGAACTGAATTTAAAGGAAGAGGACTATGGATTTTATCTGGATCTTCGCCGGTATGGTTCTACCCGCCACTCCGGATTTGGTCTGGGCTTTGAAAGATGCGTTATGTATCTGACTGGTATGCAGAATATCCGTGATGTGATTCCTTTCCCAAGAACTGTAAACAACTGTGAATTATAAAAGGAGCACTATGAGATTTTTCCATATAGCAGACGTTCATCTGGGAGCGGAACCTGACAAGGGCTGCCCCTGGAGCCAGGACAGAAGCCGGGAAATCTGGGACAGTTTCCAAAAAGCGATCGAACAGGCCGGCAAGTTTCATGCCGACCTGTTTCTTATTGCAGGAGATCTGTTTCACCGGCAGCCTCTGGTAAAAGATTTAAAAAAAGTAAACGCCCTGTTTTCCATGATACCGGACACAAAGATTGTACTGATCGCGGGAAACCATGATTATTTACGAAAAGATTCCCCCTATAGAAAATTTAAATGGGGAAAAAATGTCTGGGGACTTTGGAGTCAGAAAATCTCTCATGTGGATTTCCCGGATCTGGGAGTGAGGATAAGGGGATGCAGCTATGGAAGCAGAGAGATCACCCGGCCTTTATATGATCCTTTAAAGAAATCAGGGGAAATGCCTGTAGAAATTCTTTTAGCCCATGGAGGGGATGAGAAACACATTCCCATATCGAAAGAGAAGCTGGCCTCCAGCGGCTTTGATTATATTGCCCTTGGACATATCCATAAGCCTCAGGTTTTGCAAAAGGACAGGATAGCCTATGCAGGGGCTTTGGAACCGATTGATAAAAACGATACGGGACCCCATGGATTTATACAGGGGGAGATCCGCAACGGAAGGGTTCGGACAGCTTTTGTTCCCTGGGCGTTAAGAGAGTATCAGAATGCAGAGATCAAGGTGACAGAGGAGACTACCCAGTATAGTCTGGAACAGAAGATCCGAGACAAGATAAGCGCATTGGGGGAACAAAATATCTACACTTTGACAATCCAGGGGAAACGGGATCCTGAAACAGAATTTTATTTAAAATCTTTATATGGAGCTGGAAATATACGGGATATAGAGGATAAAAGCCAGCCTTCTTATTCCCTGGAGGAACTATGCAGAAAGTATAGAGGAAGTCTTTTGGAAGAATATATCAGGAGCTTTGGGGGAAATCCCGATAAGGAAGAACAAAAGGCCCTGTACTACGGAATAGGAGCTCTTCTGGAGACCGGGGAGGAGATACTGTGATCATCAAAGAAGCCTTTATGAAAAATTTTGGAAAATTTCATAATGAAAGAATTGAATTTCAACAGGGGATCAATATTGTATATGGAGGAAATGAAAGCGGAAAGACCACGTTGTATACTTTTCTTCAAGGTGTTTTTTTCGGGATCCGGAGGAAACGGGGGCTTGCTTCCAGAACCGATACGTATTCGAAGTGTCTTCCTTGGGAAAATCCTTCCTGGTATGAGGGAAGCGTTTTGTTTCAGGCAGGAGAGAAAGATTTTCGTCTGGAACGGAATTTTGAAAAAAATGCCAGGGAGGCGGAACTTTATTGTGTCACAGATGGGGAAAAAATGTCTGTGCAGGAAGGAGATCTGGAAATGCTTCTGGGAGGAGCTACCCAGAGGATCTATGAAAATACTGCTGCCGTGGGTCAGCTGAAAAGCCGAACAAAAGAAGGACTTACAGCAGAACTGAGAGAATACCTGGCAAACTTTCAGACAGAAGGGGACTTTCGAATGGATCTCGAAGGGGCAGGACAACTGCTCAGAGAAAAAAGAAAAGAGTGGGAGAAGGCCGAAAGAGAAGCCAGTGAAAGCAAGGAAAAGGCTCTGGAGAAGCTTCGGGACAGAATACAGTATACCAGAGAAGAAATTCAGAATCTGGAAGAAAGACTGGAAAGACTGGGGGACGGAGCGATCCGGCAAAAAGAAAGAAAAATTGCTGATGAAGAAGCAAGAGAGGGACTTTCTTTCGGTATTGCCGCAGCCTGTCTTTTCTTCCTTCTGGCAGGAGGGGCTGCTGTGCTGTTCTTTAAGGTTTCCTGGATGATCCTTTTCCTGATCCTTATTGCGGAAGGTGTTCTTCTAATGGGATATCTGGGATCCAGAAGGGGAACGGACAGGGAACAGAGAAAAGAAGAAGAGAAAACAGCTTCAGAAGAAGCGAGAAAAAAGGGACAGAGACTGTCTTATGAGGAAAATCTCCAGGATAAGAGGAATCAGCTTTTTAACCTTCAGGAAGAGCTGGAGGAACTGGAAAATGACAATGATCAGATCCTGAAAGCGGAAGAAGAAGCCAGGAGCATTGCTTTAGCAGAGAAGATGCTGGAAAAAGCGGCAGGAAATCTTCAGAGCCGCAAAGGAAACTTTCTGAAAGACAGAGTCTGGGAGATTCTTGATGAACTTACCGGCCACAAGTATCAGGGGGGGATCATAGATGAGAATTTTCAGATACGTCTGGACACAGGGGACAAATATGTGGAACTTCATCAGATCAGCCAGGGAACAGTGGAACAAGTTTATTTTGCTCTGAGAATGGCTGCAGGGGAACTTTTATGCCGGGAAGAAGAACTGCCGGTGCTGCTGGATGAAACCTTTGCCATGTATGATGATGAACGATTAATGGCAGCCCTGAAATGGCTTTACGGGAACCGAAAACAGGTCATACTTTTTACCTGTACTAACAGAGAAATCCAAATGCTTGAGAAACTAAAGCTTCCCTGGCATCTGGTTTCCATTTAAACTTCACAATCTTATATTTCCGGGAAATCTGAAAGGGAGCTGCCGCATTCATCACAATCAAGAATGCGGCAACTCCCTTAAAAGGTCTGTCTATAAAACTGATCTTTGATGTACTGCTAATTCTCAGCCTTTCATATAGCGGTGAGAATGTCTCTTACGATATTCTTCCCCTTTGATCCGGATATAATTCCAGGACATATGCAGTACCGGCGCCAGACCAGCTACCAGGAGTACCACGGTAACCAGGCTGATATCAGCGGTGATGGTGTAAACATGTGCTGCATAGAGAATTACAAATAATGCAATACAGACATTAAGAATAGAAATAATTTTATTCATCATAGTGGCACCTCCTTCATTGCTATGAGAAATATTCTTTTATTTT
>DWYL01000256.1 GCA_019118685.1 Candidatus Blautia merdipullorum
AGGCCCACACCCATGTTTCTCCCAGCAAAACCGGTACCAGGAATATAGCTGCGGCCTTAACAAGGATTCCCCTGCTTACAGCGATAATATTGGATTTCCATGTCCGTTTCGTTGAATAATAGTAAGCGGTAAAGATCAGGTTCACTGCCATAAACACAAAGGATACAGCAAATATCGGCAGCGCACCAGAGGCCATCTCTACCAGCTCAGGTTCACTGTTAAAGAGTCTGACAACCGGAACACGAAAAACAGCAAGGATTCCGTAAATTACCACAGAAGCCGCCAGATTAATCTTCATTCCTGTCTGGAAATCTGTTTTCAGCTCTTTTTTGTCATTTTTACCAAAGGCCTGTCCCCATAAGGGCTGGAGTCCCTGAGCCACGCCGGATAGAACCCCATTTGCCAGAGAATAGATAAAACTCAGTACACTGAAAGTCGCCACACCCATATCACCCAGCGTGCCAGCCAGTACCCAGTTATAGCAGAATGCAGTGACCGGTGTATTCAGCTGGGAAAAGCACTCTGGCACACCACGGTTGCATATTTTTTTAACTAATGCAAAGGAATGTGTAAATTTACCGATTCGCAGGTCTCCTTTTTTCCGGATAAAGTGACTGATCAGGATTACAAAAGAAAGGACCTGGCCCAATCCGGAGGCGACTGCTGCTCCCATGATCCCCATCTTCATAGGGAAAATAAAAAGCCAGTCCAAAAAAATATTTGCCACAGCCCCTGCGCACATTCCTCCAAATGCCAGGCCCGGAGCGCCGTCATTGCGGACAAAAATGGCAAGACAGTTACTCAGAAGGAAAGGGATTGCAAATGCCGTGTAAAAAAATAAATACTCTTTTGCCAGAGGAAGTACCCTTTCGCTGCTTCCGCACAATCGTGCAATCTGCTCCGAAAACGTCATTCCTATGATCAAAAGCAGGATAGAAAGCAGGAGAGTCAGCACCAGGGCAGTCATAAACGCATCGTTCGCCCCTTTCTTATCTCCCCGGCCCAGACGGATGGCAATCACCGTCGAACCTCCCATAGCGAATAAAGTAGAAATGGCTACTAATGCAGTGATAAAGGGTACTGTAATATTAACTGCAGCCAGAGCCAAAGCTCCCACTCCCTGTCCTACAAAAATCCCGTCCACAATATTGTACAAGTAGGTAACGCACAGCCCTCCTGCCGATGGAAGTATGTAATATAAAATCTGTTTGCTCCTTGAGTTCATAATGGTCCCTCCTGGTAAAATCATGTGCATTCAGTATACGCTGTATAGTTGCTTGACAGTCAAGTATGTATTTGCTATTTTTATCAGTCTTTTCCGTATGCGGAGATACCCTCAGTGTACAAGGGGCCAAACGCTTCCTTGTACACTGAGGATAAAATAAGGAGCAACACAGGAAATACAAATTCCATTGACTTTGAAAATCACTGGTGTTAGAATAAAAAATGCTTGTCAGAGGACTTGCAATCCGTAAGATTGTTGAAGTGGGATAAGACCATTACTGGTTTTGTTCCACTTTTTTTGTGGGACAGATACAAAGCAGACAAATACCTGTTCCATTGACAATCTCTATACAACTCTGTGTATATATACCAGACAATTAGGAAGGATTTTTTCATGAAAATACAGGAAAAAGACAATTATCTGACCATCAGTGAGTTTTCCCGCATCTCTGAAATCAAAAGAAAAGCTTTGATTTTTTACGACAATACCGGGGTTTTTTCACCAAAATATACTGCCCCTAACGGTTACCGTTATTACACCCATGATCAGATTTATGTGATTGCTGTAGTTAATCTTCTAAAGGAACTGGGGATGCCATTATCTGAAATTAAAGAATATACAGCGAATATCTCTCCGAAAAATGCAATCTCTCTCTTAAAAGAGCAGGAAAGGAATTTATGCAGTAAAATTCAGGAGCTCCAGTCCATTCAGGATATGCTTGGAATGAAACTGCAGAAACTGGAAGAAGGTGTTTCTGCCAGGGTTGGCGGAGTTCAGATACAATACTTTAAAGAAGTCCCTATTTTCATCAGCGATCCTTTCCTGGCAGACCGTAACTCTATTCCTGATGACATATGGCTGAATTTTTATACAAAGTGTAAGCAGAATCATGTTTCTTTTGGCTATCCGGAAGGATATCTCATAAAAGGAGAAACGCTTTTAAGTGGACATATATCGAAGGTTTCCAATATTATGGTTTACGTCAATGATATCCGGTATGCAAACAATATGATTTCTGAAGGATATTATGCAACTGCTTTGGGAAAGGGCGGGCTGGAAAATACAGAAGAAATATATGACCGTATATTTACCTTCATAAAAGAAAAAGATTGCCGCATTATAGGGGATGCCTATGAGGAACGTCTCATTGATGAAGTGGGCAGTTCACAAAAAGAGGGGCAGCTTACAAGAGTACGGATTCGTATAGAATAAATATCAGGCAGTTTGTACTCCATGTCCCGTTACAGCCTTTTTCCGGTTCTTTGTATGCGCAATATAGCCTTCTTTTACCAGCCACTTAGCCTCGTCTCTCAGTGTCTCTTCATAAGGTCTGGTATGATATCCCAGTTCCCGTTCTGCTTTAGAATAATCAAACTGGTTATTCCTTGCAAGGTTGTACACTGCAAAATTTGTCATCAGAGGTTTCTCTCCGGTCTTTCTGGCCTTCTTCTCCATATATCTGGCAAGTACATAGGCCATACGGATGGGAACGTAAAAATAAGGAGTCTTACAGCCGCTTGCCTCATGAAGCATCCGGCACATTTCTTTCAGTGTGACCTCTTTATTTCCCAGGATATAGCACTCTCCTTCTCTTCCTTTATCTGCCGCCCCGATGCAGCCCTGGGCCAGATCCCGGACATCGCACAGGTTAAAGGAGCCTCCCATGCCCACTGGCATTTTTCCGTTCATGATCTTAATAACTGTACCTGTAGTCTCCCCCACCGCATAATCTTTTGGTCCCAGGATACCGCTGGGATGGACTACACAGGCCTTTAATCCTCTTTCCCTGAAAGCATCTAAAACCGCCTGGGTAGCCAGGGCTTTAGACTGACTGTAACACCCCACCTGCCTGCTTTCATCAACAGGTGTAAACTGGTATGTCTCCCGAATGGGAATACCCTTAGGCTGTTCCGGGATCGCCCCTGTAGAACTGACATAGACCATCTTCCTGCACTCCGGATGTTTCAGGCACAGCTCAATCATATTTTTCGTTCCGCCAACATTGACGTCTATCAGCTTCTGGTTAAAGTCTGGATTGGTGGTCACCATACTGGCACAGTGGATCACAATGGAGCTGTCCCCTTCAGGTATCGTAAAAAATCTCTCCAGAGAATCTACATCACAGAGATCCCCTTCTGAAATCTCCACTTCCTTTGGAATATATTTCACAGATTTGTCTCCCGGAAGGACCAGAGCTCTTACATAGTCTCCCCGCTTCAAAAGTTTCTCACATACATGGCTGCCCAAGAATCCTGCTGCCCCGGTTACTAAATATACTGTTTTTCCCATGGAAAAAGACCTCGCTTTCTTATTTTTCAGTTTTATCACTTGATGAAACTATCATAAAGAAAGCAGATTTCCATTTTATTTACGGATCGTTTCTGTCTTATTAAAACCGTAGTAAAGTTTTGCCTTGTGTTCCTGTGCAGACAAAAATCCCACCCTGCAAACTATCTATTGTTATGAAAAAAGTAGCCATAACCCATTTTATAGGATATATAGCTACTTTAGGTTTTGTAATAATATGTTTTTAGACAAATCATTCGTTGAATTATAATTGTGTCAGTACACTAGGACTCCATACTTATTTTTGAGTTTTCAACAGCTCTGCATAATGAGAACGGTCCTCTTCTTTTATCTTCAGGGCATCCATAGCTTCCTTAGCTGTCATATTCATGGTATCCATAAGATTTTTAATAGATTCTGTAAGTGCCCGCTGCATCCCTTTCTGAATGCCCTTCTGTTCTACACCTTCGCTTAGATTGCACATTTGTGACACCTCCTCTTCAAATGCCTGACTCATCTGGATATGGAATTCTTCTTCTAAGACCTTCTTTTTCTCCACTGCTTTGAGCTCTGATGAAAACAACACAGAAAGAAGTTTTAATATCCCACATTCCGCCTCTGTTTCAGGATTCCCCAGACAGATCATAAATACAGACAAAAGGTCATAGTTTTTCTGCTCCTCTTTTACCTGCCCGACAAAATTGTTTTCCGCCAGGGCATAGCTTGTAATGGTATGTTCCCGGTTCTTTGGGGGAGTGGTACATATCCAGATAGAATACACCTTTTTGATCTTCTCATAATGACTGCCAGTAAAAACCGTCCCATACTGGCTGGAAATCATCCGGCAGCAATAATAAACTCCCCTTTTTATCAAAGGATATCCGGGATAAAACTGGTTCTGAGCTTCCACATTGAGGATCAGTCCTATTTTTCTCTGCCAGGGCTCCCAGAGCTTTTATAGCCAGAAGGCACAGCAGCAGTAAAGCGGATATCAAAGGTAACTGTGCCTTCTGTTATCGTAGTGTCTTCCACTCCTGTTCCCTGTATCACAGGAGCGCTTTGTCTTTCGTCAGGTGCCACAGGAATCTCTCCGATCTGTGGTTTCTCTTCAATGTACTTTTCTGCAATCTCATTGATTTCGCAGTCCATGTACTCCCAAAGGCAGCTCTTCATGATCCATGTTAGTGTACTGTATCACTCACATTTCGCATAATGACTTGCCTGAACTTCCATCTGCGGCGTTGTCGTCAATCGGCGTAGCCACCACTACGCCTCATTCCTCCGCCTTGCAGAGTGAAAAGTTCATTCGTCGTCATTATGCTGAAAGTAAATGATACAGTACACTAGAATAATCTTTTCTGCCAGAAGGCGTTTGCAGGATGCGTCATAGTTTGCTTTTTCATCAGCGGTAGAAATGTTTTTTGCAATCGTTGTTTCCGTGATGAAGAGCCTCCTTTCTTTGAGACTATTCTAACACGGCATTGCATAAGGCGTCTATTTGTAATATATTACAAAGATGTAATCTTTTTTCAAGGTGTTTTCTGTATAGAATTCTTACCCTCTCTGATGGGGCGTATATGTTCTCGGCATGAGAGGATAGGTTCTGTTTCTTCAGTCAGTTTGCCTGCTCCATTATTTTTTCAGCCCACAGCTCTGCCCATCTGATAGGCTTCCTCCATGGCTGGATTTCCCTGGATCTCTCCCAGCTGCCATGCCCCGGCTCCATAGATGATCCCCTTTACCTGGGCTCCCGGCAGACAGTCGGTAAAGCCTCGCAAAGCGTCTATGGTCCGCTCCATTTCTGCTTTTCCTGCAGCAGCAGTGGCAATAAAGTAAAATTCTTTTCCTGTAAGTTTTGCCCCGCAGGAGAGACAGCGGTCAATCAATGTCTTTACTTGTCCCGCCATACTGTAAAAATAAACCGGGGTAGCCAATACGATCACATCGGCTTCTGTCATCTGCTGTAAGATTTCAACAGCGTCGTCCTTTTGAATACAGGAACCAGTTTTTTTACAGGCATAACATGCTGTACAGAACTGGATCTTTCGATTCCGCAGGGAGACTTTCCGGACCTGATGTCCAGCTTCCTGGCACCCTCTTTGAAATTTATCACAGAGGGTATCGGAATTTCCTCCTTCCCTTGGGCTTCCTGATATGATCAAAACCTGTTTTTTCATTCTCTGTTCTCCTTTTTTATTTTCTCACTGGAAAGTTATTTCCTGTCTCAAATTTCGCCGCCACGTCTTTCAGATAATCTGTAATAGGCAGATGCTGGGGGCAGGCTTTTTCACACTGTTTACAGCCAATACAGTCCCCGGCCTTTCCGTGTTTCCGGCTGATATTATGATAATAGGCCCCGTGGCTGGAGGGATTGGAAGTCCTGGAAATATTGTTATACAGAGCAAAATACTGGGGAATGGCAATCTCCTTTGGACAGCCATGGGTGCAGTAGCCGCAGCCTGTACATGGGATCGGCGTATTCCGCTCAATAATCTCCCGGACTTTCCAGATGATTTCCAGTTCCTCCTCTGTGATGGGCTGGAAATCTTTAAAGAGAGCTCCATTGTCCTGGATCTGTTCCATGGAATTCATGCCCGACAGTACCCGGACCACTCCTTCCTGGCTTGCAGCAAAGCGGAAAGCCCAGGAGGCGGCAGAGGCCTCAGGGGCATAGGATTTCATCAGTTGGACAGCCTCCTCTGGCAGGTTCGCCAGGGTTCCTCCTTTGCAGGGTTCCATAACAAATATGGGTTTTTTATATTTATTTGCAATTTCCAGACAGCGGCGGGACTGGACATTCGGCTGTTCCCAGTCCAGATAATTGATCTGAAGCTGGATAAAGTCCAGACCCTCCCCATATGCACCCAGAATCTCCTCTAACAGTTCTGGCGTGTCGTGAAAGGACATGCCCACATACCGGATCTTTCCTTCCTTTTTCTTTTGCTGTACAAAGCCAAAGGCGTCATATTTCCGGCATTTCTCATAGACATTGGTCCCCATATTATGAAGGAGATAATAATCAAAATATTCTACTCCGCAGTGGTCCAGCTGCTCCTGAAAGATTTTTCCCATGTCTTCCTGGTCTTTAAAATCACGGAGAGGAAGTTTTGTGGCAAGTTCAAAGCTCTCTCTGGGGTACCGCTCCACCAGAGCTTTCCGCACAGCCTCTTCCCCGTGGTAGCCATGATAAGTATAAGCTGTGTCAAAATAAGTATATCCCTGCTCCAGGTATGCGTCAAATAACTTTTCTATAAAGGGGTAATCAAAAGATACCAGATCATCGGGGTTTAAAAGGGGCAGGCGCATACAGCCAAAGCCAAACTGATATTTTTCCATTTTTCTCATCCTTTCTTGTCTTCTTTCTTTTCTCCCTCTGGAAAAATAATCTTAAACACAAAGAAAAAGATCACCATAGACACTCCTCCTGTGATAATAGTCACAAGAATGTTGTAAACCGCAGGGGGCACATAGGCTGCTGCAATGGGCATCCACAGATTGTTAAATCCATTGCAGATCAGGGAGATCACGATCCATGCGATAAAATACCACATGGCCTGATATCCTACGTTTCCATGGCTTTTAAAGGTGATATTCCTCTGAAGAGGGAAGTTGATGCACTGGGCCACAAAGGAGCCGATCTCATAGCTGATAAAATAACCTAAGCCTCCTCCGATCATCACAGCGCCTGTAGTACTGTCTCTGAGCACATTATAGCCCAGAAGGCTCCAGGTAAATTCTACGCCGAAGATGTTCATAGGAATCTGGGGCCACATAAACTCTGTGGCCGCCAGCTCTTCTCCCAGGACTCCCGGCAGAAAGGTAAAAAACAGATACTGTATGATGGTCACGCCCATGCTGAACACAAAAAAATAAAAGATCTGATACAGCCACTTGGCAAGCTTAGGGTGTGTTTTCTCAAAGTTCTTCCAGATTTTTTCCCAGCCTGCTGCCATCTGGCCTTTTGTTTCTGAATTTCCCATTTCTCTGCCTCCTAGTTTTTTTATATATTTCCGGTTCTGCCGGCGGTTTCGGAAGAATCCGGAAATCACATGTCCCAGGCCGCGGAAAAAGTGTCCATTGACCATAGTAACGATCCCATCTGCCATCTCCATGCTTACAAGCCCTCCGGTCATTTTGGCAATGGCCCGGAAAGGCATGTTATAGATAAACAGAATATTCAGATCCGGTTTTCCGGCGTCCTCGCTTTTCTTTTTCGTCTGCGTCAGTTTCTTGTAGGCAAATCTTGCCAGAGGGCTTTTTGCGTAATACATCTGGCACACAGCGTCATTGGCTGTCAGTTCTCCGGCCCAGCTTCCATCGGGAATGGGCATTCCTAAAAGCTCCTGGAATTCCTGATCGCTTACCTGTCCGATAAGGCCGGAATAGTAAGAGGGCATCCGGTTGGTGTAATAAGGATAAGTTTCCGTAGTCCCTTCCACCTCCAGCTCCTCTCCAAGACGGATATCCATGGAGCTGGCGCCGATCATAATCTTGTAGGCCCCGCCCTCTGTTTCCCAATGGTTGGTCCGCACATTCCAGTAACGGAAGGTCTTATCATCGAAGGGAATCCGGACCCTTCTGCTCTCTCCTGCTTTCAGGAATACTTTGGAAAATCCTTTCAGCTCTAAAGCCGGGCGGAAAATCCTGGACTGTGGTTTGCTTATGTAGAGCTGGGCGGTCTCTGCGCCGTCCATGGCCCCTGTGTTAGTCAGGGTGAATTCCGCCCCCGAAGAATCTACTTTCAAATCTGTATATGTAAAGGTGGTATAAGACAATCCGAATCCAAAAGGATACTGGACCCGGATTCCGCTTGTGGCATAATACCGGTATCCCACATAAAGAGCCTCCCTGTACTCAGAATTACGTTCCTGGCTGGGGAAATAGTGAAAAGCCGGCGTATCCTCATATTTTACCGGGTATGTCTCTCCCAGTCTTCCCGAAGGATTTGCCTTTCCTGTGAGAATATCCAGCATGGCCCCGGCTCCTGCCTGTCCGTAAAGATAGCCGTGAAGCAGCCCTTTTAAGTTGGTATGCCAGGGCATTTCCACTGCTGCACCTGCGCTTAAAATACCCACGATATTTTCATTGACTCTCCCCATGGTTTCCAGAAGACTGATCTGGTTCTGAGGGATCCGCATATGTTCCCGGTCAATCCCTTCGGATTCACTGAGTTCATCCAGTCCGAAGCAGTATAATACCACATCTGCTCTTTTGGCCAGGTCCACCGCTTCTTTCTCCAGCACCGGGTCGCTTTCTCCCGTACGTAGATATCCCCTGGCAGTTCCCGTGATTACCAGATCATAGGCGTCGATCAGGTCTGTCATCTTATCCAGAGCTGTTGTATTTACCATGGAAGATCCGGCACCCTGGTATCTGGGCTGGAAGGCAAAGTCTCCGATCAGAGCCACATGGGTCCCCGGCTTCAGGGGAAGGATGTTTTCCTGGTTTTTCAGCAGAACGGCGCTTTCCCTGGCAGCCTTCTTGGGCAGTTCATGGTGGGCCTTTTCATCAAAGTCTGAAGGTTTTTCCTTTTCTGCCGTCAGTTCAAGAACCGCCTTCAAAAGCCGCTTTACACACTCATCCACCGCTTCCTGGGAGAGTTTCCCCTCCTCCACTGCTTTCAGGATCTGCCTGGCAGAGTCCATTCCTGGGGAAGGCATTTCCAGATCAGAGCCTGCTGCTACGCCCTTTATATGATCGTTGGAGCCGCCCCAGTCGGTGATCACAATGCCCTCATAGCCCCATTCCTTTCTGAGAATGTCTCCAAGGAGATGGAGGTTCTCATTGGCATAGGTGCCGTTTACCTGATTATAGCTGGTCATCAGGGCTTTCGCTTCCCCTTCTTTTACCGCTATTTCAAACCCTGTGAGGTAGATTTCCCTGAGTGTCCTTTCATCTACCACGGCATTCATTGCCATTCTCCGCAGCTCCTGGCTGTTTACGGCAAAATGCTTGGGGCAGGCGTATACTCCCTGGCTCTGTATGCCCTTTACATATCCGGCGGCCATTTTTCCTGCCAGATAAGGGTCTTCTGAAAAATACTCAAAGTTTCTCCCGCACAGAGGGCTCCTTTTGATATTCAGCCCCGGTCCCAGCACCACATGGACTTCCTGGACCCGGGCCTCCTCTCCCAGAGCTTTCCCGATTTCCTCTCCCAGACCGGGATCCCAGCTGTTGGCCACTGTGGCGGCTGTAGGAAAGCAGGTAGCCGGCAGGGAAGGGTTCAGCCCCAGATGATCCCCGGCTCCCGCCTGTTTCCGGATACCGTGGGGGCCATCGGAGCAGTACATAGAAGGAATCCCCAGCCGGTCCATGTTCCAGGTCTGCCACTCTCCTTTACCGCTTAAAAGAGCGGCTTTTTCCTCCAGTGTCATCTTATTGATGATTTCATTAACCTCCATTGTCTCCTTCCTTTCTCTTTTTATAGGCAGCGCCAGGCAGAACCTGTACCGGTGCTGTATCTGGCGCTGTTTTATAATTTATTTTCCTTTTCTTTTTTTCAGGTATCCCCGGATCACCAGTACTTCTGCCAGTACCAGGAGCACTGCCACTCCTGCATTAGCGATGTACATGATCTGCATCCAGGAAGGAATTGCATCCGGTTCATAATCTTCATATGCAACGCTGTTTACGGTCACATAGAAAATATTTTTTACTGCATTTCTCATTGCATTTACCGAAGTAGCGCTGTGGTCTGTCATGATAGCCTCGTTTCCTGCAACGCCCAGCATCATATCTGTGCCTCCTCTTACGGCCCGGTCTGCATCCATATATCCGTAGTTTCCAAAGTAATCAGAGATCACCATACCTTCATATCCCCATTCGCCTCTGAGGATATCCTGTAAGAGAGCGGAGCAGCCGCCTGCCCACTGGGTTCCGATATAGTTGTAAGAAGACATCACTGCCAGCTTGCCGGAAGGAGTATTCTTCACACATTCCTCAAAAGGCTTCAGGTAAAGCTCTCTGGCGCTCTGCTCTGTAAGCCATGTACACAGCATTGCATTCCTGTTTGTCTCCTGTTCATTAAATGCAAAGTGCTTGATGTAAGGATAAATATTATGTTCCACCGCTGCGCTTACCTCAGCCAGAGCCATTTTGCTGCTTAACAGGCTGTCTTCTGAGTAATACTCAAAGTTGCGGCCTCCAGAGGCGCTTCTGTGAAGGTTCATGGACGGCGCATACCAGCCGGATACATTGTAATCCAGGAATTCCCGGCACATTCCGTCTCCTGCTGCAGCAGCCAGGTCCTCATTCCAGGTCTGGGCGATAAGGATTTCTGAGCAATATCCGGTTCCGAAAATACCCAGGGTGCTGGAATTGACACCGGCAGGTCCGTCAGTGTCCAGGGTGCGGATCTTTCCAACAGAATCCACGGCCACAGTCTGATGTCCGCCATAGGCGATAAGTTCTACCATTTCATCTACGGTTACCTGGTCCAGAAGGTCCTCCCACCGCGGGTCGTCATAGGCAGCGCCCCGAAGGTCATAAAGCTCCAGACCATTGTCTGCTCCCGTAGTAGGCATCTGGTCTTCCGGGTTATTAAACTCCTCAGGATCCCAGGTTCCATTTCCCTGAACTTCACCCTGAAGCTCATAGCTGGCCGGACCCTGGACTGCTTCTTCATAGTTGGCAAATCCATCGGCTCTTGACAGGTAGGTCACATCTCCTTCTGCAAAGTCCAGGCGGTTTACTGCAGTTTCCACATCTTGGTTGTGTGGATTGGATTCATCATATACCACGTCTTCTGTCACCTGGTAGGAATGGGAGTCCAGAACATTGTGGCTGTCTGACCGGAGACTGATGTCATAGTTTCCTGCTTCCAGAACATAGCAGCCTCTTCCGTATGTATCATAGGAAGCCATATCTTCCTCATCAAAAGACAGGGTAAGAGTCTGGGAAGCTCCCGGCTCCAGCAGGTCTGTCTTGTCAAAGGCAATGAGATTTACACTGGATTTTTCAATCCCGCCGTTAGTATAAGGTGGCGTGTAGTATAACTGTACCACATCTTTGCCAGGGGTGTCTCCGGTGTTAGTCACCGTCACATCTACGGTAATAGCGCCCTCTGTCACATTCAGGTCTCCCATGGTCTGTTCAAAGGTGGTATAGCTCATTCCATAGCCGAAAGGGTACATGACGGTGTCTTCATAATTGATCAGTCCTTCTTCGGCTGCAGTCTCATAGAAACGGTAGCCGGTATAGATTCCTTCATTATAATTTACAAAGGATACAATGCCGTCTGCCTGTTCCCAGGCTGCCTGGGCCGCTGCGGCCACGTCCTCTGTATTGGTATAGGCAAAATGGCCGATATTGTTATAATAAGGTGTCTGGGTCAAATCTCTCACCCAGGTATCTGCAGTTCTTCCGGAAGGATTTACCTCTCCTGAAATGATATTTCCAAGGGCGTTAAATCCTGTGGCTCCTGCACCTGCACAGAGCAGGACACTTTTGATCTGGTCATAATTTTCTGTCCAGCCAAGCTCCATGGTGTTGGCGCCGTTGTATACCACAATGACGTTATCGAACTGGCTGCACACCATATCTACCAGGTCCGCTTCTGTACGGCTCAGTTCCAGATAAGACTGTCCAGCTTCAAAGTCTGCATATTCGTCAGAATTATTGGTATAAGAGCCCCTTAAATACTTGGTTCCCACGTCCATGGTAGAGCCGTCCATGATACTGCCCATGTCATGGGGAAGGTCTGCGCCTTCACCGCCTGTACGGGACAGAACAATGAGAGCTGTATCGGAAAAAGCTTTGGCATTTTCCATAATTGTGTCTGAATAGTCTGCAACGGGAACCTCCGGAAGGGTCCAGTCCTGTCCGTCGTTGATACTGATAGCCGGACGGTCTTCCCTGTATTCCCTGTACATATCCGACAGTTCTGTGTTGGTCTCAAATCCGGCGTTTTCCAGGCCTTCCAGGATCCCTACCGCCGTACTGGCGTCTACAGTTCCGGAGCCTGTGCCTCCATAGATAGGATTGGTAGATGCCCAGCCGAATACATTGATCTTCTGAGGTTCAATCGGCAGAAAATCCTCGTCATTTTTGGTCATTACTACGCCTTCATTAGTGATCTCCTCGATCACCTGTCTGGAATTGTCTGCATTTTCCTGAGACAATTCTCCTCTGTCTGCAAGGACTACGTTCAGCGTGTTGTTCAGCGCTCCTGTCAGCATCACATTGACAACAATGGCAGTGATCAAAAGAAAGCCAATAAACGACTGCCAGCGGATAAAGCCCCTTAAAGGCTTTGCCCATCTTCTTGCCAGGATCATGAGCAGGATCATGCACACCAGGGCCACGCCGATCACGATCAGGTGGGTCCGTACCATCTGGATAACACTGATCACGTCCTCCCATGCAACTGTTACATTACCCATTTTCTTTCCTCCATTTCCTTCTTTGATAGTCCTACCATAGCACAAAAAAGAAAAAAGGAAATTTTCTGGTGTATTTGGTTATCAGGAAGGTAAAATCGGCAAGCTGTTCCCGGAAAGCAGGATTGCAAGTCCATGTTCCTTTTCCGTCACTAAAAAAAAGAAAAAGCCGGGTTTTCACCCGGCATAAAAAAGTATGTCTACTAGATTTCCGTCTATCTGTATCCCCTATATTTCAGGGCTGTTCTTCCAGAATAACCACGTCCCAGTCTCTGAGGTGTATCAGGTCCTGTTTGTGATAAAGTTTTCCTGTCAGGATATCCTGTGCTTTATCATAAGGACATAAAATATCCCTGCTCTCCTGGCTGTAATGAAGGAGATAGTGAAGAATTTTTCCCTCTTCTGTTTCCCCGCTCCTTATGATCACAGGCCAGCTATATGGGGAAAGGGAAATATGGGCGTCTTCAGCCGCCTGGCGGTATATATACTTCAGAAGCTTTTTATCCATATAGCATCCCACATAATACGCAGATCCTTTTCCATATCTGTTTTTTGTGATTCCCGCGTATTTTCCCCAATAGCGGTGTTCATATCCTGCTATTTCTTCTGCCTGCGCCGGCTTCAAAAGTTCCATAAAATACTGAATCTTTTCTCCTCTCACAGAGGCTGTGCCGGGTTCTGTAAACTGGTTGTAGGCCATTCCAAAGCAGTCTGTCAGAAGATGGGGCAGTTCATCCGGATATACACTGGAGGCTTCATCTGCCACAAAAGACCGGAAAGAACTTACAAGGACTCCTCCCTTCTCTGCAAAAGTCTTCAGCCGCCGGATCAGGTCCTCTCTGGCACAGTAAAGAGCCGGTGTGACGATCATGTCGTAGCGTCCCTCTTCCAGACCGTTTACGTCAACTACATCACACTCCAGATTCATCTCATAAAGACTGTCATACATCCACCTGACCACATCATTGTAGCTTAAGTCTTTGTCTATAGGAAACCACTGAAGAGCTGTCAGAGAACGGTTATCCACCAGAAGAGCGATCCGGTTCTTTTTCTTCATACCGGTCAGATGCGGTCCATAGGTTTTCCATTCTTTTCCAATAACGCAGGCCTCCTCATAGGTCTGATTGCTCTTCAGGTCATGGCTTAAAAGTCCTCTCCAGTAGGTTTCATAGCCGTTGTGTATGGAATGCCAGTTCCAGTACATGATGCCCAGAGCGCCGCTGGCGAGATGTCCATAGGCATGGAGACGAAGCTGCCCCGGATAGGGCGTCCAGTATTTAAAAGCCTGAGCCTGACACTCCAGCACAAGATAATTGTCATTTTTGAGACTGCGGATCCCATCCCCGCCAAAAGCAGTTTCTGCTCCGGTAAGCTCATCCTGTGTAGGGTGATAGATATCCGTTCCGGAAAGATCCAGGCACTGAGATGCCTCATAATGGTTCAGATCCGGCTGTACACCATAGGAATAGCCATCCTGGGCAATATCTGCTCCAAACTTTTTCCATTCAAAGTCCAGGTTATTGGTGATAAACTGATCTTCTCTTTTGTATTCCTTTACAATCTCCGCCTGCCAGCTGAGAAATCCGGCTGCAATGCTGCGCTTAAAAGCCTCAAATTCTCCTGCCAACCCTCCATTGATACACCCTCTCATATCCGGCAGGTCCTCCCAGCTGTGGATAGAATTACTCCAATGGGCAAGATAAAAAGCTTTATTAAACGCCTCTGTGTCCTTGTATTTCTCTTTGAGATACTCCCGAAACAGGCGCTGCATCTCCTCCCCTTCATTTCCATAATGTTTTGTTTCATTATCAATCTGAAAACCGATGACAG
>DWYL01000257.1 GCA_019118685.1 Candidatus Blautia merdipullorum
CCGATATGGTTCAGAGATCTTTTGATCTCCCCGGTAAGCACATCGATCTCCGTGATCCGGTCTATCTCGTCTCCGAAAAACTCTACTCTCACAGCAGTATCACTATAGTCCGCCGGGAATATTTCCACCACGTCTCCCCGTACCCGGAAGGTTCCACGGTGGAAGTCCATCTCATTTCTATCGTATTGGATGTCGATCAGTTCTCTAATCACTTCATCCCGGTCCTTCTCCATGCCCGGGCGGAGAGAAATGATCATATTCTGATAGTCGTTAGGACTTCCAATACCGTAGATACAGGAAACACTGGAAACAATAATCACATCTTTTCTCTCGCTCAGTGCGGCGGTAGCGGAAAGTCGGAGCTTGTCGATCTCATCATTTACCGCAGAATCCTTGGCAATATATGTGTCCGAAGAAGGGACATAGGCTTCCGGTTGGTAATAATCGTAATAGGAGACAAAATACTCTACGGCGTTGTTGGGGAAGAACTCCTTGAACTCGCCGTAGAGCTGTGCCGCCAGGGTCTTGTTGTGTGCAATGATCAATGTCGGTTTATTCAGTTGTTGGATAACGTTTGCCATCGTGAAGGTTTTTCCGGAACCTGTGACGCCCAAAAGTGTCTCGCACTGGTTGCCTTCTTTGAAACCTTTGACCAGCTCCTCAATGGCCTGAGGCTGGTCGCCGGTTGGTTTGTATTCTGATACTAATTCAAAATGATCCATGATAAACTCTCTCCTTTGTGGCTTTTGATATATTCAATATCATCTACCCTCAAAAATCATTTATTTTCTTCTGCCCCGATAACAGTTTTTTAGTATTCTTTATCTTTCTATGAAAGTTATTCGAAATTTTCGAACAACTAAAATACTATCGGATATAAAATTCTGCCTTTTGGCACATTATAGCAAATATAAGGATAAAAGTATATATACATTGATCATCTGTCCAAAAAACCGGAGCATCTTCGCTCCTGAAAATCCTCCGGCTATGCAGCATTTATAAGTTTTTCCTAAATTTATAGTCTGAAGTGTTAACCTCAGGCTGCCGTCGCTGCTTCTCTTTCCTTGCTCTGTCTGAATATCTTTCCAAAGATCCATCTTACCAGGGGACCTGCGTAAAAGATCTGCCAGCACAGAGCCATTGGGAAATTCCGTACAGCGATCTGAAGCCAGTTGGCGATCAGATCGCTGTTCACTCCCTGGAAAAGCACAGTTGCGATAAAGCTCATAATAGGGCACATGAAACATACGGTAATGGCAGAGATCACCATGCTCGGGAACTCATGAAAGGCCAGAAGGAAAATCTGGTTGTTCATTCCGCCCTGGTCAAAGGCGATATTATATACCACCATAGCATAAACCATTACCATCACCATTAAGATTGTAAAAATAACTTCCTGAAATTTTGTTTTTGGCATTTTTTGTCCTCCTTTTTTATGGAACAAAAAAGGCAGCGAGCTATATTCCTGTAAAAGCGGCGCCGGCAGATCCATCTGCCCGGCCATTATAACTTTCGCTGCGATTACAGTTCTATAATCTCACTACCATTTTCATCTGATCCAATATTTTATTTTCCGTGCTATTCTAACAAAAAATTTTTCTCTGTGTAAGTACCAATTTTAGGTTCAGCGGTTTTGCCGAACTCCTTCTGTCGTCCCTGGCAGAAAGTCAGGGATGTCATACAGATTTATCTCTTAAAGTCAGCATATTTACAGCAATCCACCTGTGAAGATCTTTTTTCAGGCAAAAGACATTTTATACAGGCTGCTGTAGATTCCGTCTTTTTTCATCAGTTCTTCATGGGTTCCTTCCTCAGCGATCCCTTCTTCTGTCAGTACCAGGATCCGCTGGGCCTTCCGTATAGTAGAAAGGCGGTGTGCAATAACAAAGGTTGTCCGGTTCTTTGCCAGCTCTTCCAGGGATTTCTGGACGATCTTCTCGCTTTCATTATCCAGAGCCGAAGTTGCTTCATCAAAGATCAGGATAGGCGGATTTTTCAAAAAGACTCTGGCAATAGACAATCTTTGCTTTTGTCCTCCGGAAAGTTTTACCCCTCTCTGGCCAATATCTGTATCATATCCATTTTCCAGTTCCATAATAAATTCATGGGCATTGGCAGCTTTTGCCGCCCGGATAACTTCTTCGTCCGAAGCTTCCGGTTTGCCGTAGCGGATATTTTCCATAACGGTCCCTGCAAAAAGATATACGTCCTGCTGCACAATTCCGATATGATTCCTCAGGCTCTGAAGCTTCAGATTCCGGATATCCTCTCCGTCCAAAAGCACTCTCCCCCCTGTTACATCATAGAATCTGGGGATCAGGCTGCATAGAGTGGTTTTCCCTGCTCCTGAACTCCCCACCAGGGCAATATATTCTCCTGCCTTCACCTGCAGGTTTACATGGCTTAATACCTTTTCCTTATTCCCTTCATAGGCAAAGGATACATTTTCAAAATCAATTTCTCCTTTTACATCCGTAAGTTCTTTTGCATCTTCTTTGTCCTTGATATCCGGAGCCACCGCCATAATCTCCAGGAAGCGGGAATATCCGCTGTATCCGTTTTGGAACTGCTCTGTAAAGGTGATCAGCTTTTTCACCGGATCCGTGAGATTGTTGATATAAAGAAGAGCAGTCACTAGATCTTCCACCGGCATCTCCCCTCTGGTAAGGAAAAAAGCCCCTGCCAGCAGGACGGAGATAGTGATTAAAGTCGTAAAAGCTCCCATCCCGGAGTTGTACCCGCCCATATATTTGTAGCTCAGCTTCTTGGAATCTACAAATCTTTCATTCCCTTTCCTGAATTTTTCCATCTCCTGCTTTTCATTGGCAAAAGACTTCACCACCCGGATTCCTGAAAGACTGTCCTCAATCTGGGTATTAATATCTGCGATCCTGGCCCTGTTTTCCCGAAAAGCAGTTTTCATCTTCCCGTTGAAGACAACCGCATAAAGGATCAAAAAAGGAACAAAAAGAAAAGCTGCCATCGCCAGTCTTACATTCACCAGCATAAGGATAATAAAGGCGCCCAGAAATTTAATAATAGAGATCACCAGATCCTCCGGCCCGTGATGAAGAAGCTCACTAATGTCAAACAAATCTGCCGTAATCCTGGACAGAAGATGTCCTACTTTCTGATTATCATAAAAGGCAAAGGACAGCTTTTGATAATGGCCGAATATCTCATTGCGCATATCCCGCTCAATCCTGGCTCCCATTATATGTCCGTAGTAAGCAATATAAAAATTGCAGAACGCCTCGATCAGTACCAGCAGGATCATAAAGATCCCCAGCTTCACGATCATTCCAGTGGCCATGTCTACAGGCAGATTTACAATATTACTGGTAATATACCGGACGATGAGAGGGATCACCAGGGTAATGGCCGCCCCCAGTATGGCAAAAAACATATCTGAGAAAAACAGTCTTTTATAAGGCTTGTAATATCCTGCGAGATTCTTTAGTGTTTTCAGCATTTTTCTTCTCCTTCTGTAAATAATCTGCCTTTAGTATACGCACAGCAGGTTCTCTTTGCAACGGATATTTTCCAGGTTTATACCGGAAAACTGTCCCGCAGGCACAGGAATCCAAAGCCGGTCTCGGGATTGGGATAAGTCCCTCCTGAAAGCCGCCTTGCCCCTCTTCTCAAATAAGCTTTCACTTTTTCTCCATACAAATAAGGATCCTGTCCTCTGACAATCCCCCACTCCATGAGCAGAGCTGCTGCCCCTGTAACAAAGGGCGCCGCAAAGGAAGTCCCGGTCCTGGTCCCATATCCTCCGCCCGGCACAGTGGTAAGAATACCTACTCCTGGAGCTGCCAGATCCGGCTTGATCTCCCTGGTCACTCTGGTATAACCCCGTCCTGAAAACTCCGCATAGGACAGTAGCCGGGAATTGTAAGCCCCCACGGAAATAATCTTCCTTGCTGTAGATGGTATGGTAAGAGTAGTGTCTGGCGTAGGGAATGGAAATTTCGTATTTTTATTCAGGACGCCTCCCCCTGGCAGCCACAGGTCAAAATTCCCCTCTACAACTTTCTGTGGAATCAGAAGGATCCTCCAGATTCCGCTGTCTACATACTGCCCCCTGGGTATCCATTCTATATAAATTTCCTGCGAAATACTATAAGGACCAGGCTCTCCGTAGTAAATAAGAATTTCCGTGTTCTCCACCAAAAATCTCTGAGGTCCCAGAACTTCCTGAAAAGGCCCCATCCGGCTTCCGTCCGGATGGATCAGAGCAATTTCCACCTGGTCTGCATACTGCTTCCACAACTGAACATTTACTCCTGTTTCATACTCGCCGATGTTCAGCTGTATGGAGGTTTCCCGGCCTGTCTCCAGAATTCCTGAGGTGTGAAGAGCTTCGCCTCCTTCATTCCCTGTTCCCACGCAGATTACATTTCTCCCGACATCCGAAGCCCTATCCAAATAAGCTTCTATCAGGGATTCACCACTGTGTGATCCATAATTATTGCCGAAGCTCAGATTCATGGCAAGAGGCATTTTCAATTTCAAAGCCTGACGTATCAGATAATCAATTCCCTGGATCAGTTCCGTAGTCCTGGGAAAGCCACCTGGTCTGGGGGTTCCAAGTTTCACTGCCATCAAGGTACTTTCATAGGCTACGCCCCGGTTGATGCCGCCGGAAGCTCTCCCATTTCCCCCTGCGATTCCCATAACTCCCGTTCCATGCCCGCTTATATCACGGCTTGGCTGCCTTTCCCCTGACGCAGGATTTCCTTCTTCCAGAAGGATCCTGTCAAGATCTTCTTTGGTAAATTCTGTGCCTATCTGATACCCCGCAGGAGGGTTCCCAGGCAAACTCTGATCCCAGAACCGGAGGATCCTGGTGCTGCCATCCGGATTCCGAAAATCCGGATGTGCGTAATCGATCCCTGAATCCACACAGGCTACCAACACCCCCTTTCCTGTAAGAGGATCTCCCAGGGGAGAAAACTCGCTTTGCACTGTATTCATACAGGAGGCGCTCCTCCCCTGACTAACTGCAAAGAAAAGGCTCTTAGGCTTTTCCACATATTCGATTTCTTCCAGATCTGTCAGTGTATCGATCTGTCCTTCCGGCACAGTAAGTATGGCAAATCCATTCAAAAGCTCAACAATCCCCACATTCTCTCCCAGAACCCTTCTCAAATCCCCGGAGTACTTTACAAGGACCTCCCAGGTATTGTCTTCTGCATCATAACCTACATTAAGCTGCAAAGATTTTTCTCTTTCTTCCAAAGTAGCATCCAGAGCCAGATTCAAAAGATTCTCTACTTTCTGATCCTGCACGATCCTGCCCGCCTTTCACCATATTATCCGTTGTCTATCCTATGTTATTTCATTCTGTGAAATACCATAAATGTTTCTATACAGGCAAATTCCACTAAAAAAACGGAACTGCCGCATTAGTCAAATCTTAATCAATACGACAGTTCCGTTCTATGGCGCTGGAAGTCTCCAGAGAATACTTCCCAATATACCCTCTTTATTCTATTTTTCTTTAGAAATCAGATGATAAGGCAGAGCCACAAATACAATGGCGCCTATCATATTTCCTATTGTAGCAAGCAGAACATTATATACGTACTGGCCGATACTTACATATCCATTTGCCAGAGCCACACCGATAATACTCATATTAGCAACACTATGCTCGAATCCACAAACCATGAAGACGAAAATACACCAGAAGATCATGATCAGTTTTCCGGATTCTGTTTTCATCTTGGTTGCACACCATACGGCAAGACAAACCAGAATATTACAGAGGATGGCTCTTGCCAGCAGAGGGATAGGCGCATATCCTACCTTGCCGGCTGCAATGCTTCCAAAATATGCCGCTGTATCACCGCTGGGAATTCCGGTTATCTGGAAAATGGCTACACAGATCACAGATCCCACCAGGTTTCCGATCCAGCAAACCACCCACAGCTTTATGGTATCTGCCCAGCTTACCGCTTTTCTGAATGCTGCAGAAGACATTACGAAATTGTTTCCTGTAAACAGTTCTGCTCCTGCCATGACTACCAGACTCAGGGCTGATGCAAAAGCAAAAGCCTGCACCGGTTTTGTCCAGGAAACAGCATCTCCTGCATTAATCACAGCACCAAGGGTAAAGGCAACAAAACTTCCGAAAGAGATAAACATGCCGGCAACCATTGCCGCAACAAAATACCCCAGAGGATTGTTCTTCAGAAAGTTGACCTTTCCCACACCTCCATTGACAACCGCCTTAAATTCATCTTTAAACATATGTAATTCGCTCCCTTCAAGCTGTCCTTGTAAAATGGGACTGCCGCACTAAACAAGTTTTGTTTAATACGGCAGTATCCCACTTATAAAAGAGAATATCTCCCTATGGCTGAATTAGAACAGACCGGAAATCTTTCCTGTCTCATCTACATCAATACGCTCTGCTGCCGGAACTTTCGGAAGACCAGGCATAGTCATGATCTCTCCGGTAAGAGCTACTACAAAGCCTGCTCCTGCGGAAATCTTCAGATTTCTGACAGTTACTTCAAAGTCTGTAGGCGCTCCCAGTTTTGTCTGGTCATCCGTTAAGCTGTACTGAGTCTTTGCTACACAGATCGGGCAGTTGCCAAATCCCTGTTTTTCAAGCTGCTGTGCCTGTTTCTGTGCATTGGCAGTAAGGACTACTCCCTTGCCTCCGTATACTTTCTGTACGATCTGGTTCAGCTTATCCTCAATGCTTCCTTCCAGTTCATAGGAATATGTAAAGTCGTTTGGCTCCTCTACCAGACGGATGACTTCTTTTGCCAGAGCGATTCCACCTTCGCCGCCTTTTGCCCATACTTCGGACAGGGCTACGTTTACACCCAGCTCTTTACATTTCTGCTCTACCAGGTCAAGCTCTGCCTTGGTATCTGTTGGGAATGCGTTGATGGCAACTACACATGGCAGTTTGTATACATTCTTGATATTGCTTACATGTTTCAGCAGGTTTGGAAGTCCTTTTTCCAGTGCTTCCAGGTTCTCATTGTTCAGGTCAGCCTTTGGAACGCCGCCGTTGTATTTCAGAGCACGGACAGTTGCTACAATCACTACAGCGTTTGGTGTCAGGCCTGCCATACGGCACTTGATATCCAGGAATTTTTCTGCTCCCAGGTCAGCGCCGAAGCCTGCTTCTGTGATGGCGTAGTCACCTAACTTCATAGCCATCTTTGTTGCGATCACAGAGTTGCAGCCATGAGCGATGTTTGCGAATGGTCCGCCGTGTACGATGGCAGGTACATGCTCCAGAGTCTGTACCAGGTTTGGTTTCAGAGCGTCTTTTAACAGTGCGCACATAGCGCCTTCTGCGTGAAGGTCATGAGCGGTAACCGGTTTCTCTTCAGATGCTTTTCCATATGTATAACCTACGATGATACGTCCCAGTCTTGCCTTCAGGTCTGTGATGTCGCTGGCCAGACACAGAACAGCCATGATCTCGGATGCAACGGTGATGTCATATCCGTCTTCTCTTGGCTTTCCGTTTGTCTTGCCGCCTAAGCCGT
>DWYL01000258.1 GCA_019118685.1 Candidatus Blautia merdipullorum
ATCGGTAAAGCAGGACGTAAACGTCACATGGGCATCAGACCTACCGTTCGTGGTTCTGTTATGAACCCCAACGATCATCCACATGGCGGTGGTGAAGGTAAGACCGGTATCGGACGCCCAGGTCCATGTACTCCATGGGGCAAACCGGCTCTTGGCTTGAAGACAAGAAAGAAAAACAAACAGTCTAACAAGTTAATTGTAAGAAGAAGAGATGGCAAAACATTAGCTAAATAATAGGAGGTAAGACAATGGCTCGTTCATTAAAAAAAGGACCGTTCGCAGATAAAAGCTTACTGAAAAAAGTAGACGCTATGAATGCTGCCGGCGATAAGACAGTTATTAAAACCTGGTCACGTCGTTCCACAATTTTCCCTTCCTTCGTTGGACACACAATCGCTGTTCACGATGGAAGAAAACATGTGCCGGTTTATATCACAGAAGATATGGTTGGACACAAACTTGGTGAGTTTGTTGCTACAAGAACCTACAGAGGACACGGCAAAGACGAGAAAAAATCAGGTGTTCGTTAATATTTGAAAGGAGGCTTTTATCATGGCAAAAGGACATAGAAGTCAGATTAAAAGAGCAAGAAATGCTAATAAAGATACAAGACCCTCTGCAAAGTTATCCTACGCAAGAATGTCCGTACAGAAAGCTTGCTACGTACTGGATGTTATCCGTGGCAAAGACGTGCAGACTGCACTTGGTATCTTAACATACAATCCAAGATACGCTTCCAGCGTGATCAAAAAATTACTGGAATCAGCTATTGCAAATGCTGAGAACAACAATGGTATGAATCCGGAAAATCTTTATATTGCAGAGTGCTACGCTAATAAGGCACCTACAATGAAGAGAATCAAACCGAGAGCACAGGGCAGAGCTTACAGAATCTTAAAGAGAAACTGCCATATCACAATTGTATTGGATGAGAGATAAGGAGGAATATCATGGGACAGAAGGTTAACCCACACGGACTCAGAGTCGGCGTTATCAAAGACTGGGATTCCAAATGGTATGCTGAAGGCGATTTCGCTGACAACTTAGTGGAAGATTATAATATCAGAACATTTCTGAAAAAGAAATTATACAGCGCAGGCATCTCCAGAATCGAGATCGAGAGAGCATCTGACAGAGTAAAAGTTATCGTTTACACTGCAAAACCAGGTGTTGTAATCGGTAAAGGCGGTTCTGAGATTGAGAAAGTAAAAGCTGAATTACAGAAATACACAGATAAAAAATTAGTTGTTGACATCAAAGAAGTAAAGAGACCGGATAAAGACGCTCAGCTGGTAGCAGAGAACATTGCTCTGCAGCTGGAAAACCGTATTTCTTTCCGTCGTGCTATGAAGTCTGCAATGTCCAGAACAATGAAAGCCGGCGCAAAAGGAATCAAGACTTCCGTATCCGGACGTCTGGGCGGAGCGGATATGGCCCGTACAGAATTCTACAGCGAGGGAACTATTCCCCTTCAGACTTTAAGAGCAGATATCGACTATGGTTTCGCTGAAGCAGATACCACTTACGGCAAAGTTGGCGTTAAGACATGGGTCTACAATGGCGAAGTACTTCCAACAAAAGGAACTAAGGAAGGGAGCGATAAATAATTATGTTAATGCCAAAAAGAGTAAAACGTCGTAAACAATTCCGTGGCTCCATGAGAGGAAAAGCGTTAAGAGGAAATAAAATCAATTACGGTGAATTCGGTCTGGTTGCAACAGAGCCTTGCTGGATCAAATCCAACCAGATTGAGGCTGCCCGTGTTGCTATGACTCGTTATATCAAACGTGGCGGTAAAGTATGGATCAAGATTTTCCCAGACAAACCAGTAACAGCAAAACCAGCAGAAACACGTATGGGTTCCGGAAAAGGTGCCTTAGAATACTGGGTAGCAGTTGTAAAGCCAGGCAGAGTAATGTTTGAGATCGCAGGTGTTCCTGAAGAAACAGCTCGTGAGGCATTACGTCTTGCAATGCATAAGTTGCCAGTCAAATGTAAAATCGTTTCTCGTGCAGACTTAGAAGGCGGTGATAACAGTGAAAATTAAAAATTATGTAGAAGATTTAAGAACAAAATCAGCTGCAGAATTACAGGAAGAATTAGTAGCTGCTAAAAAGGAACTCTTTAACCTGAGATTCCAGAATGCAACAAATCAGCTGGACAATACAAGCAGAATTAAAGAGGTTCGCAAGAACATCGCTAGAATCCAGACTCTGATTGCTCAGAAGGCAAATGCGTAAGGAAGAAATTTCCTATTAGATAGAAAGGAGCAGCAAAATCGTGGAAAGAAATCTGAGAAAAACACGTGTTGGTAAAGTTGTCAGCAACAAGATGGACAAAACTATCGTCGTTGCTATCGAAGACCACGTAAAACATCCTCTTTACAAAAAAATCGTGAAGAGAACTTATAAATTAAAAGCACATGACGAAGAAAATACCTGCAACATCGGTGATACCGTTAAGGTTATGGAGACAAGACCTCTGTCCAAAGACAAGAGATGGAGACTTGTAGAAGTTGTAGAAAGAGTGAAATAATTGGTCTTCCAATTATGGGAATATAGTTTGGAAATTCGTGAAGGAGGAATCCCAGCATGATTCAACAGGAAAGTAGACTTAGAGTCGCTGACAACACTGGCGCAAAAGAAATCCTCTGCATCCGTGTTATGGGCGGTTCTACCAGAAGATATGCCAATATTGGCGATATTATCGTTGCTACGGTCAAAGATGCAACACCAGGCGGTGTTGTTAAAAAAGGCGACGTTGTTAAGGCCGTTGTTGTTCGTACTGTAAAAGGCGTTCGCCGTAAAGACGGTTCTTACATCAAATTTGATGAAAACGCAGCTGTTATCATCAAAGATGACAAAACACCAAGAGGAACCCGTATTTTTGGACCAGTAGCCAGAGAGCTTCGTGAGAAACAGTTTATGAAGATTGTTTCCTTAGCTCCGGAAGTATTATAGGAGGTAAGCCTGATGTTTAAGATTAAAAAAGGTGATACTGTTAAAGTTATCGCCGGTAAAGATAAAGACAAAGAAGGAAAAGTAATCTCTGTTAATCCGAAAAAAGGCGCTGTTCTGGTTGAAGGCGTAAATATGGTCACAAAACACACAAAACCATCCATGAGCAATCAGCAGGGCGGTATCGTAAACAAAGAAGCTTGGATCGATGCCTCCAATGTAATGGTTATGCATGAAGGTAAAGCTACCAGAGTCGGCTTTAAGGTTGAGGACGGTAAAAAAGTGCGTGTTGCTAAGACTACAGGCAAAGTGATCGATTAATTGAGAGAGGAGGCCAATAAATGAGCAGACTTAAAGATATGTATAAAAATGAGATCGTAGACGCTATGATCAAAAAGTTTGGTTATAAAAATATCATGGAAGTGCCGAAACTCGATAAGATCGTTGTGAACATGGGTGTAGGCGAAGCAAAGGACAACGCAAAAGTTCTGGATGCAGCGGTTGCTGATATGGAACTGATCACAGGCCAGAAGGCTGTGACAACAAAAGCAAAAAATTCCGTTGCTAACTTCAAGATCCGTGAGGGCATGCCCATCGGATGTAAAGTAACTTTAAGAGGCGAAAAGATGTACGAGTTTGCAGATCGTCTGATCAACCTGGCACTGCCTCGTGTACGTGACTTCCGTGGCGTAAATCCTAACGCTTTTGACGGAAGAGGAAATTATGCCCTTGGAATCAAAGAGCAGCTGATTTTCCCTGAAGTGGAATATGATAAAGTCGATAAAGTAAGAGGTATGGATGTAATTTTCGTAACCACTGCTAAAACAGACGAAGAAGCTCGTGAATTATTGACATTATTCAACATGCCATTTGCAAAGTAATTATAGGAGGGAAAATTCATGGCTAAAACAGCAATGAAAGTAAAACAGCAGCGTAAACAGAAATTCTCCACAAGAGAGTACAGCCGCTGCCGTATCTGTGGACGTCCACATGCATATTTAAGAAAATACGGTATCTGCCGTATCTGCTTCCGTGAGCTGGCATACAAAGGCCAGATCCCAGGAGTGAAAAAAGCAAGCTGGTAGGCCGAAAGCAACTTAGTGAAAGCAAGCCGAAAGGCGCAGCTTGAACTTAGTGCGAGGCCCTTCCCGAACCTTAGCGAAGCCGAGCTGAAGGCGAGAGATGAGCTTAGTTGAGGGAAGACACCCCGATAACTTTTAGCGAAGGCTGAATTTAGTGAGAGTGGTGTGCCGAACCGTTGCCAACATCCCTATACAGATGCAAGCCATCTGACAGTATAGTAATTAACATGAAAAGTCTAAACTAATTAGGAGGAAACTATCATGACAATGAGCGATCCAATCGCAGATATGCTTACAAGAATCCGTAACGCCAACACTGCAAAACATGACACAGTAGATGTACCATCATCCAAGATGAAACTTGCTATCGCAGATATCCTTTTAAAAGAAGGTTATATCGCAAAATATGATGTTCTGGAAGACGGAGCATTCAAGACTATCCGCATCACATTAAAATATGGTGCTGACAAGAACGAAAAAATCATCACAGGTCTGAAAAGAATTTCCAAACCTGGTCTGCGTATTTACGCCGGCAGCCAGGAAATTCCAAGAGTATTGGGCGGACTGGGTATCGCCATCCTTTCCACCAACCAGGGTGTGATCACAGACAAAGAGGCTAGAAAGCTCCATGTAGGCGGCGAAGTTCTGGCATTTGTTTGGTAATTATCAGAATACTGAAAACAGAAGGGAACCATAATAGGCCCTTCCGAAAATCTAAGTAAGGAGGAAATTGGTATGTCACGTATTGGAAGACTGCCTGTAGCTGTTCCGGCTGGAGTAGAAGTTAAAGTTGCCGAGAACAACGTAGTGACTGTAAAAGGTCCTAAGGGAACACTGGAAAGAGCGTTGCCCGTTGAAATGACAATTAAAGTAGAAGATGGTCATGTAGTGGTTACAAGACCGAATGATTTAAAGAAAATGAAATCCTTACACGGTTTAACAAGAACCCTGATCCAGAATATGGTGATCGGTGTAAGCCAGGGATATGAAAAAACTCTGGAAGTAAACGGTGTAGGTTACAGAGCAGCAAAACAGGGAAAGAAATTAGTCCTGAACTTAGGATACTCTCATCCCGTTGAAATGGAAGATCCAGAAGGTCTGGAATCCAAGGTAGACGGCAACAAGATCATTGTATCCGGTATCGATAAAGAAAAAGTCGGCCAGTATGCTCCTGAAATCAGAGATAAGAGAAAACCTGAGCCATACAAAGGCAAAGGTATTAAATATGCTGATGAAGTTATCAGACGTAAAGTTGGTAAGACTGGTAAGAAATAATTAAGGAGAGTGTAAAAATGGTTAGTAAAGTATCAAGAGCGAAAGTTCGCGCAAAAAAACATAGAAGATTACGTAATCATCTCAGCGGCACCGCTGCTACACCTCGTTTAGCAGTATTCCGCAGCAATAATCATATGTATGCTCAAATTATTGACGATACAGTTGGAAAAACTCTGGTTTCTGCTTCTACAACTCAGAAAGATGTAAAAGATGAATTAGAAAAAACCAATAACGTTGACGCTGCAGCATATTTAGGTACAGTTATTGCGAAAAGAGCAATTGAAGCTGGAATCAAAGAAGTTGTCTTTGACAGAGGCGGTTTTATATATCACGGAAAAATCAAAGCTTTAGCAGACGCAGCAAGAGAAGCTGGGTTAGAATTCTAATAAGGGAGGACAGAACACATGAAACGTTCTATTATTGATGCTAGTCAGTTTGAATTAGAAGAAAAAGTAGTATCAATCAAGCGTGTAACAAAGGTTGTTAAAGGTGGTCGTAACTTCCGTTTTTCAGCTTTAGTTGTTGTAGGTGACGGCAACGGACATGTTGGCGCTGGTTTAGGTAAAGCAGCTGAGATCCCTGAAGCAATCCGCAAGGGAAAAGAAGATGCTATGAAAAAATTAGTTACTGTAGCAAGAGATGAAAACGGAAGTATTACCCATGACTTTGTAGGAAAATTCGGAAGCGCACAGATGCTGCTGAAGAAAGCTCCAGAAGGTACTGGTGTTATTGCCGGAGGTCCAGCTCGTGCGGTAATTGAACTTGCAGGTATTAAAAATATCCGTACAAAATGTATGGGTTCCCGTAACAAACAGAACGTAGTTCTGGCTACTATCGCAGGTTTAAGCCAGTTAAAGACTCCGGAAGAGGTTGCAAAACTTCGTGGAAAATCTATAGATGAGATTTTTGCATAAGGAGGATTGAAAAATGGCAGATAAATTAAAAATCACTCTGGTGAAATCTACAATCGGTGCTGTTCCGAAACATAAGAAAACAGTAGAAGCATTAGGTTTAAGAAAACTGAACAAAACAGTGGAAATGCCGGATAATGCTGCAGTTCGTGGTATGATCCAGCAGGTCAGACACTTAGTGAAAGTAGAAGAGATCTAATTATCAGTAGAAAAAAGGAGGTGCCAACATGGATTTAGCAAATTTAAGACCAGCAGAAGGCTCCAGACAGAGCGATAACTTCAGAAGAGGCCGTGGTCACGGTTCAGGAAACGGAAAGACAGCAGGTAAGGGTCATAAGGGACAGAAAGCCCGTTCCGGAGCTAAGAGGCCAGGATTTGAAGGCGGCCAGATGCCTTTATACAGAAGACTTCCAAAGAGAGGATTCAAATGCAGAAACTCTAAGGAAATCATTGCAGTAAATGTTGATATTTTAAATAGATTCGAAGATGGAGCAGAGGTTACTCCAGCTGCTTTACTGGCTTCCGGCGCTATTTCCAAATTAGGAGACGGTGTAAAACTTCTGGGCAACGGCGAGTTAACAAAGAAGCTGAATGTTAAAGTCAATGCTGTAAGTGAAAGCGCAAAAGCAAAGATTGAAGCCGCAGGTGGAACAGTAGAGGTGATCTAATGCTGCAGACTCTTAAAAATGCCTTTAAAATAAAGGATGTAAGACGTCGAATTTATTATGTGCTGTTGATGCTGGTTATCGTTCGTATTGGGTCCCAGCTTCCTATACCTGGAGTAAACAGCGATTATTTTAAAGAATGGTTTGCAAGCCAGTCCAGTGATGCATTCAATTTTTTTGATGCATTCACTGGAGGTTCTTTTACGGAAATGTCTATATTCGCATTGAATATCACACCGTATATTACATCTTCCATTATTATCCAGCTTTTAACCATTGCGATTCCCCAGCTGGAGGAAATGCACCGGGATGGTGAAGAAGGCAGGAAGAAGCTTACGGCGATCACTCGTTATGTTACTGTGGGACTGGCACTTTTTCAGTCCGTGGCGATGACGGTAGGATTTGGAAACAGAGGACTGATTCCGGATATGACATTCGCAAAGGCTGTGGTAGTGGTTGCCTGCCTGACAGCAGGATCCAGTATGCTGATGTGGATAGGCGAGCGGATAACTGAGAATGGTGTGGGAAATGGTATATCCATTGTCTTAATGATCAATATTGTCTCCAGGATTCCTAATGATCTGGTTACGTTATTTGAGACTTTTGTGCAGGGAAAGACCATTGCCAGAGGAGCTTTGGCTGCCCTTATCATTGCAGCGATCATCATTTTCGTAGTAGTGCTGGTACTGATCTTAAACGGCGGTATCCGCAGGATCCCGGTACAGTATTCTAAAAAAATGGTGGGAAGGAAGGTCATGGGCGGACAGTCCAGTTCTATTCCGCTGAAAGTAAATACTGCAGGCGTTATCCCGATTATTTTTGCCTCATCTCTTATGTCCTTCCCTGTGCTTATTGCCAGTTTTATAGGGGAGGCAAACGGCACAGGCATTGGGAGTGAGATCCTTAGAGGGCTGACTTCCAGCAATTGGTTTAACCCAAGCCAGCCGATCTATTCTCTCGGACTGGTTCTTTATATTGTATTAGTGATCTTTTTTGCTTATTTCTATACTTCCATTACCTTCAACCCAATGGAAGTGGCAGATAATATTAAAAAGCAGGGAGGATTTATTCCAGGTATCCGTCCCGGGAAACCGACGCAGGAATATCTGGAAAAGATTTTAAGCTATATTATCTTCATAGGAGCTGCAGGTCTTGTGATCGTAGCCGTGATTCCTTTCTTTTTTAACGGGGTTTTCGGCGCGAACGTTTCTTTTGGAGGAACATCTATCATTATTGTCGTAGGTGTTGTACTGGAGACATTAAAACAGATCGAATCTCGTATGCTGGTACGTAATTACAAAGGCTTTTTAAGTGAATAAGAGGGGCTGCAAAGCAGAACCTTTCATAAGAAAGAGACCGTTGCAGAGAGAACAGGTTTCCGGCTGTATTTGGAAATGTTGTTTCTGCAGCTGTCTCTAAAATATTATATGGCGAAAATCCTGTAATTGGTGTATTATGATATACAAATACAGACAAAAGAGAAGTATTTTAGAAAGGGGATAAGCTATGAAGATTATTATGTTAGGAGCGCCTGGTGCAGGAAAAGGGACCCAGGCAAAAAAAATTGCCCAGAAATATGAAATTCCGCATATTTCTACAGGAGATATTTTCCGGGCTAACATTAAGAATGGGACAGAGTTAGGAAAAAAAGCAAAAACTTATATGGATCAGGGCCTTTTGGTTCCTGACGAACTGACCGTAGATCTGGTAATTGACAGAGTAAATCAGGAAGACTGTAAGAACGGCTATATTCTGGACGGCTTCCCAAGGACGATTCCTCAGGCAGAGAGTCTGGACGCAGCTCTGGCAAAGATGGGACAGAAAGTGGATTATGCCATTAACGTAGAAGTGCCGGATGAAAATATTATCAGCCGTATGTCAGGAAGAAGAGCCTGTGTAGGATGCGGCGCTACTTATCATATTAAGTATAATCCGCCGAAAGCGGAAGGCATCTGTGACGCATGCGGTGAGAAGCTGATTTTAAGAGATGACGATAAGCCTGAAACTGTTCAGAAGCGCCTTGGCGTGTACCACGACCAGACCCAGCCGCTTATCGACTATTATGGAAAAGCAGGAGTGCTGAAAGAAGTAGACGGTACTGTGGATATGGAAGATGTATTTCAGGCTATCGTAGATATATTAGGAGCGTAAATATGTCAGTAACAATTAAAACTGCCAGAGAGATTGAACTTATGAGAGAAGCAGGCAGACTTTTAGAAAAAGTACATGATGAACTTGCCGAATTTATAAGACCAGGGATCAGTACCCTGGATATTGACAGATTCGGAGAAAAACTTATCCGAAACTTCGGATGTACTCCTAATTTTTTAAACTACAATGGCTATCCGGCATCTATCTGCGTTTCAGTAAACGACGAAGTGGTTCATGGTATTCCCAAAAAGAACAGGATCCTTCAGGAGGGAGACATTGTCAGTCTGGATGCAGGACTGATCTATAAAGGCTATCACTCAGACGCAGCCAGGACCCACGCTGTAGGACAGATTTCTCCGGAAGCCCGACAGTTGATTGATGTGACCAGGCAGAGCTTCTTTGAAGGAATTAAATATGCAAAAGCGGGAAACCATCTTTACGATATTTCTGCTGCTATAGGTAATTATGCCCAGCGGTTTGGCTATGGTGTTGTCCGTGATCTGGTAGGCCACGGGATCGGCACTCACCTTCATGAAGACCCACAGATTCCCAATTTTGCCCAAAAGAGGAGAGGAGTTCGGCTGATCCCGGGTATGACCCTGGCTATAGAGCCTATGATCAACCAGGGAAGGGCAGATGTAGAGTGGCTGAATGATGATTGGACAGTAGTGACTCAGGATGGTTCTTTATCTGCTCATTATGAAAATACGATCCTCATTACAGAGGGTGAACCGGAAATCCTTACTCTTACCAGATAGGAGAGGAACTTCATGAGAGAATTTGAAGCTGGAATGCTGGCTGTATCAAAAGCCGGCCATGACAAAGGCAGACTATATGTAGTCGTAAAAGCGGATCAGGAATTTGTATATCTTGCAGACGGAAAGAACCGCAGCGTCTCAAGTCCCAAGAAAAAGAAGAGAAAACACATCCAGATCAATTATTATATTCCCGGGACTTTGCAAAAAGTACTGGAAGCAGAACAGAAACTTGAAGATGAACAGATAAAAAAAGCCATTAAAGAGTATAAAAATCAACAGGAGGTTTAAGTTTTATGTCTAAGGCAGATGTTATTGAAGTAGAGGGAACAGTTCTTGAGAAACTGCCCAATGCCATGTTTAAAGTGGAGCTGGAGAACAAACATGTGGTTCTGGCCCATATCA
>DWYL01000259.1 GCA_019118685.1 Candidatus Blautia merdipullorum
CGGCTTCACTGATACCTAAATCATTAAGTACATTGGTAAAAGAAATGGCCGGTTTATCCCCATTTGCTTCCAGTCTGCTGTTTGCTTCAAGGAGCAGCATATAATCCTCCTCAATCTCTGTAAGCCGTGTATATTCTTCCGGCGACAGAATAACTGCAGAAGGCTGGTTATTCTTCAATACAACCAATTCTTTTTCTGTACGAAGTCTATCAAAGATCTGAGCTGCCTTCCCTTTATTAAACTGAGAAATCGGAACTAAATTATGCAGAATATTTGCTGCATTTGCCATGATCAACACCTCATTTCTTTTTCTTTACTATAAGTATAAGCGAAATCTGGCGAAAGTGCAATAGATTCAATGATTATTCATCAATATATTTATTAGTATATTTTCATTATTATTTTCTATTATTCTGTATATTCATCTTCAAAAGATTTTTTTACTCCTTCCCGCACTTTTTCATGCAGATTCGTATTGAACAGCGCATAAATTGGATTCTCTTCCTTGCTCATCCTATTATCAAAGGGGATGCAGACATTCCCATATTTTATAATTCCCGTACCGGAAGGCGAGTTATTCACGAATCGTAGCTGCGACTGCGGGATTCCTGCCACACGGGAAAGCTCCAGGCTGTCTACATTCGCCTGCTTCAGCAGAGCGATAAACTCTGAATTCCCGAGCATGGTAACTGCTGTATAGTTCTGTAGCATATCAACGATGTTCTGAGTGATCCCGGTACAGAGACCGCCCAGCTTCCGGACCTTTTTCCATAAGGTATACAGATACTTTGCACTGTATTCTTTATCCAGTACGGTATGAAATTCGTCGATATAAAGCCAGGTAGCCCTTCCGATCTTTGCGTTTTCTGCAATCCTTGCGCTGATATTCTCCAGCATAACAAGGGTAGAAATCGCACCAAGCTCTTTTCCAAGATCCCTGGTCCCATATACAACAAATCGTGCCTGTGCATTGACATTTGTATGGTTATTGAAAATATTTAAGGAGCCATTGACAAAAAGCTCAAGGGATAATGCAATATCCTTCGCATCCGGTTCCGGCTGTTCCAGCAAAAGTTCATAGAACTCTCCCATCGTCGGGATATGCTTCTCCCGGCTTTTTGCAATGTCAGTGTACAGTTTCCGTACACAGCGGTCAATAATGGATTTATGCCGGCTGTTTAAGCTGTCCCCATAGCACTGCTCACACAGGCCCAGCATAAATTCGCCCTTATCCCGGATCGCACCCTGAGAGTCGTTCAGATCCAGGCTCCAGACATCCATGTCCAGAGGGTTGATATAATTGGATGTATAAGTAGACAGATTGATGATCGCCGCCTGGTTCCCCAGGGCTTCTGCGATATCAAAATATTCGAGGGTAGGATCGACCACGAATAGTGATAGGTAATCCTTTGATGTTATCTCCGGATTTTCCCCCACTTCACACCGGACATGAGAGTTTCCCCTCATCCGGCGTTCCATCATCAGTAATTGCTTACTGATTGACTAGAGCCTATCTCTCCACGGCTTATTATCACCTCTTCATCGATACATTGGCTCCACTTTCAGCCAGATAAAAACAGGTTATACAGACATTTGCCGCTTTCCCTGCTACCACCTCCCTGCGTGTAAACGCTCTGTGTCCTGACCTTCCCTTGTTCCGATATTCCTATCTGTTCACGCCGCCCTTAGGTGCAGCCTTTAAGCCCGTATGCTGGATAGTGCCTGTAACACTATAAGGTATTTCATAACACCCATTTTTACTTTACCTCACATACCCCCTAACATTAAGGTTATGGCATTTCTGCCACTTTTTTTAGACTTGTACACCCGGCTGTTCGTCTGCTGCTCTCCCAGCTATCCTCACCATAGGCAGTTTATAGACCTCCGGCATATAGGACACACCGTCCACCTCTGGACAGCTTTCGACAACTGAATGTTTCGGTGTCTCTCTGCCGACTTTAACGAGCTTCGCACATACAGCGTTTTACACCGCCTCTGCACGTCGTAGTATCAAGGGGAGCGTTTCCGGGCGTTACCCCGTCATTCCACTCCTCGGAATATCAGTTAGCTGAATCAATCCAGCCGCCGTTTTTGGCTTCTATGCAGGCAGATTTATCCCACAGAGAAAATTGTACGGCAACAAGTCGCACGGATGTCGTCGTCCGTTCCCAGGAATACCTGCAGCATCTCAGACTTACTGAAATAAGATTTTCCACTGCCGGGAATACCAAACACCATACCATTTCCATTGGCAAGGTTTTTCCGGTTCGCTATACACAGGTTGTGGGATACCTGATTGATCCCATAACAGATCCCTTTTTCGTTAAGCTCCTGAACATTAAATGGGAGCAGCGCCGCAATATCTCTTGTCAGCATGGTGCGGAGTGTGGACACCTGCCGGCCGCCCACTGGCAGTACCGTATTGAGGGCTTCCATCTGCTGATAGTAATGGGGCTCAATCTGGCACATCCGCCCGTTTCCCATATTCCGAAGTGTCTCTGTAATGCTTTCCAGCTCTTCCTTAGTATCCGCCATCACGATCATATTGACGCCCACGTAGAACAGATTCTGGTCATTCTCACGGACATCATCCATGACGCCCTCGATCTTCTCTTTCTGAACCTTCTTGATATAAGAGATATCCGAAGAGAAATCATTGTTCTTATTGCGGACACGCTGCTGTCTCAGGATATCATTTTCAATACCCAGATACTTTTTCTGAAGGATTCGGTTGGTCAGGTCTTTCGGCACCGGCACGATATCAATGGTAGTCATGCTGTGTACAGGAAGATTCGTGATCTCATTGATAAATGTATCCGGCAGTGAAGCTGGGAACTTCTTTATGAACAATGCACGGCATTTCTTCCGGTCCGTCTCAAAATAACCCGGATAGAATTTCATATACCCGCCGGCAATGTCATTTCGGGGGTCTCCCCCTCTCTTCAGGCATTTTCTGAAGTTGAAGTGGAAGTTCTCTTCATCCCCCATCCGGTAAAAGTTAAACAGGATACGGAGACGCTCTTTTGCGTTTAACGGTTCGATTGCAGAACCCAGTTCCGCAAAATTCTGTTTCAAGGTAGCCTCAAATGTCGCAAAATACGCTTTTGCCTGCTCATACCCTTTCCGCTCTACGCAGACGGTCAGGTAACGTTCCTGCTCAATCGCCTGTTTTCCTTCCAAGATCCGGTTCTCCGTGATCTTATTATATGCATCCCTGATCCAGTCAAAATCATCATCCTTATGCTTCAACAGGACATTCTCCCGGAATTCCTGCATATTTTTATTACGGTTATTGATCGTAATCTTAAAATTGACATCAATTGCATTCATGGTCTTGCAGTACTGCTGCAAAATACGAACCTGTTCTTCTGATCCTGCCGTAACGTAATTGATATCAAGAAACCGGTATGTTTTAGAATACCTTCCTTTGGATATTTCAAAGATCCCGTCTCTGGAGATACGGGCAAATCCCATGACCTGCTGTAAATACTCAGGTGATTTTACTGGTTTATCTGCCTTCTTTAACTGTTCAAATTTGTCAGAAAAAATTGACAATACATATCCTCCTTTCAGGCAGATGGAGAACCAGAAAACATTCAGCATCCGCCATCTGCCTCTACCAAATGTTTCACTCGTTCTCCCTCTTCCCGTGGAAGGGGGGATGCGGGTTTCCCCGCATTCATATCAGACTATCCCTGATTCTCTAATAAAAGTAATAAAAATATACAGCTACCGCCAGTGCTCCCCAGGCAAGCAGCAGAGCAGCTGTGATCATGATCTTGATTCCATTTTTGTTCTTTTTCTTTTCTTTTTTCTCCTCTCGTCTTCTCTTCCTTGTCTTCTTTTCATCTTTTCCCTGCGTGATTCTTTTTTTCTTCTCCTCTTTCGCAGCTTTTTCCTGTATGATTCTTTTTTCCTGGCTATCTTCTAAAAATATTTCTTTCAGTTCTGCCAATGACTCCGTAGAACAATAGACCAGAGGGCGGTTAAAAAAAGAATAACGGATCAATTTTGAGGCAAACTGCCAGAACGACAGGCCATGATAGTTATAAAATCCCGTCAGAGCAAGCGGAACGACAAATGGTGTCGCTACATAACAGCTCAGTGTAATACCGATCTTATTATACAGGAGCAGAACGATAGCGGTTCCTGTGCCAAGAGCAAGAATACTGAAAATAGCCTGTTTCACTGTCAGCCCTAAAATGAAACTCTCTTTATAGTACTGAAGGTCTTCGCTCAGTTCGATATCCATATGATTTTGTACCAGGGCGGAAAGAGAGCCTTGCATAGCTCTGCAATCTTCCCGTCACTTCTCCTTTCTTCCAGATTCTTGAATTTCAAGTCATTCTTTATCTTTGTTTATTCTGCATTTCGCTGCGGGATAGGCTCTCTTGCTTTCGGGACAGATCGATCCCATGGCTGGCACAGTATTTTTCAACCCCGACCCGATCAAATTCCGCCAGTTTTTCCAGATTGAATTTTACAAGGCTATACTCCTCCATCCCGGAATGTCCTTTTTCCGGTAGTAGTTCTCCAAGACCGTAATCCGTAATGAAATTTAACTTATCCTCAGAGAAATCGGCACAAATATATGCCTCATCCGGCTCCAAGTAATAACCTGGAAGATTTACTGTCAGATCATCAAACGGTTCCCAGCCGTCCACTCCATCCTCACAGCGGCTGAACATCTCTACATACAGTCTATTTCCGTATTGGTAAGATGCAACATACAAAGCAATCTCTGTATCTTCATAGTCCCAGCGGAAGGTCCCTGTTTTAAGTTCGTCCGGCATTTCCTGAATCGGCTCCTTTTCCCGCCGATTGTAAATTTCTTCAAACCGCTGATACCCTACCGGATCCAGCTCCCTTAGCTTTTCTTCCCGGAATTCAAAGACCTGGCTCTCCCGAACCCCGCAGCGGCCCGCTTCGCCTGTCAGATATCCCAGATCATATTTTTGCAGGAAAGCATATCCTTCCCCTTCTGCCATTCCCTCCTGTAGAAATGCCTGATTCTTTCTAAGCGGCACGCCAAAATCTTCCGTGAGCTCCATAACAGGTGCCTCGCCGCCGTTTTCTCTGCTGTAAAGAGCGATACGGATGTTCCCGTCTTTTTGATATGCTCCGATCTCCATCCATACATTCATACACTCCTTCTCCCCTGCAACCGTATAATCAACGATCATTTCTTTTTTCCCTGCTTTATTCATCAATCATCCTCCTTCTATTTCCTGGTCTGATTCTTCTAGCGATATGGCTTTCCTGCAGCCTTTAATATAGAAGATCTGCTCTTTGGTTTCGGCAGTGAATAGAGGGGTTCTCCATTTTTTACTTTTTGGATCAATAAGCCCTTTTCTTCCATATCAGCAGCCACTTCAAAAAAACGCTTGAGATACAGGCTCTCCGTATGATATCCTCTGCACAAAACAATATCGCTTTCCAGAGTGATTAAAGGGCGCTCCATCCAAGGGCCCTGCCCCATGTCACGGCAGCTTTCAAAGATTTCAAGAACCTCTTTTTCATAATCTGCCAGATGATCCTGAAAATAAGTTTCCTGCTCAGTCTCCGACAGAAGGAATGTATCCCCGTAATCATTGTAGTGACTATAATGGAACGTCTCTGCTGTTTTCAATGCCTGCTCTACTTCCGGTATCAGTGCTTCTTTCAGATTTCCCCGAAACGTCATGACACCAATCTGTAAACAGGAGTTTTCCTTCAGTGCATAGTCACGCCCCAGGGTAAACCCAAGATCCCAAAACATTTCTCTTGTCTCTTCATAAAAGCGCTGCACAATCACAGGATCTGCCCTTTCATTCACATTCGCCTTATACGCTTCTGTCTGGATGTAAAAATAGATTTCTTTAAATTTTTCCATCAGTTCTTCTCCTAGAGTCCTAACGCCCTTGACGTAAGATTTTGTGCTCCCTTTACAGTTCCGACTGTCAGTGCCACAGTAAATGTCATCTCACCCAGATAGATCAACGTCTTCGCCCAATCCTCATAATCTCCTGTAAATGCCGGCAGGCCGGAACTAATAAACTGATTGCATAAAAGGATTGCCAGCGCCATCGTGACGGCCTCAAACACTACACTGATGAAGTATTTCATATAGCTCACGAAGGTATTGCTGATTCCCCGGTTTCCAGCCAGTGTACTGCTTGCGATTGCTCCAAAGGGTACAATGACCATGATCTTCAGGAATCGGAAATACACGTTGTACAGCAGGAAAAAGCCGCAGATGATAACGATTAAGGACAAAAATACAGCCAGGATCAAGAATACGATACTTGTTCCAAACCCCAAATCCTTGATAACCTCTGCCTGCTCCGGGTCGATCACCAGCTCTACACTCTGGTTCGCCCCTAAGAGCCCTACAAGATTACCGCAGGATGTAAAGAGGGCTTTCATGATCGTTACATTGTAGGAGACCATCCACTGAGAGATTGCCACCCGTATCAGCATACGGAGGATCACTTCAAAGCGCATTTCCTCCCGGATATCAACACTTTCCGAGCAGAATCCGATCACGAAAAAAAGGACAACAAGTGCCGAACCGATCCCGACAAAGAGGGGTTCAACACCTTCTACCAGCGACCAGGGGCCGCCATCCTTAAAGCCTGTAGGGGATTGTCCTAAAAGTTCAAAAACAAGGGAGACTTGCGAATTCCAGAAACCAAATACGATTTCCAGAAGCGCCAGTATTGCTTCTCCCAGGCTAAACATTCCACTTCACCTCATTTCTTTCAGGTTGAGGACCGAAGGACCTGTGCCTTACGGTCCCATTTTCGGTTTCTGATTCGTTTGAGATAAAGCTGAATTAACTGATCCCGAGAAAAGCAAGTACAGACGAAATAGCTGCCATGATCAGACCGGCTACGATACCTTTGATCGCACTGTTCATGGAAGAACTGTCCTGCTGCTGATAAGCCTGGGCAAATTCCATGACGTTTTTCGCTAGGATAATGACACCTACCGCACCGATAATGCTGATGACCAGTGTTTTAAGATTTGTAAGCGGCTGCGTAACAGAATCAACGCCTGATGAAGCCATGACCGGCTGAACGAAAAACAGGGTTGCTGCCGTCGCTCCTGCTGATGCCTGTGCAATGAGTTTCTTTACATTCTCTTTTTTAAATAATCCTTTCATATCTATACAAATTCTCCTATTTTGCAACTCACACACGCAAAAAGGCAGGTTTATGAAAACCCGCTCTGCGTGTGCATAACCACGGGTTCCCATAAATCTACCTTTTTTAACCGGCTGTATCCTTTGTAAATTTCTGACGGAGTTCTTTCATCTGTTCTGCAGTATTTTGAATATCCGCAATAGCCAGGACATTCTTATATGGAATTCCGGCTCCGATTGCCTGGCGGATCTCTTCAAGCTGATCCGGACTGTACGGATTCTTGGAAAGAAGTTCAAATAGGGCTTCTTCCTCAGGCATTCTCACTGCCTTTCCGCCTCTGCCTGTAGTATTTTCGTTGCTTCTCTTCTGAGAATTATCCTCTGTCCTCTCCATCACCTCCTTTACATGTGGTCTGAATGCTTTCCGATTCTCTTCCAGTTCACTTTTAGAAAAAATCTTCTCTGGGATCGGATTTGCTGCGAACAGCTCATCCGCAGAAAGCTCCAGGATATGCACGGGTTCTCCGTTTTCCTTTTTTCTTTTATAGAACGCTAAAGACTCCTCATTTAATAGTTTTACGTTCTCAGTATTTTGTGTATCTTCTATACGATGTACATAAGGTGGTGCTCCACCGTCCTCTGTCTCTTTAAACAGAGGGTGCTTAAATGTATTAAATTTACGGTCCATGATCGGATCGTAGCCACGGATCAGAACGATACACTGATCATTCTTCAGTTTTCTCGTCTCATCCGGAGTGAGAAGCTCTCGTCCGAGAACATCATAATTCCGGGAGCTGCTCCCATTCCGTCCTCTTGTTTCACCGCTGCTCCTCTTATCAATGGTTCCTTTTCCCAGGCTCTCGCTGACATATTTATGCGTGGACTGCTCGTTGCCGCCCAGATAAATAAGCGTGTCGCAGTTGCCCGGTATTGTCTCCCAAGTATCTTTAAATAAAGCCTTGATCTGAGCAAGATTCTGTATGATAATGATACAAGAGATTTCCCGAGACCTCATAGTACTCAGCAGTGAGCAGAAGTCGTCCGGCAGCGCAACGTTTGCAAACTCATCAAGCATAAAAGTTACATGAACGGGTAACCGCCCATTGTAATTAAAATCAGCCTGATAATACAATTCCTGGAAGATCTGGGAGTACAGCATTCCTACAAGGAAGTTATAACTCTTATCCGAATCCGGAATCACGCAGAACAGTACTGTTTTTTTATTCTTGTCTCCATCCACTCCCGTTCCAATCTCTTCAATATCCATTTCATCCCGGTCCAGGACTCGGAGAATCTGAGGATTCTCTAAAATACCCAGTCTTGCATTGGCGCTAATGATAATACTTCTTACAGTATCTCCAGCACCACGAACCACTTTATTATACTGGATCACTGCCGCATGGGAGCTTCCTTTTTTTCGCTCCAGCCTTCGGAATCTGCGGTCCAGTTCAGAAGGTGATCCATCCGCATTGACCTCTGCTTCATTCAGCAGTTTTAAAACAGTACGGAAATTCCGCTCTTGTGGCGGGCATTCCTTCCATACATATAGGAAGATTGCCTGTAAATACAGGGATTCTGCTTTTTATGCGTGCCACCTCTGAAAGCTCAGAGTAGACACCGTTCACGATAGGTCACTCTTTGATGTGATCTCTAAGTTTTCCCCCGCCTCAAACCATGCATGAAAGTTTCCAATCACACGGCTTTCCACCCATATGCGCTTCTTCCTAACAACGCATGTGGGCTGACGGCTATCCCTCCGCCATATTATCTATGGCTTCATCGGTACTGTGCCGTCGCTCTCGATCAGATAAAATCAGGTTCCTTCAGATTCCTTCTACAATTCGACCTGTTTCCCTGATACCATGCCTCTGCAACGAGTTGTTGCATGTCCTGTCGATTCCACGTTCCGGTACTCCTATCTTTACATATGCTTTTAGGTGCTCCCTATGGGCCTGTATGCTTGGATATACCTGTAATATACCGTGGTATTTCATATCTGGGAATCTTACTCTACCACACATACGCTGCCACGCAGCATCGGGCATTTCTCCCGACATCCCTTATAGACCCGTACATTCAGTTGTTCGTCATCCATGTTCCCGACATAGAATACTCACCATGAGCATTTTATAGACTCCCGGCCTATCATCCACAGCCACCTCTGGCTTGCTTTGCCCCATATTTCTATACAGCAGATGTATTCAGCCGACTTCACCGGGCGTTATACCACTGAAAAGTTGCATTTTCAGACGCATACCGGAGTATCAGAGCAGGCATTTCCGAACGTTACCTCATCATTCTGCCTGTCGGAATACCAGTTCTCTGTGAGTGTGCCTGATCAGACGGGCACCGCTCTCAGGCCATAGCTTTTCACTATGGAACGTGTCGCACCCCAGAAGGGATCATTTGCCTGCGCATTTTTCGGCGTCGTATTCGCAATCAGGTTCGTAATCAATTTGACTATATCTGTTTCGGAGCGAATATACCGGAATGGATTATAGCCGTTTGAATGCTCCATTTCCACCAGATTCAAGATCCGCACACGATAACCATGTGAAATCAAAAACCCGGAACAGCATCTTGCAATTTCCCCTTTGGGATCAGTAATAATAAAAGAAGACGTAAGTTCCATCAAATTTGGTTTCACCATGAACAAGGTTTTTCCCGCTCCACTACCCCCGATCACTAAAAAATTCAGATTCAATCTCGTTTTTCTTGTGTCCATTGACATACGGATATTCTGAGACAGGATTCGATTTCTGCCTCCTTCCTTATCCGCAAGATCTTTATTCACCTGTTTCGGATTTGCAAAGACTGCTGTACCAAACTCTTTCCCCGGCATATAGTTCCGCCGGCTTGTCAGGTACATCAGCATCCCGATCGCATATACAAAAACAGCACCTACGATTGCTTTCAGGGAATACACGTTCCAGTAATTTGCAAACGGTTTTCCTGTTACAATGTTAAGGCGCTCCATAAAATAGTTAAAATCCATCCCCGGCTTATAGCAGGCGCTTAAAAGATAACCGGCATAAGCCGCAAATATTCCTCCAATGATCAGAAACCATGGAGAGGTCTTCTTTTTTCTATTCGGTTCTACGCTATCTACCTCCTCTGCCGTTTAACTTTCTGCGGGCTGCTTCCAGAGATCTCTGTGTCTGCTGATATTGTTTCTTCTTGCGCTGTCTCTGGCGTTTTCTCTGGTTTTCCTGCTGTCGCCGGATCTGCTCCCGGTTTACCGGATCATAACTCTGTTCATACAGCTGCTGGCCGGAAGGACGGCGCACAGGCTTATTGTCCCGGTCCACCACCTGATAGGTTTTCTCTTTCTCTAGATTGGCGAGAATCGTCTTATCATCATTGATCCAGGCGATCTCCGATTTTCTAAGCCAGATAAATTCATCACTCTTATACGGAATCCTGGTCTTGATACTCTTTTCCGTCTCTTCGACTACCATCTTCCGGTCAATTGTGATTCCGTTGACTTTCGGATTGTCTTTGGACAGCTTGTGAATCCGCTTGATCTCTTCCATCTTCTCCGCAGAAATAGAAGAGTCCGCTCCATTCCTCTGACCGGCTTCCTGTTTGCCAAACCATGCCTGCCACTGCTGGGAATCGGTAAACTCCCGGAACTGCTCCATATCCATATTCATTTTCACAGTCCCGTCTTTTCCAATCTCAGCCAGCCCGTTGCCTTCCATGTGCTTTACAATCGGCCAGATTTCCATCCACGTCATATTCAGCCGAGAACGCACATCACTTATTTTGATCCCCGGATTCTTGGCAATCTCTTCGGCGGCAACCCGGTACTCATTTTCTTTTGGAATCCCGGACTTTTTTTCCGCTTCCTGCACCATCTTCTCCATTTCCTCCGGTTCCGCATTCGTATAGTAATCATCCAGTGACTCAATCTTTGAGTTCTGTACCTGCTCCATGATTGACTTGATTCGTGGGGCCGCCTGAGAGTGGAACAAAATCTCGCTCATTCCATCCGACTTATTCAAGTCCGGTAAAACAGCATACAAAATCCCGTACTGATCCGCCAGTTTCTTTACTAAAGACAGATCCTTCGTTTCAAACTTATATACCTGCAGATCCCCTCCGGACTTCAGGAGTTTTTTCACAGAAGTCTTTCCTGCAAGTTTTTCCTGCCGCAGCATATTGATAAAGACGGCGCATACTCCTTTTACAAAGTCTATATTTGCTTTGCCCAGTTTCATGAGAATCTCTGTTCCCTCAAACGTAACCCGGATGATCTGCGCAGCATCCTGTAATTCGCTCATATGACTCCCCCTTTTTTTATATTGCTTTGCCAGTCCTGACAGTTCCGTTATTTTGTATCATACTCATGGGGTGTTTCTGTGCTTCCGCAATTAACGAATCCAGTTCTTTCTCCAAGCCGCTCTGTTTTAGCACCTCTTCCAGCTTACGGTTCGCTTTTTCTTTTTCATAGATCATGTGATGCATTTGAAAAATATAGTTTTCGATCTGCACTGCTGCCGGATTTGGCGGTTTTGGCAGGCGCTCTTCATGAGCAGTCAGGATCTGCTTTCTCTCCTGCTCCGTTAAATGCGGAGCGGTTGCCTGCATGATGATCCGCTGTACCTCTCCAAAATCTTTTTTATGGAATGCGATCCGATACAACATCTGTTTCTCTGTCTGGCTGATGCAGGGACGATTTTTTTCAATCTCTTCCAATAGTGGAAATGTCTTCTCAACATTTTCTATTGCAAACATATCAAACACCTTCCCTTCTATTCCTGATAAGCAGAAGAATCTCCCGCAGTTTCTGCATCCGCTCTGGAGACGGGTTATTTGCGATCACACGGGAGATTTCCTGATCGTTCAGACCGCTTTCCATACATTTCCGCACCTCTTCCAGCTGTTCGGTAGAAAGGTCCGCTTCCATGATCTTCTCTAAAACGTCTTTAGGGATCTTATTATCACGTAACGCAAACCAGCCGAACATTCTCTTTTTCAAAGTCTGCCGTCTCTGGTCTGCCCGCATATCAGGCTCCAGCAGGATCTCTTCCTTTTTGACCTGAGACTCTGCAGGTACGGGAGGCCGCTGCTGTTCTTCTGACTTCTTGCTGGATAATGCCTTCTGGAGATCAGCAATTGTCTTATCACGTTCCTCTATCTTATGCTGCAGGTCCTGAATACTCTTGTCTTTATATTTCAGATTTTCATATAAGTCCTGGATTTCCCGGTTTTTTTCATCGACCACATGCTCTTTGACAAGGGAGGAAAGGACATCAAAGCGTTCGTTGCTTTCTTTAAACTGTTTGATTGAGTCTTCCATGATCTGCATCAGGTTCTTCATATACTCTTTCACACTGTCGTCTTCTTTCGCCTCATCTTTCTCCTTGATCGTTTCTTCCAGCTGTGTCCGCATTTTTTTCATCTTATTAGCAGACATCTCTTTTGTCGCATAAGATCTTACCTGCTCAAACGAAAGGCCATGGGCAATACCTTCCCGGATCTCTTTGATCTGGTACTGATTAAACTCATTTTTGCAAAGAAAATCCAGAACATCATCACTGATCCCCTCCATCATGGCAAAGACAATCTCTTTCATGCATTCTGCACCCTGGTTACTCTGTACCAGCTTTCGTATTTCCGGAATCTGTAATCCATAGTCCATCGCCATCGTTACGACTTCTATCTGCTCCTGCTTCAGTACTTTCTTACACTCATCCAGATAACGCTGTTCTTCTATTGTCATGCATTCCCCTTTCTCTGAATCTCAATATTCAGTGATCATTTTTGCTGCCCCTATTATGTAACACTTATCTTCATGTATCTTCCATCGGCTCTTAGTCAGCTTATCGAGCCTACGATCTTTTCTTCTCTATTGCTTTCTCCCGGTTTTTCTCTTTTTCATAGACCTTATGAAGCAGCCGTTCCCCGGTTCTCTTATCTTTTATTGCTTCTCTCCGCTTTTCTTTAAGCTTCTGCTCTCTGGATTGAAAATCTGTTTCCAGTTTTCCTGCCTCTTCTACCGTGTAACCTGCTTCCGCAAGTTTCTCACATAACTTTTTATAAACTCCAGCCTCTTCTGAAAATTCCTGATATCCCTCTTTATACAGCTCTGCCTCCATTTGATATTGCCCCAGTTCTTTATAGAGCTGAAGCACATCCTGATAGTCTTTCTTTTCTCCAGCCAGCTTCCTATGCTGTTCCTGGATTTTTTCGCTCATTGCCTTTGTTTCTGCCATTGCAGTATAAAGATCCTGTTTTGACCGGATGTTATGCTTCGCCCAGAACAGATACTCTTCCTGTAATCTTCTCAATTCCTGAAGACTGCGCTTATATTTCCAGCTATCCGGACGTTTGCGGATTTTACCGGCCCGGTATTTCCTGATAAAACATTCTTTTTGATATCTGGTCAGATGGCGGTTCCGGTACGGAATATAAATATAGAACAGTTTATCTCTGTTCTGATCCGCTTCCGGAGCTGGATAAGAACTATGTTCGATCCTATAGCGGAGCATTTCTTCCGTATATTCTTCGCCCAGCAGATCCAGACGCCGCACTCTTTCAGCACCTGTTTCCCTGACGGCAAGATGTTTTCTGCCGGACAACTCATATCCCATACTGCGCAGATTCTCCAAAAACTCTTCATAAGTCTCTGCGTCTTCGACTGCACGGTCAACATCCCGTTTGATCCTTTGATTCCGAGCGGACATTTTCTTTTTCTGCCTCGGTTTTTCTGTTTCTCCTTTCTGCCGGCGCTTTCTTTTTTCCTTTATCTCTTCCAGATCCAGTACGGACAGGCCGTACTTTTTACAGAGATCATTTACAAGAGGCTGTATCCTATGTTCCCATTCTCCCTTCGGATAATCATATTTATAGCCATCTGTACATCGGACAGAATTGAAAATGATATGTCCATGGATATGATCTGTATCATTATGGATGGCATATACAGCCTCATAATCTTTCCCAAGATACTCTTTGACAAATTCACCAACGAGCTCAAAAGCCGTATCTTCCGTTATTTCTTCCTCTTCAAAAGAGATAATAAAATGGTAGCCCTGGCGCTTATCCAGCTTTCCGAAATGCCGTTTTGTCTCAAGCATTTGTTCCAGGGCATTTTCCGGGAAACAATTACTTCCACTGATGTATCTGCCATCCTCTGTTTTGTCCGGGTCCATGATATATTTCAGGCCATTTGCCAGATGCTTTGCCAGATACCCTGATTTTGCCTGCTTCATATGCAGGATTTTTGTAATCGCCATGTGCGCACCTTATAATTTTGCCACGAGCTGTTGCATTAAATCCTTCAGATTTTTCATAAACACATACAGCCGGTGTTTATCCTCTTCGGAATAAAGCCGGCCGTTATTGTTATGTGTGATCTGATTGATGTTCACACCGATATGATTGATTTCATTGTTCAAACGCTGCAGTTCCTGCCGGATTCCCGGATAGTCTCTGGGACGGTTGGTAATCAGCATCCGCAGATACTGTGATTCTGTAACCCCCATTTGGGCAGCCTGCCTCTGCAGTTCCTTCAGCTCCCCGTAAGTCAGCCGGATCTCTTTTCTGCACTTCATAGTCTCTTTCTTCGTAAAATCCCTCCTTATATTACCGGCGGATACTGCAATTATCTTGGCAGAACAGGTTTCTCCAAACCATATGCCTACACTGTGGGCTGTGACCGATACTTGTTAAACAATTCCGGCTCTGTTTCATTCAGATAATCCGTAAGCTGACGGATACTCATGATAGAATGCCGTTCTTTTCCCTGCTCCAACTGCAGGGCAAGGCAGCTGTCATAAAATACATCCAATGCCTCTCCCAGATACAGTCCTTTTCCAAGAGCGATTGCTTCAATGCAGGCCGGCTCAACGTCCCTGATATAGTTCCAATCCGGTACGGATAATCTTTCCCCTGATTCCAAATGCTCTTTTCCCATAACCTCCATCATGCTTTTATAAACCTCTTCACGGCTTTTTATGTATTCCATGATATCTGATACAACCTCATGGCAGGCCATGGACCGATATTCTTGGAATTTCGGAACAATATAGTCCTGCAGAACCTGGTGCTGTTTTAAATAGAGATACGCTTTCGCCGGAAGCGTGTAATACGCTGCTGATAATTCCTGAATCCACTGTACATAAAACTGCAACTCATAAGAGTTTTTTATTGACAGATCAGGTTTCCGATCTGGAGAGGGACAATTAATCAGACGCATCTGAAGTTCTTCTGATTCAACCCGTAATTTCATCGGAAGGCTTTCATCTTCCATATATTCTTCCAAACGGTCTGACAGCTCTTCCCTGCCTTCTAGAGTACGGACCATACCATATGTTTTTCTTACCATATCTGTGTCCGATTCACCAATTTCACGAGTCTGTTCATATGCCCAGCAGTAATTCTGTTTAAAAAGCATTGCGGTATCCCAAGCCAATGCCTGCAATACGTCACGCTCCTGTTCCTTATCCGGCTGTCCAAAATCCCATATTTCCCGGATCAATGCTTCTGTCTTTTCTATAACATCTCTTCTTTTTCCGTGGCTTTTATCATATAAAAAATTGATCAGTACTTTTCTGACATCTGCTTTTGCCAGTTCATCCAGATAGTTAATCTCCCGCCCTTTATAGGGATAGATTATCTCCCAATAGATTCTAATATCGCCAAATACTCCGTTCCGAAAAAATTCTCCGACAGTTTCTTTCAACTGTGCAAAGTCTTCTGATCCATATTTCATTTCAATTATCCTCCATCATAAACAAGAATTCCTGCGTTTTGCTAAGTGATGTTCCACTTTTATCCGTTCATTCAACATCTATTTTTATCTCCTGTGATGGGTTTCTTTCTTACCGGCCGTTAAAGATGCTTCCCTGTCCCTATCCATATCTTCCAGTTTAGCAGCCACCTTCCGTATTTTCTCCGTATACGCTGTATCTGTAAATTTGAGAAGATAATCTGCCAGCGCTGCCCGTTTTTCTGGAATTTTCAAATCCATATAGAGCCTTCTTACCGGATCACTGGGATCATCCATGCATTTCATATACTCGGCAAATTTAAAATAGTCTACATCTTTCAGCAGATCTGCCACATCCCAGGCAGTCTGTTCCATCTCGTTCCGTTCTATCCGCTGTGTCCTATCGCTGATCATTTCCAGATCTTCAACAAGAAGGCTTCCCCTGTCTTTCTGTTCCGTGTCCTTCATAATAGAAAGTCTGTAACTCAGGAAACATATCAGCTCATACCGCAGGCAGCCATTGTCCACGAATTCTTCTATTTTGGGAACAGGCCTCCCTTTATTGTGGTTTCCAGATATGTGTTTTATGAAATCCTCTGCCAGACGATTTTCCAGCATGAAGCGCTTAACTTCCTCTGCGATTTCCTTTATTTGCTCCTGCTCATAAACCATTCATTCACCTCTTCCTGTCTTGCCGCATTGATGCCTGACTTGCACATTTTTCTTTCATGCTCTGCCATTCCTGAAGAAAATCAGGTATTTGAAAATCCCAGGTCATATAAGCATCTATTAATCTGTTCGTGATACCATGTTCCTTGCAATAGTCAGCATAACTTTGTATGCCTTCTTTATAATACTGTTTTTCTTTGTCTCCCATCCATGATAGATGCAGCCACATCTGTGCGTGCATGGCAGTATCCATATATTCCATACGGTATCCATCGCTCAGGTCTTGCAAAATGCTCTTGGACAGTATTTCCGAATTTATCAAAGCAAAATCTTTCCATTGCAGGCCGCTTTTAATCACCATCGCCATGCTTTCTATCGCAAAAACAGCAATAAAATCAGCCTCTTTTTCATGGCTTTGCTTAGACATTAAACAGGAAACCTCAAAATCTGTGTCTTCTTTTGTATATAATAATGCGTAACATTCTTTCAGAAATGATACGATCTGTTTCACTTTCCACTCAGGACTTTTTACAGGTACACAGCCATCCTCAAATCCATATCCAGGATCCATTGTTTCCGGTATAAATGGACCGTTCTGGACTTTATTATTTAATAAATGTTCATCATCCAAGTAGTAGATCGCATTCTCTACATATCCGGTCACCTTATTTATCAAGTAATCTTGTGTAATATCATGCTGTCTGCAATAAGACAGAAATAGCCGCACGCCTTCCGACCAGCTGTCACCAGTGCTGAGATCACGAGAAGATATATGATTCCATACTGTTGCACAGCATTTTGGGGACAACTGCTGGATCTCATAGCCATTCACTAAATAATCGTAGATTGTTTTGCAGCATTGATAAGGAGTAAATACCTCTTTTATGACAGCCTGTATCTCCGAGCGAAAGAAAAGCAG
>DWYL01000260.1 GCA_019118685.1 Candidatus Blautia merdipullorum
CCATATTTTTGTGAAAACAGGGGAAATGTATCTTTGACGGGGATTTTGTGGTAGAATGTTTAAATCAAAAAGTATCGGGGGAAACGAAATGGAAAATATGAAAATCAGATACCTGGAAACCCTGGCAGAGCTTTATCCGACGATCGCCAAGGCTTCTTCAGAAATCATCAACCTCCAGGCCATTTTGAATCTGCCAAAAGGAACGGAACATTTTCTGACAGATATCCACGGAGAATATGAGGCTTTTTCCCATGTGTTAAAAAATGGCTCTGGTTCTGTAAGGAGAAAGATCAAAGAAGTGTTCGGCCATACTTTAAGCGAGCGGGAGCAAAGGGCTCTGGCAACACTGATCTACTACCCAAAGGAAAAAATGGATCTGGTAAGGAAGCAGGAGCCTAACATGGAAGAGTGGTATAAGATCACTTTGTATCGGCTTATAGAGGTATGTAAGAATACTGCTTCTAAGTATACCCGTTCCAAGGTGCGCAAGGCTCTGCCGAAAGATTTTGCGTATGTAATTGAAGAACTGATCACCGAGCGGCCGGAGATAACGGATAAGGAATCCTATTACGAACAGATTGTACATACCATTATTGAAATCGGCTGTGCAGAAAAATTTATTGTAGATCTGTCTGAACTGATCCAGCGTCTGGTAGTGGATCATCTCCATGTGCTGGGAGATATTTACGACAGGGGGCCGGGACCTCATAAGATCATGGATGTGCTGGAAAATTACCACTCTGTGGACATACAGTGGGGAAATCATGATATCGTATGGATGGGAGCTGCCACAGGACAAGCCTGCTGTATCGCCACAGTGATCCGGAACTGCGTGAGATATTCCAATCTGGACATTCTGGAGGATGGATATGGCATCAATCTCCTGCCTCTGGCGACCTTTGCCATGACCTGTTATAAAGACGATCCCTGCAACTGTTTTAAGATCAAGGGGCACAGTGATGTGAACCCGGAAGAACAGGCCCTGAATATGAAAATGTATAAGGCTGTTTCCATTATCCAATTCAAGCTTGAAGGACAGCTTGTGAAAAAAAGGAAAGAATTTAAGATGGAGGACAGGGCGCTCCTGGAACATATTAATTACGAGGAAGGAACTATCCGGCTGGGAGAAAATAATTACCAGCTTCAGGATACGGGCTTTCCGACGATTGATCCGGAGAATCCTTATGAACTGTCCCAGGAAGAGGCTGAAGTGATGGAACGGCTGATATTTGCTTTTGAAAATTGCGAAAAACTTCAGCGGCATATGCGTTTTCTTCTGAAAAAAGGAAGTCTTTATAAAATTTACAACCGGAACCTTCTTTATCACGGGTGTGTGCCTCTAAATGAAGACGGAAGCTTCAAAGAAGTGGAAGTTTACGGCAAATCCTATAAAGGCAAGGCTCTTTACGATATTCTTGAGACCTATGTGCGGAAAGCATTTGTTGCTATTGATAAGGAAGAAAAAGAAAAGGGGAAAGACATCCTCTGGTATATCTGGGCAGCCCCTTCCTCTCCTCTATTCGGCAAAGATAAGATGGCTACTTTTGAACGTTGTTTCCTGGCGGAAAAGGAAACCCATGAGGAAAAGAAAAATCCTTATTACCGTTTCCTGGAAAATGATCAGGTAGTGGAAAACATTTTTAAGGAGTTTGGGATTGATGGAGACTGCAGACATATTGTAAATGGGCATGTGCCGGTGCATCATACAGAAGGGGAGAGCCCCATTAAGTGCGGCGGAAAGCTTCTGATCATAGACGGGGGATTTTCCAAAGCCTATCAAAAGGTTACAGGGATTGCCGGATATACGCTGATCTATAATTCCTGGGGTATGATCCTGGCAGCCCATGAACCTTTTACTTCCGCAAGAGATGCTATCACAAAGGAAAGCGATATTTTGTCTGCCAGTATCCTGATCAAGAAGACTACGGAAAGAAAAACTGTAGCAGAGACTGACAACGGACTAAAAATAAAAGAAAGGATAGCAGAGCTCCAGGAACTTTTAAAGCTTACAGGGACGGTCTGCTGATCGAAAAATTATGATTTGTAAAAAAATTCCTATTCAGACAGAAAATTCTGCAGAGGATACGTATTTAGAGACCTATATTCTGGAAGATTTCTTAGACGGAGCGCCGGAATGGAAGCGGCCTTTAGTATTGATCTGCCCGGGAGGAGCCTATGCTATGACGTCCAACAGAGAGGCAGAGCCTGTGGCGCTCCAGCTCAATGCTATGGGCTATCATGCGGCAGTGCTCCGGTATTCCTGTGCCCCGGCGGTATATCCTGCCGCTCTTCATGAAATGGCTCTGTCTATGAAATATCTCCGGGATCAGGCACAGCAGTGGCATATTGACCCGGACCGGATCCTGGTTATGGGATTTTCCGCAGGAGGCCATCTGGCGGCCAGCTACGGAGTTTTCTGGCAGGAGCCCCACATGGGGGAAGCAGCAGGCTGTGCTCCGGAATATCTCAGGCCCCAGGGACTGATCCTCTGTTATCCTGTGATCAGCTCTGACGAGAAGATTGCCCATACAGAAAGTATCCGGAATCTTCTGGGAGATTCTTATGAAGCCCTTAAAGAGAAAATGTCTCTGGAAAAACAAGTGACTGACCAGGTGCCCAAGACTTTTATATGGCATACTTTTGAGGATGCTACGGTACCCTTCTGGAATTCGTTTCGATTTGTCCAGGCTTTGGGAGAAAAGAACATTCCTGTGGAATACCACCTTTATCCCCGGGGCATTCACGGGTTGAGCCTTGCCACGGAAAACGTTGCCCATCAGGATAAAAGCACTGTGGAAGAAGGCTGTCAAAGCTGGATGCCCCTTCTGAAGTCCTGGATTATGAGAAATTTTGGATTGTAATCCCCCCGGAAGGAAAATCCTAAGGAAAACTTGGACATTATGGAAAAAAGACCTTGCAATGGGTAAATTATGTATGCTATAATATTCGCGTTGCAAAAATATCACGTCTGTGGATTCCAAAGGACGGTGCTTTCAAAAGTCCCTGAGGAGTTGAGGCAGGCGGAAGAAAAACCAAAAGGAGAGAAAAAAATGAGTGTTATTTCAATGAAGCAGTTACTGGAAGCAGGTGTTCATTTCGGACATCAGACAAGAAGATGGAACCCTAAAATGGCTCCATATATCTACACAGAGAGAAATGGTATCTACATCATCGACCTTCAGAAATCTGTAGGAATGGTAGACGAGGCTTACAAAGCTGTAGCTGACATTGCAGCAGACGGCGGTACAATCCTGTTCGTAGGAACAAAGAAACAGGCACAGGATGCTATCCAGACAGAAGCTGAGAGATGCGGAATGTTCTATGTAAATGAAAGATGGTTAGGCGGAATGCTGACAAACTTCAAGACCATCCAGAGCAGAATCGCAAGATTAAAAGAAATCGAAGCTATGGAAGCAGACGGAACTTTCGATGTTCTGCCTAAGAAAGAAGTTATCAAACTGAAAAAAGAAATGGCAAAACTGCAGAAGAACCTGGGCGGTATCAAGGAAATGAAGAAACTTCCAGATGCAATCTTCGTAGTAGATCCTAAGAAAGAAAGAATCTGTGTACAGGAAGCTCACGCACTGGGAATCACACTGATCGGTATCGCTGATACAAACTGCGATCCAGAAGAATTAGACTACGTTATCCCAGGAAATGACGATGCTATCAGAGCTGTAAAATTAATCGTTTCCAAAATGGCTGACGCCGTGATCGAAGCAAACCAGGGTGAGGCTGCTGACGCAGAAGATCTTTTCACAGAAGAAGCTGCAGAGGAAACAGCTGAAACAGAAGAGACTACAGAAGAATAATTCAGTAACTTTCAGGAGGAAATATACGATGGCTATTACAGCAGGTATGGTAAAAGAGTTAAGAGAGATGACAGGAGCCGGCATGATGGACTGTAAGAAAGCTCTTACAGCTACAGAAGGCGATATGGACAAGGCTGTTGAATTCTTAAGAGAAAAAGGTCTGGCAACAGCTCAGAAGAAAGCAAGCCGTGTGGCTGCTGAAGGTCTGTGCAAGACTTTAGTTTCTGAGGATGAGAAGAGCGCAGTAGTTGTAGAAGTAAACTCTGAGACAGACTTCGTTGCAAAGAATGAGAAATTCCAGGAGTATGTAGCTCAGGTTGCTGAGGCTGCTATGGAGACAAGCGCTGCTACAACAGAAGAATTCCTGGCTCAGCCATGGAAATTTGATACAACCAAGACTGTACAGGAAGCTCTGGCAGGACAGGTTGCTGTTATCGGTGAGAACCTTCAGATCAGAAGATTCGCTAAAGTTTCTGAGGAAAACGGTTTTATCGCTTCTTACACACATATGGGCGGAAAGATCGGCGTTTTAGTAGACGTTGAGACAGATGTGATCAACGATGCTGTAAAAGAAATGGCTAAGAACGTAGCTATGCAGGCTGCAGCTCTGAAACCGCTGTACACCAACAGAAACGAAGTTTCCCAGGACTACATTGACCATGAGAAAGAAATCCTTACAGTAGCTGCTAAAAACGAGAAACCAGACGCTAATGAGAAGATCATCAACGGTATGGTTATGGGACGTATCAACAAAGAACTGAAAGAAATCTGCCTCTTAGACCAGGTATACGTAAAAGCAGAAGACGGAAAACAGTCTGTTGCAAAATACGTAGAAGAAGTTGCTAAGGCAAACAGCGCAAAGATCACAATCAAATCTTTTGTACGTTTCGAGACAGGCGAAGGTATCGAAAAGAAAGAAGAGAACTTTGCAGAGGAAGTTGCAAAACAGATGAATATGTAATGCAGACTTTGCATTGAAATTCTGTAAGAAAAACCCTTACGAGTGGTGATTTTGTACCATTTGTAAGGGTTTTTTGAATTTTACAGCCCCTGATAGAATATAGAACATATTATAGAAACAGCAGGTGGGAAGTTGCTTACTTTCAGCCTGCTATTTT
>DWYL01000261.1 GCA_019118685.1 Candidatus Blautia merdipullorum
AAAATTGTACAAGTATAATTTTATATATAAATAAATTTGTATGCATATAAATTTGGAAAGGAGTGATATTTTGAAGAAACGAATTGCAGCTGAATGGGAACCGGCAAAAGGTGTACTTGTATCGTGGCCGCCTCTGCTTCCTCGTAAAATATTTGAGGAATTTAACAAGGACACGATAATGTATGTCATGGTTATGGACAATGATGCGGAAAAGGATGGAAAAGCAAAGTTTCTGGAGTGGGGACTTAACATGGAACGCATCAGGTTTATTATGACTCCCCCGCCCGGCGGGAAGTCCTTTTGGGGTAATTACTGGGTACGGGACTGGGGACCGTATGCATTGTTTGATGAGCATGGAGAGATGAGTCTCCTGTGCGGAAGATTTTGCAGTACGCCAGCAGTACATTTTGATCGTCCGACTGAATTGATGGAAGTTGCGACGGATGATGTTCCGGTTGATCTTAATAAGCCGACAGGACCGGAAACCTACATGACAGGAGAAATTGCGGATTATTTTGGATGGAAACACAGGGAACTTCCATATGCACTGATCGGAGGCAATGTTTTGACCGATGGATTGGATCTGCTGCTTTCGAGTGAAACCCTTTTGGAAGAGAACAGACAGATGAATCATTTCGATCCGGAAACATTCATAGATTCTGTTACACAGGAAACGGGAATGACGTCATATGCAATCACAGGCATTTATGAAGATTTTGGAATACAGCATCTTGACTGCATTATGAAAGTGATCGATGAAGATACATTGTTTGTTGCAAAACCACCTGCTGATCACCCGTATTATGAAAGAATTGAGAAAATTGTCAATGAATGTTTTTCTAAAGTAAAAAATTATTATGGAAGGCCTTTTAGAATTATTCGATTTGATACAGACAGATATCAGGGGGATGAACTGGCGGCATATTCTAATTCACTCATTTTGAATAAGACGGTCTATGTACCAATGTTCGGGATTGAATGTGATAAAAAAGCACTGGACAGCTGGCGCAGAGTAATGCCGGGATATTCAGTAAAGGGAATAGAATATCATATCGCTGATGAACCGGAAAGCCAGGAGCCAATGAGTCAGCTTTATGAAAATATAGGCTGGTATGCAGGCGATGCACTCCATTGCCGTACAAGGGCGGTATGGGATCCGGATATGCTTTATATTTCTGTGAACAAGATCCCATATTATACGGACAGTGAGAGTCAGAAAGTAGAAGTGATCATAAAAAATTACGGGAAATGCGATAAAGTGAAAAAAGCTGAACTTTTTTACAGAGTGACAGGAACCGAAGACTGGAAGAATGTTCCGCTTAGACAAACCTGCATTTTAAACAGATATGAAGCCGAGATACCGGGAACTATGCCGGGAACTTCAATTGACTATTATATAGAAGCTGAAACTGAAACCGGAAACAGGGCGCAAAGACCTATTACAGCTCCGGAAGGATATTTTCAGTATATTGTGAAGTAGAAAGGAGAAAAAATGAGAAAAAAACCTAATATTCCAAGAAACAGACACTTTTTAAAATTAACTGATTTTACGAGAGAAGAACTTCAGGAAATTATTGATCTTTCAATGATGTTAAAAGAAGCGCATTACGCGGGAGTCGATCTTCCTCTTCTGAAGAATAAGAGCCTTGCTATTCTCTTTTCTGAATTATCGACCAGGACAAGGATATCATTTGAAACGGCAATGACACAACTGGGAGGGCATGCTCTTTATATCTCCGGTAAGACAATATATATGGGTGAGCATGAAACTATGCGTGATACATCGGAAGTGATATCCCGGATGACGGATGCTGCAGTACTTAGAATAGGTAAGCATGAGACAATGGAAGAATACGCTGAAGATTCGTTCACGCCTGTTATTGATGGATGCAGTCAGGATTCTATAGAAGGTACTCATCCGACACAGCTTATTGCAGATTTTATAACGATGCGTGAACATTTGCCGGATACACCATGGGAAGATATGACAATCCTGCGGGTAGGCGATCTGAACCTGGATCTGGACGGGTTTGGAATGGTTGGAAGGGCGCTCAGTCAAATGTGTGCTATCTTTGGCATGACTTATATTGCATGTTCACCGGAAGGAATGGAAATGCCTCAAAGGGATATTGATGCATACAATGAGATTGCCAAAACATCTGGCGCAAAAATATATCTGACAGATGATCCGTACAAATATATTGATAAAGTTGATTTTATTTTCGGTGATTCGTTCTATTTTGCGGGATATGACGAAGAAGGGTTCAAAGAGAGACGTATGCCAAAATTATTCCCGAAATATACGATTGACCAGAAACTTGTAGACGCGGCAAAAGAAAATGTTGGTGTATTGCATTGTATGCCCGGGCACCGTGATGTAGAACTTACATCTGAGGTTTGGGACGGACCGCATTCTCTTCTGTTTGAAGAAGCAGAAAACAGACTTCATGCGCAGAAAGGTATCCTTACATGGCTTTTGTATGAAAGACAGCCGTCAGAAGAGCTTATCAAATATCATAAAGGACGGATTGAGAATTTCCTGGAACACCGTGTGAATAGATGAGCTGCCTCTACGATAAGGAGTGAGAAAATTGAATAAAAAAGAACGAGAGATTAGAAAACCAACGAGAATAGAATCATATTTGATCATCATATTAATGCTGATCATTATTGGTATAGGTGCGTCAGTATTCGATGCAAATATTAAAATTCTTCTCATTATCTGTGCGGCATGTAATCTTATTCTTGCCTGGAGATGCGGATATACCTGGCAGATGGTGGAGGAGAAGATTGGTGAAACTGTAGGGGGACTGGCGAGCACGATTGTAGTTATGCTGGGAATTGGTTTTGTAATCAGTACCTGGATGTTTTCGGGAACAGCCCCGGCGCTTGTATACTGGCTTGGAGCACTTGTATCTCCTAATGTTATCATGGTTCTTTCTTTTGTATTGACAGGAGCAATGTCTCTGATGATTGGCAGCAGCTTCGCGACAATGGGGACTCTTGGGATCGTACTGTTTAGTGCAGGAATAGCACAGGGACTTCCGGCAGGCGTTATGGCGGCAACCGTAATCTGCGGTGCTAATGTAGGACAATATCTTTCTCCATTGGCAGACTGTGTGAGTTATAATGCAGGAATTAACAAGATAAGCATTTATAAGCATATTAAAATGCTGGCAGTTCCGGTAATTGCAGCTACAGTGTTAACAATAATCTTTTATGTGGTGTGTGGCTTCAGTTTTACGTCTTCAGGGACAGTTTCTATGGATGCAATTAATGCATTGAGGACAGAAATAAGCCAGAATTTTAATATTAGTATTTTGTGTGTTGTACCGCTTCTGGCAGCGCTTGCGTTGTGTTTCTTGAAGACGCCTCCGGCATTGGCGCTGTTTTCATCAGGATTTTCGGCAATCATCATAGGGATGATCACACAGAAGTTCTCGCTGCTTGATGGGTTTGAAACTGCATGGAGTGGATTTAACAGCAGTATTTTAAATAACAGCAATATCAGTGAAGAATTGTCATCTTTCTTAAACAGAGGAGGAAGCTTTTCTTTGGCGGATTCCATTTTTATGATGGTAATTGCAATGATAACGATTGATATTCTGGGGTTGATCGGGGTGTTTGATGTTATCCGGGATTCTCTGCTCAAGAATATACAGAACGCGCGTCATCTTACAATTACAACTGCTTTGTTCAGCTCTGTGTTTACAGTAATAACTACTAATAGCTGGACGTCTTGTGCAGTAACAACAGAAGCAATGAAGGAATCATATCATAAAGCTGGATATGTTTCAGATTCAATCTCTGCTGTAACTGCGGCATGTACTTATATGGTGGAACAGTTTCTGCCATGGGCATTCCTTGCAATATATAGCGCATCTGTATATGGAGTAACAGTTGCGGATTATGTTCCGTGGGCTGTTTTCTTCCCGTTTGTGACGGTGATAACTATTATTTACTATTCGGTTGTTAAACTGGAACCATATGCACAGCCGGAAGAAAGGAGTGTCAATGAGTGAAGGTTGTAGTTGCATTGGGTGGAAATGCTTTACAGACAAAGGGGATGGTGCCGAGTGCAGAGGAACAGCTAAAAGTAATCCGGAGAACATGTAGATATATTGCACAGTTGAGTTCAGCGCATTATGAATTGGCAATCGTACACGGGAATGGTCCGCAGATCGGAAGGATCATTCAGGCAAGTGAATATGCCAAAGCAGTTACGCCGGCCCTGCCGTTTGATGTTTGCGGGGCGATGAGCCAGGGATATATCGGATATCAGCTGCAGCAGTCGTTAAAGCATGAATTAAATCTCTGCAATATGGATGTTCCGGTTGTAACGCTTGTTACGCAGGTGATAGTTGAGAAAGATGACACTGCATTTCTGACTCCCTCGAAGCCTATCGGAGGATTTTACAGTAAAGAAGATGCCAAAAGACTTCAGAGGGAAAAAGGATATATAATGAAAGAAGATGCCAAAAGAGGATGGCGACGTGTTGTTGCCTCTCCCATGCCCAGAAAAATTGTCGAGATAGACGAGATCAAAAAACTTTGGAAGGATACAATCGTTATTACATGCGGCGGTGGCGGCGTTCCTGTTGTGGAAAAACAGGATGGTACTTTGGAAGGAATCGCAGCAGTCGTTGATAAGGATTTTGCAGCCGAACTCTTGGCGGAAGAGATTAATGCAGACATTTTTTTAATTCTGACAGAGGTAGAAAAAGTCTGTCTGAATTATCAGATGGAAAATGAGATTAAGCTTGATAAACTGAATTTAAAAGAAGCAGCGGCATATATAGAAGAAAATCAGTTCGCATCAGGCAGTATGCTCCCGAAGATCCAGGCGGCTATGAAGTTCGTGCGCATGTATCCCGACAAAAAGGCAATTATCACATCTTTGGATAATGCAGCTGAGGCACTTGAAGGAAAAACAGGTACAGTAATAACTTTTGCATGATACAGAAAGCAGAGCGATTTTAACATATAAGACTTCCCGTTTGCAGGGGGAAGTCTTATATGTTAATATTAAATAAAGTGAAAACGGAATGATTTTAAATTATTTTGATATTGGGATTCTTGATGATGAATTATTCGGTTGGTGTAGAAACAAGGGAAAAA
>DWYL01000262.1 GCA_019118685.1 Candidatus Blautia merdipullorum
GGAGAGGTGGGTTTTCTCCGCAAGCTGTTCCAGCGTCAGACCGCGTTCCACACGCAGGTCTTTCAACCGTTCTTGTATGGATAGTTCCATGCTCTCCCTCCTTGTCTGCCCGATAAATTAGGATTTAACGCTCATATTTCATAGGGGTGTATCTCATACCATCAGATACTTGTTCAAGGTCCAAGTCCACAAAGCCCAACTTATGATAGACAGGAACTGCATACGGAGAAGAATTAACTGTAATGACTTTACTTTGACTATTTTCACGAAGATATTCCCAAAGTTTTCTACCAATACCTTGTCTATGATACTGGGATTTAACGAAGAAACAACAAATATGTTTTCGGTTATCGTTTGTAGCAATAACGCCTTTTAACTCTTTATTATCGTACGCTCCCCAAAATTCTAAAGTTTTAAGTATTTCTTTATTATCTATAAAATCTTTGAATGACTGAATACCTTCCTCTGAATAATCAGGAGCTTCAAATTGTAGAAATGTTGACCAAATTAGGTCAATGGCATTCGTAAGTTGAATTTCATCTATTTTTTTATTTCCATACATAACATCTCCCCAAATTCCAATTTGTCGCTAACTAAATTATATCAAAACTCTACCGTAAAGACCACATCCGTTTCTGTATTTTCCACCCGATACCGGAATCCATGCAGCTCCAAAATGGTTTTGACCAGATACAGCCCCAAGCCGCTGCCGCCAGTAGACTTGTTCCGGGATTTTTCCACCCGGTAAAAGGCGTGAACAGCACGGGCAGATCTTCCTCCGGGATAGAAGCGCCGGTATTGGTTACGGTCAGAGCAGAAGGCGTAAGGTGGATAAAGACTTCCGCCCCCTCCGGCGAGTGACGGATGGCGTTGCTCAGGATGTTATGAATAGCTTTTTCCAGCAGAGAGGTGTTGCCGGATACCGTGACATTCTCGGCAAGTTGAGAATGAACGGTAATCTGTCGCTCCTGGGCCAGCGGGAGCAGCGTTTCAGTGACTTTGGTAAGTGCATCGGTCATCGACACCGGCTCTGCTTTTCCGGCAAGGCCATCCATCTCGATTTTAGAAATCGTAAGGATTTCCTTTACCAGCCGCTCCATATTTTCTACTTCTTTCAGGGTTTCCGGCAGCACTTTTCCTGTGTCCTTATATTTTCCAATGCCCAGGATCATGCTTTCAATCTGGCCTTTTAAGATGGTGATGGGCGTTTTCAGCTCATGGGAGGCAGCCGCAAAGAAATCCCGGCGCTGGCGGGATAGCTCGGTGATGTGCTCCATATCCTTCCGCAGTTGCTTATTGGCGCTTTCCAGCTCTTTCATGGCAGTATCCAGCCGCTTTGCCATCGTATTCAGGCTGTTTGCCAGAACGCCCAGTTCATCGGTACGGTTTACCTTGCAATCCCAGGTCATATCCAGATGAGCCATCCGTTTTGAAATCCTACTGATCTCCAATACGGGTTTGACCATTATTTTGCTGCATAGAATCGCGCCAACAAAAGAAATCAGGAAAATCAGCAATAATATAATCGGAAAAATCTTTAGGAAAAGTGATGTTAGTTCCTGACCGGTAGGAGAAAATGCAGTAACCGTAAGAGGATATTCACCATTTCGATCTTTGAAAGTTGTAGTGGCGGTGTAAGTTAAAGTTTTCCCTTCTTCAATACTCCCATCAGGGACTGATCCGTAAGGAATATTTTCACCACTATCCGTCAGCATGACCATAGCTTGATTATTCTGACAAAACTGTTCTATGACTTCGGATGCATCCTCATAATTTGTCTCCGCAAGCGTTTCTACAAATCGGTCCATTTCATCGACGAATTGTGTTGATATTACCGTTGAATAACTCTTGGGAAGAATGATCATAACAATGCCATAAATCAGCAAACTGCAAAGAACAAGCAGACCAGCAATCCAAAAAAATACCTTTGCACTTAAACTGTTCCTAATTTTCTTTACCAAGTCTATATCCCACCCCTCTGATTGTTTCAATCAAATCCGTGTCCAGCTTTTTTCGCAAATTCATAATATGGATATTGACGGTTTTTTCTTCTCCGATGAAATCATAGCCCCACACTTCATTGAGCAGATTGTCCCGTGTAAATACCCGGCCTGGGTGAAGCATGAACAGTTCCAGAAGCCCGTATTCCGTATGGGTAAGGGAGACGGGCTTTCCGCCAACAGAAACCGAGTGGCTTTCCCGATCCAACCGGATATTTCCGTAAGAAAGCGTGGTTATAGCGTCTTGGCCTTCCCGTTCTTTTACCCGGCGAAGAACCGCCTCCACCCGCATGAGCACCAGCTTCACAGAGAAAGGCTTCGTGATGTAATCGTCCACCTTCAATTCAAAGGCCTTGACCTGGGCTTCTTCTTCGTCCAGTGCTGTCAGCATGATAATCGGCACATTGGATTCCTGACGGATCATCTCGCAGACTGTGTATCCGTCAATTTTCGGCATCATAATGTCCAGCAGGACAAGGGAAAAGGGCTTCTCCCGAAATTTTGTGATTCCCTCCAGACCATCGCCTGCAACCTCTATATTGTATCCGGCATCCGTCAGCAACTCCGAAAGGATGGACTGGATGGCGGTTTCATCTTCGATAATCAAAATTCGTTCGCTCAAACTAACACCTCCTGATTTAGTGTCAGTATACCATAGAAGGATTTATTTTTGATTTAGAAATCGGGA
>DWYL01000263.1 GCA_019118685.1 Candidatus Blautia merdipullorum
CCCTCCAGACTCTTTATAGAGAACACGGAAAAAAGAGAGCACTAAGGCTCTCTATTTTTCCACTCCTTCTGCCTGTCTGTCCAATATACCCAGAACCTTCCGGTTCATAAACACAATCAGGAAGCCATAAATACTTGCCATAAAAAGGATAACGGTTCCTGCTCTGATCTCCAGGAGCATCAAGATAAAAACCGCTGCTATAATATTTCCAAAAGTAAGGGCCGGCTTGGAAATGGTCAAAAGCATTGCTCCTTTCAGATAGTCTTTCACGCCCATCTGATATCTGGCCGCCAGAAGGTAAAGGTTGGGTGTCATTAAAACAGTCCCCAAAAACAAAAGGAAGAACAAAACTGTCAAAGGAAAGAAAGGTATCTGCAGGCTGAAAAATTCCACATTTGTCCAAAAGACCCAGATCAGCACTGACTGGATCGCCGCCAGCGCCAGCTTTTTCTGAAGATCCTGTACATATCCGGTCCTGTAGTCTTTCCAGGCGCTTGTCTCGATCCCGTGGAGCACCCGGTTCATAGAAAACAGCACTGCGGCAAATGCCGGTCCGGCAGGCAGCAGACAAAGGAGAAAAAAGGGGAGATATTCTCTCACATTGCTGATCCCCACAAACAGGAAGAACAAAAGGACCGGTATATTAAAGACCAGGAATAAAAGATTGATCTTCAAAAAATATAGAATTTTCTCGCAGACCTCCAGTATTTTCTCAATATGAAATAATTCGCCTAACATGATGTCCCTCCTTTCCCCTATCTTTATAATTCAAACAATATAGTTTTAATCTCATATGGATGAAGTTCCATTGCCACAGGTTCCTCTGTGTGGGGCTCTTCGATCCTCCGCTCTCTCAGGTCCCCCTCCGCCCATGAAGAGAAGGCAAATCCCGGCTTCAAAGTAACCTTTTGTCTGGAACCGGCAAAGTCATGGAACCGTACCACAAGATATTTTCCATCCTCGGATTTCTTCACGGCATCGACTTCTACTTCTGGATTGTCTAATGTAAAGAAGGAGACTGCATCTGTTTTTTCTTTTCCCTCCACTGCCAGTACAGGATTGTTCAGTTCAAAGGCTGATGGTACCACACCTCCCTCTACAAAGTCTCCGCCATGAGGAAGAAGAGAATAGGTAAATACATGCTCTCCTATATCCTGCATATGATCTGGCTGCTTCCCGGAGCGGAGAAGAGAAATCCTCAGGAGATTATCTTTCACATCATAACCGTATTTACAGTCATTCAACAAAGCCACTCCATAGTTTCTCTCTGACAGATCCGCAAATCTGTGTCCAACAGATTCAAATCTGGCCTGATCCCAGCTGGTATTCCAGTGGTTTGGCCTGCGGACATTACCATACTGAGTATCATAGGTAGCATAAGTCGTCCGGATATCTACAGGAAAGGCTGCCTTTAAAAGCTGCTGTCTTTCTCTGTAGTCCACATGAGTGCTGAAATCAATCCTCCGATTGGTGCTGTAAAGGATCATTTCCTGTTCAATGGTGCTGTTCATGTATTTCCATTCCAGACCGATGACCAGTCTTAAAGATCCCTGTTCCTTTATCTCCCATTTTTTCAGGTCTGTTACTTCCCGCATTTTCTGCTGATAATAAATATCAATATCCCAGGCATCATTATCCAAAGGCTTGTCCTCAAACATCTGAAGCACATTGCCTCTTTCTTTTGGAGCCAGAACATTCCTCTGATACTCTTTGTCATACAGCTTCTCAATCTGTCCCTGTTCGTTTATGTTCAAAATATAATAAGGAGTCTCGATCTCTCTGCCTTCTATCCGAAAAGCTTCCTTCTTTTCTTCCACCTGACCCGGATGGAAAGTAATTCTCTGATATCCCATAGCCGGTACATTTTTTACCAGGACATAAGTAACTCCCTGACCTTGCTGAGATGTCAGCACAGTTCCTTCTCCATCTGTGTACACTCCCAAAGCTGTCTGAGGCACTGCCGCGATTTCATCTGTATCCCATCCGGAAGCATTATAAACAGTATAGCTTGTTTCGTCTTTTTCCAAGCTCTTTTCCAGATAATCCCGGATCACATCTTTTCCAATATTCTTTATAGTCTCATAATCTTTTCTTGCGTCTTCATAAACCTCGTGGATAGAAGATCCTGGAATAATGTCATGAAACTGATTGGTCAGGATCCGTTTCCAACCCTCTGTCAGCTTTTCCTGCTCTGCCAGTTCTAATCTTCCTTCCCGGACGCCGCCCATAGCGGTCAGCCATTCTGCAGTTCTGTAAAGCAGCTCCATCTTACGGTTCATCCGCTTATTATATCCCTGGCTGGTATAGGTTCCCCTGTGATATTCCAGATACAGTTCTCCATCCCAGGTATGTACAAACCGGTCTGTATTCTTTACAGTCTTTTTCAGATCACGGAAAAAGGCGCCTGCTGTAGATGTTTCCAGGGACGGCAGTCCGGGAATCTTATCGATCCTCCGTCTTCTCTCCAGAAGATCGCGGTTTACACCGCCGCCTCCGTCTCCATATCCGTAAGAGATCAGCAATTCCTGATTCATCTCTTTTTCACTGTATGCGTCCCATACCCCTTTCACTGTCTTGGCAGTTAAAAGTCCGTTATAGGTATAGAACCAGGATCCCGGCTCATTCCAGGGTTCCGGTGTAGTGATGAAATGAGTGAGCACTTCAGTACCGTCCATGCCTTTCCACTTAAAGGTATCGTGAGGCATCCGGTTATACTGATTCCAGCTGATCTTTGTTGTCATAAACATATCGATCCCGGATTTTTTCAGTATCTGAGGAAGGGCCCAGGAATAACCGAATACATCCGGAAGCCAGAGATATTCCACTTCTTTTCCGAATTCTTCTTTTATAAATTTACTTCCGATAAGAATCTGGCGGGTAAGGGACTCTCCGCTGGTCAGATTGCAGTCCGCTTCTACCCACATGCCGCCGTCTACTTCCCAGCGTCCCTCTTTAATTCTCTTTTTGATCTCCTCATAAATTTCAGGGAAATCTTCTTTTATATATTCATAAAGCTGGGGCTGTGTCTGAAGAAAAATATATTCCGGAAACATTTCCATCATTCTCAGCACAGTAGAAAAAGATCTGGAAGCTTTTTCATGGGTATGTTTCAGCCTCCACAGCCAGGCCATATCAATATGCGTATGCCCTACGCATTTAACCTTTACAAGGCTGTCCTTTTTCATTCCGTTGATTTTTTCATTCAGGAAATCATCTGCCTGATGGAGAGAATCATAAAATTCTCCGCTTCCAGGATAAGCCCAGTCGATCAGAAGGCAGGCTTGATCCAGGGCAGTCCTCAATTCGTATTTTACCGGATCTTTTTCATCCAGACACTGGACTGTATCCAGCATCAGCATACTCAGGTAATAAAAATCATCTGCCTTTTCATCCAGATATCCCAGATCGGCCCGGTTGATCCTGTGCTCCTGTATTCTGGGTACTCCTCCCCCTTCCAGACCTGACCACAGACGGAAGGTAAGACGGAAAGGCTTTCCGTAAAGTTCTTCCGGGAAAAAAACTTCTTTGTGATTCACGTCTACTCCCTGGTAAGGTTTCTCATTGATATAGCACATCGCCTCGAAGCCGGAATTGTTGCCCGCTCCTGTGTTTCCAAAATCAAATATACCTACCGCTCTTTTTCCTTTCCAACTTTCCGGAATGGTAATCTCCTTGTGGAGCCAGAGATAACGGTCCCTTCCGCTCCACCGTTCTCCGGTACGCATTTTTTCCCATCCCTCAAATTCTACGGGAACTTCCGGATTTACAACGCCCTGATGGTCCTCACAGACTGCGAATTCCTCCAGATGCCTGATTTCTCTATAACAGTATTCTCTGATCTCGGCAATTCTTCTGTCAAGTTTTCTCTCTGTTAAAAACATAAGTACCTCCTAAATACAGAACCTCTTTCTATCCCTATTGTACAAAAAGTTTTTTATCAGAACAATTTTCGATTTTCTATGTTTAGTGTAAAAATTCTATATTCAGACTTTCAGTCTATATCCCAAATAATCCAGGAAGAGTTCGCCATACATGGCATTAGCCCAGGAAAACCATTCCCGGGTATACTTTTCCGGATCATCTGCGCTGAAGCCTTCATGGATCATTCCTGTGCCTCCTGTAGTAGAGACCAGAGTATCAAGAATTCTTTTTTTCTCCTCTCTGGAATCACTGGTCAGGCCTTCCATTGCCAAAGCAATGGGCCATATATAGCCGGAAGGGGTATGGGGGCTTCCAATGCCGGAAGCCGCCTTCCCCTTGTAGTAAAAAGGATTTCCCTCGCTGAGGATCATTTTTCTGGTGTTCTCCATAATCTCTCTGTCTGCGGGATAGCCCAGATAAGACATGGACAAAAGGCTGGGTACGTTTGCGTCGTCCATCAGATTGACCATTCCATATCCATCCACCTCATAAGCGTATACTGTGCCATATTCCTCTGTCTTTACCCGTCCGTAAATTTCTATGGCATTCTGGATCTGAGCCTTCATATGTCCTGCTCTTTTCCTGAGACTTTCGTCTTTCAAGATCTTTTCTGCAATTTCTTCCAGATATCCCAGAGCCACTGCGGCAAACATATTAGAAGGGATCAGATATCCATAGGTACAGGCATCATCGCTGGGACGGAATCCGGACCAGATCAGGCCTATGTCCGGGCGGACCAGCGCACCCTTTCCCTCTCTGGACAAAGTATCCGAATAGTAACTCCCTTTCCGGATAAACACATAGGAAGATTGTTCTTCATGATTCTGTTCTGTCTGAAAAACATCCAGAATCTTCCAGACTCCCTCCCGGAAATTTTCATCAAACTGAGCGGTGCACCCTGTATTTTTCCAAAGCAGCCAGGCAAGCTGGACAGGATAGCACAAAGAGTCAATCTCAAATTTTCTTTCCCACACCCAGTGGCTCTGATCAGGGTCGTCTTTCTCCCAGCAGGCTCCGGTGGGGCCTTCATTAAAGGCATTGGCATAGGGATCCAGACAAATATAGAAGAACTGTCTTTTTACCAGCCCTGCGATCAGATCTTTTATCTTTTCATCCTTTTCCCCTAAAAAGAGATATGGACGGATCTGTGCCGTAGAATCTCTCAGCCACATCGCGGGAATGTCTCCTGTGATCACATATACCGTTCCATCTTCCATAACCTTTAATGTGGTCTCTAACGTATTGGCAAAAGAAGTGCGGAACTGTTCCAGAAGCTTCTGTTCCCCTTTCGCCTTTTCTTCCAATTCCTGAAAAAATTCATTCATAGCAGTATCATTTATAAATTTCATAAAGAACTCTCTCCGTTTACTGTTGATCTTTCCAATTTATTTTACATTTTCAGCATCCCGGTTTCCAGTGAAAAAACTCTGAAAACTCCGGATATATTATAGATACTTTCTATTGATTGACCCGGCATAGAAAGATATCCTATAATAGTTTCAGATATAACAAATATTGTCCAGACAGACAAAACAAGGAGGTAGAAGCATGAGAGGCAAACATATATCCATCCTGGCAGGTATCTGCTGTATTTCCATTTTTTTCTGCGGCTGTGTCTCGCCCGCTTTTTCTTCTAAAGAGAAGGCAGCTTCTGAAGACAGTTCCAAAGAACCCGTAACTGAATCTGAACAATCTCCTGCCGAAGACAGTGAGCCAGTCCAGGAAGAAGCGGATCCTGCTTCTGAAAAATATACTGCAGATGGATATGTTTTAGAAGTAGACAATGATATCATGTATGTGGATTTAGAAAATCCCGGTCCCCGGAATTATCCTGGCGAAGGAGAAGACCGAAAGGTAGCTTTTGACATCTCCAATGCCCAGCAAATCCAGACCCAAAGCAGTTCCGTTAATCCTGCCAGTTCCCATCCTGTCCGCACCAGCGTCATTGTTTCAATCGAATATTATATTGAAAACGGACAGAATATCGCCACTAAAGTATCTACTGACGGAG